>NZ_JBHTFM010000002.1:0-6007 GCF_042674865.1 Kineococcus sp. GCM10028916 | reverse complement strand
CCGATACGGCGATCCTTCCCTTTTCATGATCACCGCACTCGGCCGTAGCATCCGTCCCGAAAACACTGGTTTTCGGGACACCTGAGCCATGTGAGCCGCGAGGTGTGACCGTCACTGCCGCAACGGGATGGCGCCTCCCTGACGGCGCTATACGGCCGCTTGACTGGGCACTGAGCGCGGCATGATCGGGTAGATGGGGTACGCCTTGACGGCTGCGGCCGCCTCACAGGGGAGTCGGTGGGTGGGCAGCTACTGGTCAGAGTCCAGGTAGATCGTGCCGCTGGTGGGCATCGACTCCTGAGGACCCTCGAAGTCCTGGAGAGGGTCTTCGGGGCTGTCGCTGCGTAGACGATCTTGCTCTTTCAGCCGCCAGATGGCTGCTTCGTCGCTGTCGTCGTCGGCGGCGTAGGGCGGGGTGGGGGTCTCAGACATGTGGGCCACCTGCTGGTCAGTGGGAGGTGAGCTGGACTCAGGGGTGGAGGAGCTGAGCAGGTGCCACGACCCGGCTGCGAGGAGGCAGGCCACGGCCACGCTGGAGACGGTCAGCGCGGTTATCCGGGTACGGGTCACGTGAGCTCCTGCTGCTTGATCATCGTCTGCTGACTGTAGATCGGCGGCAGGGGCGTCGTCTTAAGGACGCGTAACGCGGGATGACCGCGAGGTCGTGATGGCCCGGCGGCCGGCGAGCTAGCTTGATCAGGTGAGCAAGCAGCGGTCCAAGGTGTGGCGAGCGGCGGAGTACATCGGCTTAGTCGAAGAGCCCTCGACTGCCCCACAGCGCGGTAGCCGTGCTTGGTGGCGACGTGTTCTGCTCATCGTGGCTGTCGTTGTTGCCGTCGTAGTCGTGAAGGCTCTGGTGTCCTGAACCACCCGGACGGCGGGATGACCGTGAGGTCTCCCGTGTCCTTGCTGCTTGCTCCAGCTCTGCCCTTAGGAGCCTGTCGCTGCTTCACTGGCGATGTGATCACCACGCGATCTGGCTGTCTGGCTGTCATGGCCGCTCTCGGGCTCATGGTGAGTTCGGGCTGCTCTGGCGATGCGCCGCCACCGACTGCGGCGTCGTCGGCGCCGACTAGCTCGAGCTCGGTAGCGCCGACTCCACAGCAGAGCACCGCGGTCGAGACCACCGCAAGCATGGTCATGTGCGTTGGCGAGTCCGCTGAGCACCCGCCCGGATCGACCGTGCGTGTCGACGTTGACGACGCCGGCACCGTGACGAACACGACCTACATGGAGGTGCCGGGCCAGCTGGTCATCCCGCTGCCTTCGAGCACCGCGCAGGTTCTCGTCGATGGGGTGCCATGGTTGTCAGGACCGGCGGCTGACGACCCGCTGCACGCCTATGGGACGGGGTGCCCCACGAGTAGCCCCCCAGCCTCTTGAGCTAGCTGGGGCAGTTGATCAATGGCCAGGAGAGAGCGACGAGTCTCGCTCATCGACACGAGCGACATCGCCGACCACCCGTATCGCGGGATGACCGTGAACTCGGAGGCGCCCAACTAGAAGATCGCAAGGGGGTTCACGGGCACGCCGGTGGCCCCGCGCAGTCGAGGCGGTGCGACGGTGAGCAGGAAGGCGTAGCGACCGAGTTCGGCGCACAACGCGGCCAGCTCATCGACCTGGACGCCGTCGATCAACGGCATCCCCAGGCGGGTCAATCCGACCATGTGCAGCGGCATCGGGACCCGCGGGTCCACCGGCGGGAAGGTGTCGCTGATGTCGCCTGCGTAGAGGGAGACGTCGCGCTGCTGCATCCACGTGACGGCGTCCACGGTCATGCCGGGTGCCGGGGTTTCCCCGTCCCAGGAGAATGTCCAGCCACTGCGCACGACGAGTGCGTCGCCGGGCTCCAGGTGCACCCCGCTGCGCAGCTCGGCGGCCTCGAGGTCGGCGGCGGTGATCGGGTGTGCGGACGGGAGCCGATCACCGGGAGCCAGGTCGAGCAGCACCCCTCGGGTGAGCACACCGTCGGCGAACGCCGTGCTCGAGCCGTGCACGACACCACCTGCGGTCACGGCTTCGGTCAGGGGGCGGCCTGGGTAGACGAGTCCGTCTACCGGCATGTGTGCGAAGGCATCGAGGTGGGTCAGCTCGGGGTGGTGCGGGTTCAGGACGAGCAGTTCGGCCATGCCCATGGGTGGGGTGCCGGTGTAGAGCAGGGCCTGCTGGACGGGCGGGGAGGGCGGCGTGGGAGGGGCGAACGGTCCACCGAGCATCGAGGCCGGGTCGACGGGCATCGCCAGTGGCACCCACCGGCCGGTGCGGGCCTCGGCCACGGCCCGCGCGCGGACCTCGTCGGTGATCAGGTTCAGGGTGCCGAGTTCGTCGTCGGCACCCCAGCGGCCCCAGTTGCTGGGGAGCGAGCTGGTGCTGTCACTGCTGCTGTCACTGCTGCTGTCACTGCTGCTGGTGTCACTGCTGGCGACGTCGATCACCGAAGACATGGTGGTCACTCGATCCTGAGGGGAGTCCATCTAGAGCATAAGGAGCCTTATGCCCATCAGGGAACTTACACTCACTTCATGTCCATCGCACCCACAGGCTGGAGCGGCGGCGACCCCGAAGCGTTCACGGCGCTGACCCTGGTTCGCGCTTCCTTGGCCATGCGGCGGGTCTTCATCGCCACGCTCGCTCCCCACGACCTGACCCCGCAGCAGTTCAACGTGCTGCTCCACCTCGTCCAAGACCCCGGGCGCAGTCAGGCCGACCTGGCCCGCGAGGTGATGGCCACCCCTCAGTCGGTGGGCGAACTGCTGCGGAGCATGGAGGAGGAGGGGATGGTCGAGCGCACACCTCCCGCCGGTCGCGGCCTGCCGTCCGCGGTCTACGCCACCGCGACCGGTCGCGCGCTCCTGGATGAGGTCACTCCGTTCGTGCTGGCCGCGTTCGCCCCCGAGGCCCTGGGTCTGGACCCGACCGCGTACGCCCGGCTCAACCTCGACCTGCACTCGATCCTGGCTGCGCTCGGGACCTGAGCGAGCACCTCGAACGTCCTTGAGCGGCAGCGCTCCTCCACCTCGTGGGGTGAGGGCGTGCTCAGCTCGCGCTCGGACATCGGCAAGAGCGTGACGTCGTCTGTCCCTGACAACTGCGCACAACGCGGGATGACCGGACGGACGTTCTGGCGCGGGCGATCCCCGCGGACGGGCCGGGTCTCGGAGTCAGTGTCGTCGTGGCTGTGGCTTCGGGCGGGGAGATAGTTCTGCAGGGGGCGGCGTCTCCCCGGGGTCCAGACGGCGGACCCGAGTGACGCGGTAGTCAAAGCTGTCCTGTTGAGCAGCTTCGTAGTCGAACTCCACCGCATCGTCGACCTCGAGTGAGCGGTAGCCCTGGCCTTCGATGACGCTGAAGTGCACCCAGGCATCGCGCCCTGGTGGTAGCTCGGAGCTGCGGATGGCGCCGGTGCCCTTCTCCGCTTTGAACCACTTGACCACGCCGTATGCCATCGCGACAGCTTGTCTCAGCCCTCTGGCTAGTGGAAGGCGATTTGGCGAGGGTGTGACCGCGGGGTCATCGCCAGACGCGCGCACATCGCGGGATGACCGTGCGTCCGGATTGCGGCGTAGCTGTGGAGCTGACGGTGGACGTACCCGACGTGCCCCTGACGAAAGGGGTGAGCTCCACAGTCCAGGCGCGTAGCGCGGCGATCTACGGTGGCTACGTCTTGACCCGTCGTGAGGAGCCCTGCAGTGATGCCCCACCCCGAGTCGGCCAGCTCAGCAGCGGCAACCCCACCGCCCGCCGCACCGATCGTGACCGCGACACCGCGACGTCCTTCCCTCCCACTCGGTCTGGTGCTGGGCGCGGCGGTGGGAGTGCTGGGCGGGATGATCGGCCTGGGTGGGGCGGAGTTCCGCCTGCCGCTGCTCATCGGGGTCTTCGGCTTCGTCGCCCTCCAAGCGGTGATCATGAACAAGGCGATGAGCCTGCTCGTGGTCCTCACCGCCCTGCCTGCACGGCTGGCGTCGGTGCCCTTCGAGCGGGTCGCGGAGCACTGGTCGGTGATCGCGAATCTGCTCCTGGGCAGCCTGGTCGGGGCCTGGCTGGGCGCCTCGTGGGCGACCCGGATGCGCTCCGCGACCCTTTACAAGGTCCTGGCCGTCCTGTTGGTCTTCATTGCCGTGACGCTGGCGGGAACGCACTTCCTGGCGCTGGGCTCACTGGACCTGCAGGCCTGGGTGCGCATCCCCGTCGGCGTCCTCGCCGGGGTGGGCATCGGCATCGTCGCCGCAATCATGGGCGTGGCCGGGGGTGAGCTGCTGATCCCCACGATCGTGTTGCTCTTCGCCGTCGACATCAAGACCGCTGGCAGCCTGTCGCTGGCGGTGTCCCTGCCCACGATGTTGGTGGCCTTCGCCCGCTACAGCCGCGACGGGAGCTTCGCGGTGCTGCGCGCCAACCGCGGCTTCGTCATCGCGATGGCGGCGGGCTCGGTAGCCGGCACTGTGATCGGTGGCCTGCTGCTGGGGGTGGTGCCCACCGCGGTGCTGATCCCCTTGCTGGTGGTTCTGCTGTTGGCGTCCTCAGTGAAGGTCTGGAGGCATTGACCTAGCTCGCACCCTCGTTCCACGGTTCCCGGCGCCGAGCTGCACTGTCAAGATCATCGAGGATTGGACCGCGTCCGGACATCGCCATGACCGCGACGTCGCCGACCGTGCGCACCGCGGGATGACCGTGACGTCGGTGCAGCGGGGCGACCCCCGTCGTGGGGGAAGACGTGGGTGCGCCGATCTGGTCGCCCGGGTGACCGTTTCGGTTCACCCACGGGTGACCTCATGTGGTGACAGCGGTGGGTGCGACGGCCAGGGCTGAACGCCCGGTCATCGTCATGTGCGTGAAGTCGCCCGCTTCATGATCACTGATCAGGCCGGACGAGCCCGTCCCGAAAACATTGATTTTCGGGGCGTTTGAGCTGGAGGAGCTGCGCAGGCGAGGTCGTTAAGGGACGCTCATCTCGTCGTGGGCGCTGGGTAGTTGTGGACGTCAGGGTCGTCCGCGAGCAGGTCTGACGACGAAGGCCCTCAGTCCGTGGACTGGCGGGCCTAGGGTCCGTGGACTACTCCTCCCACGCCTCGATCGTGTCCGCTGGACGACCGGCGGGGCTGGTTGCAATGTCGGCCCAGTTCTTCGACGGTGGCCATCGCAGACGGACCGGTGGGTCTCGTCGTCCTCCTGTGGGCGGGACGAGCCGCGAAGCGACAAGAGCCCGTACCGTTCCTAGGCATCTGATCGATTTGAGGCGCAACTCGTTGTCCGTACGGGTTGAGTCAGGTTACGGCTGTGATGTTAAGACATCGGTGACAATAGAAAGCGTGGGGTCAATGCATTACAATGCATTGACCCCACGCTTGGTTGGGTTAAGCCTTCAGCAAGACGCCGTGTAGTCGTATCGCGCGAAGTTGTTGGGAGCGTAAGAAGTGCGCTTCACCCCAGGAGCTGACGAGTTGCAGATGCTGTCAACCCCATTGTTCCAGATGACTTTGTACTTCTGAGTGGTGCCGCAGTTGTTGGTCACGGTCACAGACCGCGAATCACTGGCAACCGCACGGGAGAGGCAAGACGGTACCGCTGCTTGTGCGGTAGCCGCGAAACCTACAGAAAAAATCGCTGCCGTCATGGATGCACCGATTATTGCTCGAGTTGCACGAAGCTTCATATTGGCTCCCTCTGGATGCGAGTGTTGGTACAGCACTAGCAGAAACATGCGCCAGACTTGGCGATGAGCAAGATCAAGCTAGCCGCCCGTGCGGTCCCTGTCTAGGACTTCCGAGAAAGAGATAAGGCTCGTGGATAAGCTCATTCTTTGAAGTTTCAAGGTTTTTGGTCGCCCCGCTTTCTCTTCTGTGATGTGCGCGAAGAGCCCAAGCTCTGCGACTACACACTAAGTGTGTACTCTGCGTGCATAGTGGTACCCATGTCCTTGGCTGAGCTTCACCTCGCATTGCTGTCCTTGCGGCCGGCCCATGGGTACGACCTCAAACGCGAGTACGACGCATGGTTCCCCAGC
>NZ_JBHTFM010000001.1:0-475661 GCF_042674865.1 Kineococcus sp. GCM10028916 | reverse complement strand
GGGGGCAGCGAGGCGGCGCTGGCGCGCCGCCTCGTGCCCTCGCGCTGGCGCGCGAGCAGTGCACCATCGGGCCGCTGGCGCGGCCTAGAGTTCGTAAATAATTGCGGTACAGCGGGTCTCGCTCCGCTGGCGCGGATCGAACCCCGCTGGCTTCTAGGGTTTACAGTCGAAGAAACAATTATCGTCGCGCTTCGCGCTCACCCCGGCACAGACGCCGACGGGCCTAACGGCCCAAGTCGAAATTGTCCCGCACCATTGCAGAACCCGAGAAACTACGCTCAGACGACCGAGGGGCGGGCGACCGCAGAACCGTCCCCTTGCCTAGCCGGGCCTCGTCAGTACCCGCGGAACCAGCCGGCTACGACCGATGAGCACCGACCCGGTGCTCATCGACGCGGTCCAAGTTGATCAACGCTGAACCCACCAGACCCCCGGCCAACGCGCAACATTTGCAACCAGCACTACCCACCCCCGCACCCAACACGTCAGATAGATTCACGACATGGACCCAGCAACCACCACAGGCCTCGCATCCCTCAAATACGCCTTCGGACAAATGCTCACGCTAGCGGAACTCCTAGACGGCCAACTCCTGAACAAACGGCCCACCCCGAAAGACACCAACCCCGTGGGAACACTCATCTTGCACTGCTGCGCCATCAGCGAATTCTGGCTAGGCCACGTCGCCCTCGGACGAGCAACAACCCGCGACCGGAACACCGAATTCACCCAAACGACCACCGCAGCCGAGTGCCGCACGCAAGTAGCGCAAGCACTGACCCAAGCCGAAGCAGACCTCCAACAACTACATCAAAGTTCAGGTCAACCCCACCCGATGCGCACCCGCCTTCCCGGCAACGGAAACGACCACGCCGTCCTCCTCCACGTCATCGAAGAGTTGTTCCAGCACCTCGGGCAGATGGAAGTGACCAAAGACGTACTGCTCTCAGCCTAGCGACGCTGAACGCCGCGAAAGACCGCTGCGGGACCGCAGCCCGCCCAACCGCTCGCACGAATGCAGCGGAGCCTCCAGCCAAAGCCAGGACCAGCTCACACGGGCGGCTCGGCGTCTCCAGCGCCCCGATCAGTCCCCGAAGCATCAGCCTCATCGGCGATCTTGCGCTGAGGGTCGCCGGCCTCGGCCAAAACCTTCTCCTCCAGCTCATCCACAAGATCAGCCACCTCCTGAGGAGAAGCAGCAGTCATGTCCCTGCTGCTGTCCTGCCCACCCCTCTCATCACCGCCGGTAGCGTCATCGCTGGTGCCATAACCGGTAGAGCCACTGCTGCTGGAGTCAGTCACGCCGACATCATCGCGCCTTTTCCCGACGAAAGTCAGTCAAGTCGGTTAATCAACTGAAGCCGGGCAGACCCGAAATAGGCGGTCATGGGAGCCGTGGGTGCGTGGCGCTCTGACGGGAGTAATTGCCGGACCGATCGCGGCTAGTGCAGCCCTTGGCGCCATCGATGGCTGGTCGTGGACGGGTGTGCTCGTAGGTGTCGTTATCGCAGTGATCATGGCGGGCCTAGTCCTGTTTCTAGCCCGATCTTCCCGCCTGCGGTAGGGCTGAAAGCAGAACCACCGGGGTGCGGTTATCGACAGGAACGCGACGTCGTCGGCGGGCCTACCCGGCTGACGCAAGTCACCACAACGAGGGATGACCGTAAAGTCGCGCTAGTGGCATGACCGGACGCAGATTGGGTCTCACGCTCGCCTTGTACTCGCTGGTCGAGGGCTAGCTGAGCCTGCATCCGCTTTTGGCTTGCTCAGACTTTCTCGGCACAGGTTGGACAGGCGAAGGTGCCGTCTGCGCGAAAGTGGTGCCGCATCAGGAACACTGCTGCTTGAGGCATCCCGCATATCGTTGCCTCGCCAGCCATGCCGTGTTCGATGCCATCGAGGACCTGACCGTCTACGACTAGGAGCCGAGACAGCGGTGCCTCATCCATGAAACCGGCGGCCACCCACTCCCTCCTTGCGCGGTCATCCTCTTGCTTCTGGTCGACCTCTGACGGCGTCAGCGGGCGCAACTCGTCGTAGCGTCCCGCTGAGGCAAAGGCGGGCTCACGATCGGACATGCAGGAAGGCTACTGGCCTGTCAGTGGGGGCCGAGTGATCTTCAGGGATGCCAGCCGTAGCTCGTCACACCTTCTGGACCGTCGTCCGCTCTTCGACAAGTCCGTGACATCACCGGCCGCCCGCGACGGCGCACAACGCGGGATGACCGTGAGATTGCGCCCGCAATCGCTAGCGTCTCTGGATGATCTCTACGGTCGAGCTGCGGATCGCCACAGCAGCTCCCTCGATCACCTCGGCGGTGCTTCGCGCCCTCTGCACTCGCTATCGATCGCTCCTCCATGGCCTCACCGAGTCAGGGGTAGGCGCTCATCCAGCATGCGAGGAAGCTGCCCCCACCCCACCAAGGACTCGGACGGCATGGCGGGGTCGATCTGGTCGGGGTGGACGACCACCTCAGCCAGTCTCACCGACGGATCGTTCGCGTCGTAGGTCACGATCGAGGGCGGCCCCATGCTGGGCCGGCGAAGGAAGCGAGTCACTTCCCACTGCTGCGGCTCCCACCCTTCGAAACTGCCCAGCGTGGGCCAGGTGCCCTGCCGGACCAGGCGGCCACCGAACATGGCGACCAGGACGGCGTCATCCGGGGTACCCGGCAGGAATCCGTCCACTCCGGGCAGTTCAGGCAGTTCGGGCCTTCGCGGTCCGAAGAAGAAGCCGAGCAGGATGCCTCTGTGCTCGCGCGAGATGCGGGTGATGAGCCCGACGGCGTAGCCCCCGCTGGGCAGCGGTATTCCGAGGACGTCCCCGGGTGAGCAGGTCCTGGGCATGTGTCTCCTCGCTTCTGGTCGGTCTCGGTGGCCGCGATGAACCCTGGTCTTCGCCGTCTTGTGGCTCGACCGGAGGCGGCGGTTGCTTTAGGGCGGGAGTTCCTCCGCTGCCTGACACCGTGATGACGTCCTCGCATCGCGGAAGGCTGCTCGTATCTCACCTGCGGCGCCAGCGGAGGTGCGGTGCCTGCTGGGTACTGCTCCGGGTGGACCGCTCGGTCATCGTCAAGAGCGCGACGTCGCCAGTCACCGGCGACCGCGCACACCGCGGGATGACCGTGAAGTCGAGCGGCTGTGACGCTCCTTGGCGGGAAGGACGGACAGCGCCGCTTTCACCTGCTTGACTCAGCCGGTGATCATCAGTCGGATCAGGTGGCGATCCGCTCTGCTGGGCGGCTTGCTCGTGTTGGGCACCGCTGCCTGCTCCAGCTCCCCACCGGCGCCGGACACCGCAGTCACCAGCCCGTCGATCCCGACGTCGTCGACGGCGAGTTCTTCGCTGACAAGTACGGCGCAGATGGTCATGTGCGTCGGTGAGTCCCTGGAGTACCCCGCCGGGTCCAGGGTGCGCGTAGATGTGCAGGACGCAGGGGCCGTAACCGAGACGACCTGGATCACGGTTCCCATGCAGCTGGTTATCCCGTTGCCTTCGGGGGACGCTGAGGTCCTGGTCGATGGCATGTCGTGGATGGCTGGTCCTGCCGCCGAGGATCCACTGCACGCCTACGGGAGCGGGTGCCCGACCACGACGCCAGCGGCCTCCTGACCTGCTCACTGACCTGTAGTAGCACGTTCAGGAGACGATGGGCTGACCTACTGAGGCCGCTCTCGACACCCGCAACTTGCCAAGACCGCGACGTCGCCCGCAGCTCAGGACCGCGCATAACGCGGGATGAGCGCGCAGCTGTTCGGGCACCGGTCAGCGCTCTGACGGGTCTGCTGCGTGTCGTCTCGTCAGGTGGCGTGGATGTCGGCAGGGTCGGGGAACTCGCTGAATGATCGTTCGCCCGTTGGCGCCAGCTCGAGATAGCTGAGCTGGTCCTCGTCATCGACGAGCAGCAGCAGCATCGCTTCGAGTGTGCTGCTTTCCACCACCGGGTAGCCGTCGTCCCCGGCCGCCCTGAGGACGTCGGGGCGGGTCAGCTCGATGGACGGGCACGTACCGCAGCCGCACGTTCGTCCCGCCCGAACGGTGCTCAGCTGCGCCCGCCAGCGATCTCGGTCAGCTTCCTCGACGACACGCTGCTCTGCGTCGAAGGGCTCTCCGAGGTCGATGAGCAGAGCCAAGACATCCCGCTCTCGTTGGGTCAGCTCCCGGGAAGCTCCAGAGGTCAGCGGGTCCTGAAGCGGCACCGTCGGGGGTACCGGGGGGTCGTCTGGATGCTGGGTCACCGACTCATCATGTGCCCTCAATTTGCGAAGCATTGCGACGGTTGGATACCTGCCGTGTGCAGGGCTGCGTGCCGTTTCCAGGCCTCCCATCTGCGGATCGAGCAGAAGGATCACTCTCCCGGTCGTCCGCTCTTCGTCAAGACCGTGAGGTCGCCGGCCGCTGGCGACGGCGCGCACAACGCGGGATGAGCGTGAACATCCCACGCGCCCCGGGCGCAGCTGATCTTCCTCTGGGAGCCTGTGAGGGTGAGCGAGGAGACGGTGCTGCTGTGGCGACCCACCGGGCCGGAAGAGCTGGCCTTGGTGGAGGCGTCGGGGTGGCAACGCTGGCCAGCGCGGCTGCCCGAGCAGCCGATCTTCTACCCGGTGCTCAACGAGGAGTACGCCACCAAGATTGCCCGTGACTGGAACGTCCCGCACAGCGGCGTCGGCTACGTCACGCGCTTCCGGGTACGCAAGGACTTCCTCGACGCCTACCCGGTCCAGCAGGCCGGCGGGCGGACGATTCTGGAGTACTGGATCCCGGCGGAGGACCTCGAAGCGCTGAACGACCACATCGTCGGCTTGATCGAGGTCGTCTCCGAGTACCGGTGAGCTCAAGGCGACCTCCGGGCGCCTGGCTCGCCACCGCGCGCTCTTCGTCATGACCGCGACGTCGCCGACCGCGCACAACGCGGGATGACCGTGACGTCGCGCGGGACTTCTCCTACTTGCTTGAGAGTGGGCGCGTGAACGAGGACACGGCACCCGGCACCGACCTGGGGACGGTCACCAAGCTGCCTCTGCCCGACGCGCTCGAGGCACTGCTGCGTTCGCTTCAACCAGTCCGCATCACGCGCCATCACCGCAGACCCAGCCGCCTGCCGCTGAGGCAGACAGGTCAATGGCTGGACGCCGACCTGCCGAGTCGGCGCCTGGGGTTCACCATGCCGGTGTTGCCGTCGCTTCGTGAGCGTGGCCAGCTGGAAGTCGTCGGCCCCGACCCCCGTCCCCAACTTCGATGAGGTCCGTCCGCGGCGTGAGCTGAGCGCGGAGGGGTCGGTTGCGGTCTCGATCGTCTACGACACCGCCAATCATCGACCGTAGGAACTTCTGGGTGGTTACTTCCGTGGCCGGCTCCTGAGCGTGGCCTCCTTACCGAGAACTGGGTCGTCCCGGAAGGTCGCCAGGAAGGCGCGGCCCTCGTCGTGGCCAATCCGAACAGCAGCACTAAGTAGGAGGAGGCGAGAGACCCCGTTGTCGGGGTCGGCGATGAGCTCCTTCAGATCCTCGAAGTGTGCCTTCTTCGCGAGCTTATCCAGCGCCTCAGCCAGTCCTTCGCTCAGGTTCGACCCAGGGGGCGCAGCTTTGTAGCGATCGCGGAACTCAGCCCACAGCTCGGGTGAGTACGGCTGCTTCAGCCGTCTCGCGAGCAGACCCAGCACTTCGTCCGACCGTTCACCGGCCCGGAAGTGGTCGAACAAGATCGGCAACGCCTCCGGATACGGTCGACGATCCCAGTCCAGCAACCACAACGACTCGACCTCAAGACCGGCAGCGTGTAAATCGTCCAGGACGGGCTGCTCTTCCGCTGTCCGTCGCGCTAGCACCTGTGCAAATCTGCGATCGCGTTCTGCGATGCGGACTTGATACTCCGGGTCGCTCGCGAGTTGGGCCATAAATTCTGACGCCTTGATTGGTCCTCGTCGAGGCGGTGTCATCGGACCCGCCGCGAGGTCACGTGAACGGAATCCACTTCAAGTTCACCTCTCCGGACTCGATGGCCTTCTGCAAGTTTCCGCCAATGGTAGCGCCCTTGCGGAGGTAGAGATCGAAGGGGATTTCCTTGTCGATGGCATACTTAATAAGCCATTGTCAGTAGGGGGAGCCCGTCACTGATGGACTTATCTTGGCGCAGTCGTCAAGGTTTCGGCGGTCAGGGTCGCTGAGTAAAACTTCAGGGTGGGCCACTACATCTCGGAGGCTCCGAGGGCTCGCAGCAGCCACGCGCACAGGTTGTCGAGGTACGCATCATCGACAGGAACCCGTCGTACGGACAGTCGCCAGTACAGGGGGCCTGCGATGACGTCGAGTGCCATCTCGACGTCAAGATCCTCGGGGAGTTCCCCCCGCTTCATTCCCCGGGCCAGGACTGCTGAGGCGAGTTCTCGACGAGGCTGGCCCACCTCGCGCCATAAGGCTTGGGTGAGCCCGGCGTCGTGGGCGGCCGCGGAGGTCAGATCGGGAACGACGGCTCCGTAGACTGGATCGGCGAGCCAGTCGTGCAACGCACGCAGAGAAGCTTTCAGGTCCTCCCGCAGGGAGCCGGCGTCGGGGACCTCGGCGATGGGTACGACAAGTTGAGACAGCGCCGCCATCGTCATCTCCTGCTTGGAGGGCCACCGGCGGTACACCGCGGCCTTGCCCACGCCGGCGCGCCGGGCCACGCCCTCGACCGTGAGTCGGGCGTAACCAGTGACGGCGAGCTCCTCGAGCGTCGCGCGAGCCAGGGCGTCGCTGACCCGCGACTGCAACGCGGCGTGCCCGGTGGGTGCACGTCGACCTTCGCTGCTCATGCCTCGCTGCTCATGGACAGTCTCCTTGCTTCTCGTCGGTGATCTCGCGAATCGCGGTCTACAGTGAATGGAACGATACCGTTCCGTTCCGCTGGAGGCGACGTGTCCACCACCCCCCGATCCGCCCGTGAAGTGGCGCAGGAGTCCCTGCGCCTGCTCCTGGCCAAGGACATGGAGAGTTACACCGCCCTCTGGGCGCAGGACGGAGTCTTCGAGCTCCCGTTCGCAGCTCCCGATCAGCCCTCCCGCATCCTGGGGCGCGCTGCGCTGAGAGCCCACTTGGCCGGCTACACCGACCTCCTCGACATCCATGAGATCTCCGATGTCGTGCTCCACGAAGGCACCGACCGCGATCGCGTCGTGATGGAGTTCGCGGCCAGCGGGGTCGTGGTGGCCACCCGACGCCCCTACCGCATGAACTACATCGCGGTCATCGCCACCCGTGAGGGCTTCATCGAGAGCTACCGCGACTACTGGAGCCCTGCGGCGGCAGCAGACGTGCTCGCTGGCGTGGACACCAGCCGGGTCGCCTTCGCACCGGGGGTGGGGCGATGAGGACCGTCCTGGTCACCGGAGGTACGGGCACCACCGGCAGTCGCGTCGCGCGGGGCATCACCGCAGCAGGAGCCGTCTCCCGGATCGCCAGCCGCAGTGCTGCTGCACCAGGGCAGGTCCGCTTCGACTGGGCAGATCCCGCGACGCACGGACCTGCGCTCAGCGGTGTCGAAGCGGCCTACCTCATCGCTCCAGTCGGCGTCGCCGACCCCGCTCCGCTCGTGCAGCCCTTCCTGGAGACAGCAGCCGCAGCAGGGGTGGCCAGGCTCGTGCTCCTCAGCTCCTCCGCTGTGCAGGAGAGTGACCAGCCGGGTCTCGGTGACCTGCACCGCAGGGTGCGCGCCAGCGGCCTGGAGTGGGCCGTGCTGCGCCCGTCCTGGTTCATGCAGAACTTCACCGGCCAACACGCGGCATCGGTGGCGGCGGGTGAGGTGGTGTCCGCGACCGGATCCGGGCGGGTCGGGCTCATCGACGCCGCGGACATCGCCGCCGTCGCGGTCCGCGCCCTTCTGGACGAGACCCCACACAACACCGACCTCGTGCTCACCGGACCGCAAGCCCTCGACTACGCCGAGATCGCCGAGGCCTTGACCCGAGCCCTGGGCCACCACGTCGCCCACCGGGCAGTAACCCCGGCGGCGTTGAGTCACCACCTCACCTCGTTGGGCGTCCCACCGCAGTGGTCCGACGTGCTCGCTGCCCTCGACGACGACATCTCCCGCGGCGGGCAGGACTTCACCACCTCCACCGTGGCCGATGTCATCGGGCGCCCACCGCACAGCTTCGCCGACTACCTCACCGACCACCTTGCGGCGCACACCCAAGGACTCCAGTCCTAGGAACGGTGCCGCGGCGAGCTGCAAGCTCTTGACCGCAGAGGTCATCTTCGGTTGAGAGCGTGTACCTCTTTCTGGTTCACCACTGGAGTTCACCGAGCAGTAGCGGACCTGCGCAACGCCACCCAGGTGATCTCCAGCATCGAAGTCTCGTACAGCCTCCGATCACGGGACGAGTTCGCCGCAGCAACGCAACACCTGCTGGCGTTGGGCACCGAAAGAGTTGCGTGCAGGACCCGGCGGCAGACGAGGAGACTCGAACATCACAACCGCCGGGATCCTGCACGCTCTCCTATCGCGCCAGCCTCGACGTCCCGCGCGCCCTCGCCCAGCGCATCGCCCGTCAGCTGCCGATCCACCGTGCGGCGATCGGTACCCGGCAAGGTCCGCGGGTCGTGGGCTACTTCGCCCAAGCGGTGCTGCTGCGGTTCATGCGTCAGCACGCTGCGATCGCCGACCTGGCCCGCGACAACTCCATCAGCTTGTCCACCACCTACCGCTGCCTGCGAGCGCCGGGGGGTTGACGGTCCTGGGGGGGTGGAGGCGTGGAGCTGGAGGTGTGGGGCTGGCCAACCAGAAAGAGCAGGTGATGGTGGCGACCGGCCGGGTCTGTAATCGCTACCTCGACCAATGGGCGTGATCGATGACCTCGTCAGCGACGGGGGGACTTCGTCAGTGACGACACGGTTGATCACCTCAGACCGAAACCGCGAGCTCAGGCATTGGCCCCGCCCCCACAGCCCGTGCTCTCAGCGCCGCTGTGTGGCAGGCTCAGTCCACAGCAAGGCGACAGCTCGCTGACCTACCGGGTTCAACCTCGGGCTGGGGACACGCAGCTGGTACTGGGAGTAGGCAGGAGTCACGACGTGCCCCGCATCACCATCCGCGGCAGCCGCATCGATGCGCGCCGCGCCACCACCGTCGGCCTGGCCTCCTTCGCCACCCTCACCCTTGTTCCGCTGCTCGCTCACGCCAAGCCGAGTGAACGCGCCGTCCTGCTGTTGGCTGCGGTCCCCGCCGCCGCGCTCTTCGGCTACCTCGCCGGCTACGCCGCAGGATCGGCCGCAGGATCGGCCGCCACTCTCGAGGCGACTGAACTACAGGCTGCTCAGCTCTCGCGCCTCCAGGTGCGTGCCGCTCAGCTTCAGGCTGCTCAGCCGTCTGCACCGGTCATCAGCATCGTCAGCGAACCCGTCCCCCAGCCCGGGACCGGTTCGCCCGTAGGCAGCGGCCACCTCGCCGCTCTCGCCCGACCCCCCGCAGACCAGCCCGCGAGTCGGTCCGCACGTCAGCAGCGCGACGGACTGCACCTGGTGCCCGCTCCCAGCCGTGGGACCTCCACCACCAGAGGACCTGCCGGAGATGCTGGGTCGAGCCGGATCAGCAGCAGCGATCCTCACTTCACTCTCATCGCCACCCAGCACCCCAGCAGCTGAAGAGTTCGGCTCACCTCCAGCACTCCGCTCCAGCGAGCAGCACCGCCCAGGCCGTTGGGCGGACCGCCTCAGTGGCGTTGCCACCTGCAGCTGGGTATTTGTCTGCGAACACAGCTCGCGAACACGGCCCTCGAATGAGCAGAGCCACTTGCGCATCCCTGCAGCCCTATCGCCGCTCCCCACCTTGGACTCCACACACCGGAGGATCCGCCATGACCCAGGCCAGTCACCAGCCCGCGAGCGCCGGTCACACCGGTGGATTGATCGCCCTACCCAACGCCGCACCTGATGGTGAAGACCTCGCCACCCGCGCCGCGCGAACCCGCCAGACCAACGCCCACCGCGCCACCTACGCCGCCGAAGCCCTCCACCGCCACGGCCAGATCAGCCACAGCGACGCCGACGACATGCAGCAAGCTCTCGTCGAGCTCCTCACCGACCTGCACCACCTCTGCGACGCCTGCGACCTCGACCTCGCTCCCCTCTACGAAGCCGCTGGCCTCATCCACACCCGCGAAACCCAAGCCGCCTGACTGCACACCCTCCAGAGCGCTGCAGCACTGCAGCATCTATGGCAGCGACGGGCTCCTGAGACCTGAGTCCCCGACAGCAGGCTTTAGCCGCCTTATCTTGCTTTACCTACCCTAGATAAAGTGCGATAAGACCGCTAAGCTCACCCCATGAGGGCCTTGACCAACCCCTACACCCCCAACGCCGGCGCCGAACCTGAAGCCATCGTCGGACGCGACGACCAACTCGCCTCCTTCGACCTGCTCCTGGCCCGACTCACCCGCGGCCGCACCGAACAATCCATGATCATCACTGGGCTGCGCGGAGTCGGCAAGACCGTCCTGCTGGGACAGTTCCGCACCAAAGCCCTCGAGCAGGAATGGGTCGTCGTCGAGCAAGAAGTCAGTAAGCATGACGAAGCCGACTTCCGCCGCGACATCTCCTCGCGCCTGCGCACCGCCCTGCTCCAGCTCTCCCCCAAAATCCGCTGGACCGACCGCCTGCGCCACGCCGCCGCGGTCCTGAAATCCTTCAGCCTCTCCATCGACCCCTCCGGGACCCTCACCGCGGGTATGGACGTCGAAGCCGCCGAAGGCCACGCCGACCTCGCCATGGACCTCACCGACGTCTTCCTCGCCCTCGGCGAAGCCGCCAAAGAACAAGAACGCGGCGTGGTCCTGCTCTTCGACGAAGTGCAGTTCCTCAACAAGACCCAACTCGAAGCCCTCATCCAAGCCCTGCACAAAATGGTCCAACGCAAACTACCCATCACCCTCGTCGGCGCCGGCCTACCCCAGATCGCCGAACTCGCCGGGGACGCGAAGTCTTACGCCGAGCGCCTCTTCAAATTCCCCGGCATCGGCAACCTCGACCCCCACGACGCCAAGCTCGCCCTCGCCCGGCCCGCTGCCGAGGAAGACGTCACCTACCACCCCGACGCCCTCACCGAAGCCGTTACCATCACCGGCGGCTACCCCTACTTCATCCAGGAACTCGGCTACGCCGTCTGGACCGTCGCACCCGGACCAGAAATCACCCTCGACGACGTCCACGCCGCGATCCCCGCCTACGAAGCTAGACTCGACGCGTCCTTCTTCCGCGTCCGCCTGGATCGCACCACTGACCTCCAACGCGCCTACCTGCGCGCCATGGCCCAACTCGGCCCCGCCCCCCACAAAGCCGCCGACGTCGCCGACGTCATGGGCCGCGCCTCCACCAACCTCGGCCCCACCCGCGCCGAACTCATCAACATGGGCCTGCTCTGGACCCCCCAACACGGCTACGCCGCCTTCACCGTCCCCCACTTCGACCGCTTCCTCCTGCGCGCCATCCCCACCCTCGACGTCCCCGCACTACGCACCCGACGCCCCCGCTAACCCAGCCATGGCCCTCATAAGGCTTGCACCAATTACCGAAACGTGGCAGGGCAAACCTTGCATCACGAACACGGAAACGAGGAAACAAGGAGCTGACTGTGGACCGCAAACCACTGAGAGACCCCCGGGCCACCGACACCCCTGAACTGCAGCACGTCCACGCCGAGGAGTGGACGTCATCGGTGAACGCAACGGCCTCTGGGTCCGCTTCAATCAGGGCATCACCCGCGCCGAAGCAGAGGAACGACTGACCGCCTTCCGCTTCGGCAGCCCCAACGTGACGTGGCGCCTCATCCGTCGCACCACCAGCACCGTTGAAGAACTCATCGACATTCCCCCGGCCGAGTAGTTCCACCGACGCCCGCACCGATACCGTCGACCTCCCCAAACAGCAGCAGGCCGCGCGCGAAACATTTTCGTCATCGACGGGAGCTTTCTGCACCCCCGCGATCTGCGGGGACGCTGAACGTAGTCGCTGTGGCTGGAGGTCGACTGGGGCACCACCCTGGTGCGCTGCGCCGCGCGCCGCCAACACCGAACTCCTACGCCTGTACCACTCCATCGGCCGCGACATCCTCGAGCGCCAAGACCACGCCGGCTGGGGTGGGAAGGTCATCGACCGCCTCGCCGCCGACCTGCGCGACGCCTTCCCCGACCTCCGCGGCTTCTCCGTGCGCAACCTGCACTACATGCGCGCCGTCGCCGCCGCCTGGCCCAAGGAGAGCGACTTTCTGCAGAGTCCGTCTGCAGAATTGACCTGGAGCCACGTCACCACCCTCATCACCCAACTCGACGACCAGCAGCTGCGCACCTGGTACGCCACCCACGCCGTGCAGCAACGCTGGTCTCGCAACGTCCTGCAGCACCAGATCATGTCCCGCCTGCACACCCGCATCGGCTCCGCCCCCTCCAACTTCGCCGTCACCCTCCCCCACCTGATTCCGACCTCGCCCAAGCCCTGACCCGCGATCACTACGTCTTCGACCACCTCGCCCTCACCGGCCCCGTCAGTGAGAAACGCCTCGAGCAAGCGCTGATGGACAAGCTGCAAGCAACCCTCACCGCCTTCGGTCACGGCCTGGCCTTCGTCGGGCGTCAGGTCCGCTTCACCCTCGGCAACGGCGCTGAGAGCGAAGAACTCATCGTTGACCTACTTCTCTTCCACCTCACCCAACTGCGCTACGCCGTCGTCGAACTGAAAGTCACCCCCTTCCAAGCCGGTATGGTCGGACAACTCGGCACCTACGTCGCCATGGTCGACGACCTCGTCCGCGACGACACCATCCACGCCCCCACCATCGGCATCCTCCTCGTCGCCGGACGCAGCGAGCAGATCGTGCGCTAAGCCCTCTCCAGTACCGCCACCCCCCTAGCCGTCGCCGACTAAAACCTACGACACCCCCCCGCAGCTCGCGCCGCACTACCCGACAGCGCCCAACTCCAAGCCCTCCTCGACAAAACCGTCCAACAAACTACCGAAGCCGACGGACTCATCGACGATGAGAGCAATGACCAAACCAACGACGTCGAGGATTCATGACGCGGAGCTGGCTGCTGAACGTTCTGCCCGTCGAGGACTCGCAGGTCTCGGTGGATATGACGACACAGACGGAGTTCCGAGCTGTCTTGATCAACCCAGTGCAGCAGGCGCAGGCCTTGTAGGCCGAACGCCCCGACGTTGACGTAGTACGTGAGCCGTGAGGCCTTCCCGTTGTCGTTCGCCGTCGATGTCGTTGACCGTCGAGTTGTCGCAGTTGCAACCTCGCGTCTCGCGTCTCGCGTCTCGCGTCTCGCGTCTCGCGTCTCGCGTGGATCGGTAGGTCTCGACGGCCACAACAGGTACTCCTGAGAAGACCTCTCATTCGCTGAGCCTTTGTCAGTAGCGCGGTGATGACTCCGGGAAGTACGTCACGACCCGGATGACTCCTCAGGTGCGCAGCTGGGGTCAGGAGAGAGGTCGTCCGTGACCCACTCGGGGTGGCGCTCCTGGTCGTGAGCGAGACGACCCTGCTCAGCCTTGTCCTGCGTCTCGACGTCTGGACCGCCAACCCTGCAGACGTAACAACGCCATCGATGGGTGCTTCACAGTTGAGGCGGGTAGGAGCCGGTATAGACGGGCATGCTCCATAGTCTGCCCGATCGTCACGATCGGGAACAGCTGCTTCCCCGGGTGCACTGAAGTGATCTGTTTCAGCGAAGTGAGGGGGCAAACGGCTAGTGCGCCGAACGTAGTGGAGCACAGAGGGTCTGGTCGGCGACGATGAGGCGACCAAGCCGTTCCGCTGTACCCACCTGGACCCCGCGTACCTTCATATCCTGCCACTCTCGACGTCCCACGCTCACTCGCCCAACGCATCGCCGGCCTGCTACTGACCCACCGCGCCGTGATCGGCACCCGCCGCGGCCGACGAGTCTTGGGGCTGCTTCGCCCAAGCGTGCTGCTGCTGCGGTTCATGCGCCAGCGCGCCGCAATTGCTGACCTCGCCGTCGACAACTTCGTCAGCCCATCTACCGCATACCGCTACCTACACGAGGCCCTCGACGTGGCCGCTGACCAGGCCCCCGACCTACTGACCCCAGCTGCGCCTGAAGAGTCATCCGGGTCGTGACGTAACTTCCGGCGTCATCACCGCGCTACTGACAATGGCTCAGTGATCCCGAGACCACTTGAAGAAGTTCAGCTGGGTCTGCTGCTCGCGGTAGTAGGCCACGCTCCAGTCCGCATAGCGGCGCACCAACTCACCCGGTGACAGATCGAGCAGGTGCTCCCCTTCCGAGTCCATACCCACGTGCGGCATGCGTAGCGCTTCCACATCAGCTGCCGCACCTCGATCGACAGCGCTGCACCGGCTCTCCTCCCCCACCAGGTGGTAGGTCGTCGTAGCGTCCAGGCTCACCAAGGATCTCTCCTCCCCACCCAGCCCAACAAGATCGAGGACAAGAAGCCGGTCCACAACACTGGCTACCGGGCCAGGAACTCCATGACGGCGGCGAGCACCTCGGCCTCCGCCTCGAGGTTCCCGACCGTGACACGGACGCCCTCACCGGGGAATGCTCTGACGGACACCCCTCGAGCGACACACAACTCTTCGAGATCCACGGCACGTTCCCCCACGGGCAGCCAGACGAAGTTCCCGCGCGCGTCCGGCGTCGCGAGGCCCAGGCCGGCCAACCCCGCGCGGAACGCCTCGCGACTCGCGGTGACGCTGCGTACGATCTCTGCTGTGTGCGCCTCGTCCGACCAGGCCGCCAGCGCGGCGGCCTCGGCGATGGCGTTCAGACCGAAGGGCGGGGCGCTCGCCCGCACGGCCCGCAAGGTCTCCTCCGACCCCACGACGTACCCGGCGCGCAGCCCGGCCAAGCCGTACGCCTTGGAGAACGTCCGGAAGACGAGGACGTTCGGGTGCCGGTGCACGAGGTCCGCGACGTCGATGGAGTTCTCGTCGAACTCCTGATAGGCCTGGTCGAGCAGGACCAGGACGTGCTCCGGGACACCCTCGATCACCGTGCGCAGACGGTCCGGGGCCAGCGTCGTGCCGGTGGGGTTGTTCGGGTCGCAGACGATGACCGCGGACGTGCGGGGGGTGATCGCCGCGAGCATCGCCTCGACGTCGTGCCGGTGGTCGGCGTCGAGAGGAACCCGGACGGCCTCGGCGTCAGCGATGCCGATGAGGATCGGGTACGCCTCGTAGCTCCGCCAGGCCAGCACGACCTCCGTCCCCGGCCCGGTGTAGGCGGTGAGCGCGAGTTGCAGCAGGGCCAGCGACCCGCCGCCGACCACGACCTGCTCGTCCGACACCCCCAGCCGACCCCTGATCGCGGTGACCAGGTCGTCACCGGTGAGCGTGGGGTAGAGGTGGGCACGAGCACCGGTCCGCGCGATGGCCTCGAGGATGGCCGGCGACGGCGGGACGGTCGACTCGTTGGAGGACGCGCGCCAGCGGACGGCCTCGGCTCCCGCCGCGCGGGAGTACGTCGGCAGGGCGGCGATGCGGGGACGGGCGGCGGGCAGGGAGGTCATCTCTCGGCTCTCAAGGTTTCGGAGTGTCGCCGGATCCGGCGTGGACGAGCAGGTCGCACCCTTCGCGGCGCAGCTGCGCGATCGACGTGACGCCGAGGAGCTGCAGGGTGCGACGGAACTGCTCGAGCAGCAGCTGGAGCACGCGGGACACACCGTCCTCACCTGCTGCGGCCAGTGCCCAGAGGTAGGGCCGGCCCACGAAGCACGCGTCGGCCCCCAGCGCGATGGCGGTCGCGATGTCGGCACCGTGTCGGACGCCGGAGTCGACGAGGACGCCGAAGTCCTCGCCGACCACCGCCCGCACCGGGGCGACGAGGTCGACGGGGGCCACGGTCCGGTCGAGCTGACGGCCGCCGTGGTTGGACAGGTGGACGCCGTCGACGCCGAGGTCGCGGGCCCGGACCGCGTCGCGGGGGCCCACCGTTCCCTTGATCACGAGCTTTCCCGACCACAGCTCGCGGATGCGGGCGACGTCGTCCCAGGTGACGGTGGCGTCGAACTGCGTGGTGATGTCCTCGATCGTGTACCCCGCGGTTCCCTCGACCCCGGGACTCACGTTCGCGAAGGTCAGCGAGTCGTGGCGCAGCACGCCCGTCCAGTAGCCCGGACGGGTTCCGATGTCCACCAGGCTGGACAGGGTCAGGGCCGGGGGGATGGTGAGACCGTTCCGCACGTCACGCACCCGGTGCCCCGAGACGGCTGTGTCGATGGCCACCTCGAGGACGCCGTAGCCGGCCTCCTCGGCGCGGCGGACCAGCTGCTCGGTCAGCGTCCGGTCCTTCCAGACGTAGAGCTGGAACCACCGGTCGAGGGTGGGCGTCGCCGCGGCGAGGTCCTCGAGCGACGTCGTCGCCATGGTGGACAGGACGTAGGGCAGACCGGCCGCCGCGGCCGCCGCGGCGACGGCCGGTTCCCCCAGCGGCGAGATCATCCGGGTGTACCCCGTGGGGGCCAGACCCAGCGGCGCCGCCACCGGACGGCCGAGGACCCGGGTGCGGAGGTCGGGTGCCGAGACGTCCACGAGGGAGTTCGGGACGAAACGCCACCGACGGAACGCCTCGACGTTGCCGCGGAGGCTCTCCTCCTCGTCCGCACCGCCGTCGACGTGGTCGAACACCGAGCGCGGCAGAGCCCGGCGTGCGGCCCGCCGGAAGTCCTCGACGGTCCACGCCGCGGCGAGGACTCGGGCGCGCCGGTCGAGGGGTGGGGCTGTGAGCCGGACCAGGTCGCGGACCTCGTGGAACTTCACCCGACCGCCAGGACCTTCCCGGGGTTGAGGATCCCCATGGGGTCCAGTGCGTTCTTGAGCAGGGCCATCACCGGGACCCCGGTGGGGTGCTCCTGGGCCAGGGAGTGCACCTTGCCGGTGCCGATGCCGTGCTCGCCGGTGCAGGTCCCGCCCATGTCCAGTGCCCGCTGGACGAGGCGTTCGTTGACGGCCGAGGCCTTCGCGTACGCCTCGTCGTCACCGGGGACGAGGACGAAGGCTAGGTGGAAGTTCCCGTCGCCGACGTGGCCCACGATCGGGGCGAGCACACCCGCGTCAGAGGTGTCCTGCGCGGTGAGCGTGATGCACTCCGCGAGGCGCGACACCGGGACGCAGACGTCCGTCGACCAGGTCACCGACCCGGGGACGAGCGCGCAGTAGGCGGGCAGGGCGTCGTGCCGGGCCTGCCACAACCGGGCCATCCCCGCGGGGTCGTCGGCGACCTCGAAACCGATGGACCCGAGTTCAGCCGCGATGGCCTCGATTTCGGCGGCCTGCTCGCGCACGACCCGGGGACTGCTGCCCTCGAACTCGAAGAGCAGGGTGGGGACGACGGGAAGGGTGAGCCCGGCGTGACGGTTCACCGCGTCGACGGTGGTCTCGTCGAGCAGTTCCACGCGCGAGATCGGTACCCCGGACTTCAGCGCCACCTGGACGACGCGGGCCGCGGCCCCCAGGTCCGCGAGACCGCAGATGGCGGCGGCCGCAGCGGCGGGGATCCCGCGGACCTTCACGGTGAGTTCCGTCAGCACGCCGAGGGTTCCCTCGGCCCCGACGAACAACCGCGTGAGGTCGTAGCCCGCGGAGGACTTCCGCGACCTGCCTCCCGTCTTCACGATCCGGCCGTCGGCGAGCACCACGGTGAGGCCGAGGACGTTGTCCTTGAGGGTTCCGTAGCGCACGGCCGTGGTGCCGCTGGCCCCGGTGGAGGCCATCCCGCCGACACTGGCGTCGACCCCCGGACCGACGGGGAAGACCAGACCGTGCTCGGCGAGCGCGGCGTTCAGGGCCGACTTCATGACGCCGGCCTGGACGGTGGCGTCGAGGTCGGGTTCGGAGATGTCGAGGATGCGGTCCATCGTCGAGAGGTCGAGGGCGATCGAACCCTTCGAGGAGTTCGCGCCGCCCTCGAGCCCGGTGCCCGCGGCGATCGGCACCACAGGCGTCCCGGAGGCGTGCGCGAGGCGCAGCACCGTCGCGACGTCCTCGGTACCGCGGCAGGACACCACGACGTCGGGTGGTTCCCACCCGTGGTGGGACCAGTCGTGGGCCCGCCGTTCTCTCGTCGCCAGATCGGTGCGGACCCGGTTCCCCAGGAGGTCCTGCAACTGCTCGACGACGTTCACGCCAGCACCTTGGACAGGAACCCGCGGGTGCGCTCGTGCTGCGGGTCGCCGAACAGTCGCGCGGGCGGGGCGGACTCCACGAGTCGGCCGTCGGCCATGAAGTGCACGACGTCGGCGACCTCGCGGGCGAAGCCCATCTCGTGGGTGACGACGATCATCGTCATCCCGTCGCGGGCCAGGTCCTTCATGACCTCGAGGACCTCCCCGACCAGTTCCGGGTCCAGCGCGGACGTCGGTTCGTCGAAGAGCATGAGCTTGGGTTCCATCGCCAGCGCCCGGGCGATCGCGACCCGCTGCTGCTGGCCGCCGGAGAGCTGCGAGGGGTAGTGCCCGGCCCGGTCGGCCAGCCCCACCCTGTCGAGCAGCTGCAGCGCCCGTTCGGTGGCGCTGCGACGGTCCCGCCGCCGCACGACGACCGGCCCCTCGATGACGTTCTCCAGCGCGGTCCTGTGCGCGAAGAGGTTGAACGCCTGGAACACCATGCCGATGTCCGCGCGACGTCTCGCCGTCTCGCTCTCGCGCAGCTCGTACAGCTTGTCCCCGCGACGGCGGTAGCCGACGCGCTCCCCGTCGACCCACAACTGACCGCCGTCGATCTTCTCGAGGTGGTTGATGCAGCGCAGGAACGTCGACTTCCCCGAACCCGAGGGACCGATGATGCAGGTCACCTCGCCCGGGGCCACCGTCATGGAGACGTCGTGCAGGACCTGGTGGTGGCCGAAGGACTTCGAGACGGCCCGCGCGCTCAGGAGCGGTTCGGCGACGGTGCTGCTCACTTCGCGACCTCCACGACAGGGGCGGGACGGGCGCCGACGCCCGCGCGCAGCCCACGGCCCAACCGGCGTTCCAGGTAGAACTGCCCGACGCTGAGCACCGCGGTCAGCACCAGGTACCAGACCGCCGCGACGACGAGCAGCGGGATGGTCTGGTAGTTGCGCGAGTAGATCTGCGACGCGCTCGTCATGAGTTCGGAGAACCCGATGACGATCACCAGCGACGACGTCTTCAGCATGCCGATGATCTCGTTCCCGGTGGGCGGGACGATGATGCGCAGGGCCTGCGGCAGCACGACCCGGCGCATCGACTGACCCGAGGTCATCCCGATCGCCTTGGCCGCCTCGCGCTGTCCGGCCGGAACGCTGAGCAGTCCGGAGCGGACGATCTCGGACATGTAGGCGGCCTCGTTGAGACCCAGGCCCAGGATGGCCGCGGTGAAGGCGCTGATGACGGAGTTCGTGTCGACCTGGAAGAACGTCGGGCCGAACGGGACACCGAACCCCAGGACCGGAACCAGGGCCGCGAGGAAGAACCAGAAGAGCAGTTGCACGATCGCCGGGGTCCCCCGGAAGATCCACGCGTACACCCAGGCACCACGGGCGACGACGGGGTTCTCGGACATGCGCCCGATCGCCACCACCGTCCCCAGCACGATCGCCAGCGCCATGGACACCGCGGTCAGCAGGATCGTGTTGAGCAGACCGCGCAGGATCTGCTCGCTGAAGAGGAACTCCCCGACGACGTCCCACTGGAACCGCTCGTTGGAGACCATCGACCCGACCACCCAGACGACCACGACCGCGATCGCCGCTGCGGCGACCCAGCGACCGCCGTGACGCAGGGGAACCACCGGGAGTTCCTCGGAGCTGATCTCGTCCCGGGTCCTCACCCCGGTGGAGCCGGTCACGAGACCGCGCTGCCGTTCACGGTGATCGCGTCGAGCTCACCCTGCGGCTGGTCCCAGTCGGCCAGGACCTTGGTGTAGGTCCCGTCGGCCTTGAGGGCCTGCATGGCCTTCTGGATCGCCGTGACGAGTTCGGTGGAGCCCTTCGGCACGACGATGCCGAACGGGATCTCCTGGTACTTCGGCCCCATGACGAAGGCGCCGGCGGACTGCGCGGCGACCGTCGCCCCCGAGGAGGAGTCGACGAGGAACACGTCGGCGCGTCCGGTCTTCAGGGCCTGGATCGACTCGGAGTCGGCACCGTAGGTGGTGACCTCGATCGGGGCCTTGCCCTCGGCCTCGCACTTCGTGCTCTGGGCCGCCGCGTCGTCGGCGTTCACGGTCCCGCTGCTGACAGCGACGGCCACCCCGCAGAGGGCGTCGAGGCCGGTGTACTCGGCGGCCTTGGCCGGTGTGGTGAGGATGCCCGGACCCGCGGCGAAGTAGTCGACGAAGCTCACCTGCTGCTGACGTTCCGCCGTGTCGGACATGCCCGACATCGCCATGTCGTAGCGACCCGCGGCGAGCCCGGGGATGATGCCGTCGAACTTGGTGTCCTGCAGTTCCAGGGGGACTCCGAGCTGTCCGCCGAGCGCCTTCGCGATGTCGGCGTCGATCCCGACGATGGTCTTGCCGTCGGTGTCGTACTGCTCGAAGGGCGGGTACCCCACGCTCGTCGCGACCGTCAGCTTGCCGGCCTTCTGCACGTCGGCGGGCAACGAGGCGTACAGCGGGGCGGAGGTGTCGGCCGCCGAGGACCCGGTGGTCGCGGCCTCGGAGTCGTCCCCACCGCAACCCGCGAGGACGAGCGAGGTGGCGCTGACGAGGACGACGGCGGCGGCGAGGCCACGACGGGTGACGCTGCGAGCCATGAGTTCTCCAACCAGGAGGGAGTCCGGTACGTGCATCCGCTCGGTGCGGGCGAACCGGAGGGGTCGCAGCGAACGGTACGGATCTCGTGTTTCGCGCGTGTGAAGTTCTCGTTTCGCCTGTGGCGCGAACGTCGACCCGCGAACTAGCGTCCGAGCGCACCGGGACCGCAGCCGGTCGCCGTACCCGGCCCGACCTGCGAGAACGGTGTCCCCGCCCGGAGGACCGCGAGTTCCACACGCCCCGGGTCCCGGTCGGGGCCGGGCGGAGAGGATCTGAGATGTCGGACACGGCCACACCGTTGCTCGGCCCGCGCGTCCCCGCGGCCCGCAACGCCATCGCTGCCCTGCGCGTCCTCGCGTCGAGCACGAGCGCGCTCACCGCCGGGGAGATCGCCCAGGCGCTGGGGACCCCGCGTAGCAGCACCTACCAACTGCTGCAGGTCCTCGTCGACGAGGGTGTCGTCGTCCATCTGCCGGAACTGCGCGCCTACGCCCTCGGGGTCGGTGTCTTCGAGTTCGGATCGGCCTACCTGCGCCAGCAGCCGCTGGAGAACCTCGCCCGGCCCCTGCTGAGCCGGCTCGCCCGGCGAGCCGAGGTCACCGCGCAGCTCGGCATCCTGCGCGGCAACGAGATCCTCTACCTGCTCAGGGAGGACGGCCCCCGACGGCGGACGGAGCTCGTGACCGCCGTCGGCGTGCGGTTGCCGGCGCACCTGACCGCGTCGGGGCGCAGCCTGCTCGCCCTGCTGCCCGACCACCGGGTCGAGGCGCTGTTCGCACCGCCCGGGAGCTTCGTCGACCGCACCGGACTCGGCCCCCGGACGCCGGCCGAACTCCTGCACCTGCTGCGGGCCGACCGGAAGCGCGGCCACACCGTCGAAGCCGGGGCGGTGACGAACGGCATCACCTGCATCGCCGCCGCCGCGGTGGACCGGGACGGACTGCCGATGGCGAGCGTGACCGTCTCGTTGCCCAGCGCCGACGCGTCCGACGCGGCCCTCGAGACGCTGTCGCACGGGGTGATCCAGACGGCGCGAGCGTTGTCGCGACGCCTCGACGGCCGGCCTCCCCCGTGAGGTCCGACGAGCCGGCAGAACCCACCGCGCGAAACCTCGCACGGCCCCACGACACGGAGGTCCGAGACGTGAGCAGCACCCGACAGATGGTCCTCAGCGCCCTGTTCCAGCCGCACGGTCACTCGAAGTCCTCATGGCGACACCCCGACTCCCGGCCCTCCCACCCCACGGACGTCCGGTACTACGTCGAGGCGGCCCAGCTGCTGGAACGCGGGATGTTCGACCTGTTCTTCATCGCCGACACCCCCGCGGTCCGGACGGAGAACCTGGACGCCTGGGCCCAGTCGCCGCTGTACATGAACGCCCTCGAACCCGTAACGCTGCTCTCGGCCGTGGCCATGGCGACCGAGCACATCGGCCTGGGTGCCACCGTCTCCTCGAGCTTCTTCGAACCGTTCAACATCGCCCGGCAGTTCGCCTCCCTCGACCACATCTCCCGCGGTCGTGCCGCGTGGAACGTCGTCACGTCGGCCAACGACTACGCGGCCAGGAACTTCGGCCTCGACCGTTTGCCGCCGCACGCCGAGCGCTACGCCAAGGCGCGGGAGTCGCTGCAGGTCGTCAAGGCCTACTGGGACACCTGGGAGGACGACGCCTTCGTCTACGACAAACCCGGTGCGCGACTCTTCGACAAGACCAAGCAGCACCCGGTCTCCCACGACGGCGAGTTCTTCCGGGTGCACGGCGGGATCAACGTCGCCCGGTCCCCGCAGGGCCACCCGGTGATCATCCAGGCCGGGGCCTCGGAGCCCGGGAAGGAGTTCGCGGCGGAGACCGCCGAGATCGTGTTCGGCACCGGGACCGACCTGGGCGAGGCGAAGGAGTTCTACGACGACCTCAAGGGACGGATGCCACGCTTCGGCCGTGGACCCGACCAGCTGAAGGTGCTCTCGGGGTTCTCCGCCGTCATCGGCGAGTCCGAGGCGCACGCCGCCGAGAAGAGGGCCGAGATGGAGGCGTTGGTCCCCATCGAGGCCCGGCTCATCGCGCTGGTCAACGACCTCGAGACGGACCTGTTCGACCTGCCGCTGGACGAACCCGTCCCGCTGGAGAGGATCCCCGTGAGCGCGAACCACCACCGGGTCTACTTCGAGGAGATAGCCGGTCTCATCCGCTCCGGGATCACCCTCCGGGAAGTGGCGATGCGGTACACCCGCAGTTCGGCGGCGATGACCGGGACCGCGGTGCAGGTCGCGGACTTCATGACGGACTGGGTGCGGTCGGGGGGCTCCGACGGTTTCATGCTGACGTTCCAGCACGCCCCGCGCGACATCCACGACTTCGTCGAGCAGGTGGTGCCGATCCTGCAGGACCGCGGTCTCGTACGGCGCGACTGGCCGGGCCGGACGATGCGGGAGAACCTCGGGTTGGCCCGGCCGGCGAACCGGTACGCGACCGCCTGACCCCTCACGGACCGATCGGGTCGACGACGGACCAGGCCGTGGCCGTCGCCCCGTCGTCAGGGCAGCGGGCCGAAGACGTCGATGACGGTCCACGCCAACGCCGTCGCGGCGTCGTGGACCATCGCGTCCGCCGACGCCCCGACGCACGCGGCGGCGAACTCCGGCTGGTGGTTGGCCGCGCCGTGGCTGTCGACGCGCATGTAGGGGTGGATGGCCCGCACGACCCGACTGACGTTGGCCATGTCGGTCGAGGCGCGGTTCATGCGGGCCACGCCCCCGCCGGTGACCGACGGCCGTCCCAGG
Organism: Kineococcus sp. GCM10028916; assembly: GCF_042674865.1. Taxonomy (NCBI): domain Bacteria; kingdom Bacillati; phylum Actinomycetota; class Actinomycetes; order Kineosporiales; family Kineosporiaceae; genus Kineococcus; species Kineococcus sp. GCM10028916. The sequence continues at coordinate 452,147 of NZ_JBHTFM010000001.1, read as the reverse complement.
GCGGTCGCGTTGGCCTCGTAGGCGGCCAGGGCCGCCTCGTCGGTGCGGAACTCCGAGTAGGGCTTGCTCTCAGGGGTGATGGTCAGGCTCGCCCCGGAGGCCAGCGCCCCGGCCTCGAAGCAGCGGTTCACCCGCTCCTCGAGGACGGCGAGATCGGCCAGGGACTCCGCGCGCACGTACCAGCGGCCCTCGGTGCGGTCGGGGATCGCGTTGGGCGCCTGCCCGCCGTGGGTCACGATGCCGTGCACCCGGGAGCCGGTGCTCAACTGCTGGCGCAGCAACCCGATCGCGACCTGGGCGACGACGAACGCGTCGTTGGCGTTGACGCCCTGGTCGGGGTAGGCGCCGGCGTGGGCGGACTTGCCGCGGTACTCCACGTGGGAGTGGGCGACGGCGAAGGGTTCGGCGCGGGCGACGTCGGCCGGGGCCGGGTGCGCCATGAGGGCGAGGTCGAGGCCGGTGAACGCACCGCGCTCGAGCATCTCGATCTTGCCACCGCCGCCCTCCTCGGCCGGGGTGCCGTAGACCTCGATCGTGAGGTCGAGGTCGTCGGCGACGGCGGCCAGGGCCCGGGCGGTGCCGACGGCGGTCGCGGAGATGAGGTTGTGCCCGCAGGCGTGTCCGAGGCCGGGCAGCGCGTCGTACTCGGCGACGACCCCGATGCGCCGCGATCCTGTTCCCGCGGTGGCGAACACGGCCGTCGGCAGGTCGAAGGCGCCCGTCGTCGCGGAGAACCCCGCATCGGCCAGCTCCGCGGCGACCCACACGGACGCCTGGTGCTCGGCCCAGCCGACCTCGGGGTGGGCGTGCAGCCGCTGCGCCAGGTCGACGAGCGCGGGCATCGCCCGTTCCACGGCCTGCGCGGCGGCGTCCCTGGCGCTGCTCACCGCTCGTCCCCGGCCACCCCGTAGCCGGGGGCCGCGTCGGGGTCCAGTCCGCGGGTGACGTAGTCGTCGCGCTGGGGTTCCCAGACGTCGAGCAGGTCGGCGAGGTCCTCGAAGGGGTGATCGCTCCAGTCGACGCGCAGGTCGGTGACGCGCCAGCCGGAGCCGTTCACGACGGACAACCCGGCCGAGTGCACCGGGCCGGCTTCGCCACCCTCGGCCATCGCGGCCTCGTACGCCGCCAGCAGGCGGCGCTCCAGGGAACCCTGCGCGGTGAGGAAACCCTCGACGAGGCGTTGCGGCACCTCCGGGGTGGCCAACATGTTCCCGGCTGCCACCGCGTTCGGCGCCGCGTGCTCGCCCACGATCCCCAGGGCCCGGCCACCGGAGTGGATCGCGGTCCTTCCCGCGGCGTCGACGACGAGCAGCTGGCGCCACTCGGCGCTCGTCTCGGTAACGAGCAGTCGGGCCAGCGCGTCGGCCGCGGGTCTGCCCTGCTCGAGGAGGTCGAGCAGCTTCGGCCCGAGCCGGGGGTCGGTCACGTTCTGCGAGTGGACTCCACCGACACCGTCGCGCAGGTGCACGCACCGCGCGGCCACGGCCGGGGAGGAGGAGCTGATGATCGAGCCGAAGGCACCGCTCGCCTCCTCGCGCACGACCAGCGAGAACGTCACTGCACGTTCCCGGAGAGCACCGCGGTGGCGTCGATCTCGACGAGCCACTCCGGCCGGGCCAGGGAGTGCACGACGATGCCCGTCGACACCGGGAAGACGCCCTTGAGCCAGCGGCCCATGGTCCGGTACACGACCTCGCGGTACCGGACGTCGACGAGGTACACCGTCACCTTGACGACGTCGGCGATCGAACCGCCGGCCTCCTCCATGAGCATGGCGATGTTGGCCATGGCCTTCTCCGTCTGCGCCTCCACGTCGCCGACGCCGACCGACTCGCGCGTGTCGAGGTCCTGGCCGATCTGCCCGCGCAGGTACACGACCCCGTTCGCGACGACGGCCTGGCACAGGTCGTTGTCGAGGTTCTGCTCGGGGTAGGTGTCCTGGGTGTTGAAGGGGCGGATGCGGGTGTGGGTGGGCATCAGAGTGCTCCGCTGGTGGTGAGGGTGGGGCGGGAGGTCGGCAGCAGGTAGCCGCGCTGGATGGAGATGCTCTCGGCGAGGTGGGCCGCGTCGTGCCACACCCCCCAGATGAAGCTGGATCCGCGGCGGGACTGCCACGGCAGGCCGAGGAAGTAGACGCCGGGTTCAGCCGACACACCGCGCGAGTGCTTCGGCCGGCCGTTCTCGTCGAGCGCGCCGCCGGGCAGCCAGCGGTAGTCGGAGACGAAGCCGGTCGCCCACACGATGGTGGTGACGCCCGCGGCGGCCAGGTCGAGTTCGGTGACCGGCGTCTGCGCATCCACCGGCAACGGTCCGAGGACTCCGGCCTCGGGTTCGGTCGGCAGGTCCAAACCGTTGCGCTCGACGTAGGCGTCGGCCTCGGCCAGCAGCTGGAGCAGGTTCGCGTCACCGCTCTCGATGTTGTGGCGCAGGTCGCTCCCGAAGCGGACGACGCCGTCGACGCAGGACTGCGTGCGCCCCACCAGGCGCATCCCGCTCGCCGCGAGCTCGCGGAAGTCCACGGTGTGCCCGCCGCGCGCGCCGCTGACGGCGATGGTGACGTGCTCGGCACCGGCCGGCGGGGTGGCCATCTCCCACTTGCCCAGGACCCCGAGCCACCAGCAGAAGTCCCGGCCGCGGTAGCTGCGCGGCGGACGGTCGTGCGGTCCGACGGACAGGTGCACCTGACGGCCCGAGCGTTGCAGCTCGTCGGCGATCTGCACGCCCGACGACCCCGCCCCGACCACGAGGACGGCGCCCGCGGGCAGTTGCTGCGGGTTGCGGTAGGAGCTGGAGTGGATCTGCTCGATGCCTGCGTCGGCGGTCACGATCGGCGGGATGACCGGCGTCTGGAACGCGCCGGTCGCGGCCACGACGTAGCGCGCGTGGACCACGCCCTGCGACGTCTCGACGGTGAACCCGGGGCGGCCGGGGTTCTTCACCACAGCGTGGACCTCGACGCCCGCACGGATCGGGGCCTCGATCCTCTCGGCGTAGGTGGCCAGGTACTGCACGACCTGGTCCTTGGTCGCGAACCCGTCGGGACCGACGTCGGGGAACAGCTGGTCGAACTCCAGGTTGGGGAAGCGGTCGTGCCAGGCGGGTCCGTTGGCCACGAGGGAGTCCCAGCGCCCGGTGCGCCACTTCTCGGCGATGCGGTCGCGTTCGAGCACCAGGTGCGGGATCCCGCGGGCGCCGAGGTGCTCGCTCATGGCGATCCCCGCCTGTCCCGCGCCGACGACGAGGACCTCGATCTCTTCGGTGGGCACGCCGAACTCCGTTCAGTGGGTCATGCGGTGTGGGTCGAGCGGGAGTGGGTCGACGCCGCCATCCTGATCCGGACGGCAGCACCGTTCAAACAGGTGTTCCACCTGCGGCGCATCGGCGGTTCAGATGCGCGTACGGAGGAGATCGGCCGCCCGCTCGGCGAGGACCATCACGGTTCCCACCGGGTTCACGGCAGTCAGGGTCGGGAACACCGACGCGTCGACGATGGAGAGGTTCTCCAGCCCGATGAGCCGCAGCGAGGGGTCCACGACGCTGCGCGGGTCCTCGGGCAGACCCATCTTGCAGGTGCCCGAGACGTGGTAGACGGTCTGGTGCACGGCACGTTCGCGGCGGGAGATCTCCTCGTCGCTCTGCGCGTCGGGTCCGGGGAACACCTCTCGCAGCACGTGCCCGGCCAGCGGTTCGGCGGCGGCGATGCGCCGGGCGAGACGCACCCCGGCGACGAGCATGCGCTCGTCGTGAGCGTCGGGGTCGGTGAAGTAGCGGTAGTCGATCCGGGGCGGTGCGTCCGGGTCGGCGGAGTCGATCCAGACCCGGCCGCGGCTGCGGGGTTTGGCGACGTTCGAGGCCATCGAGACGTTGCGGGTGGGCAGTTCCACCCCCTGCGCCTCGACGTGGTCGCCGACGGTGGTGACGGGCAGGTGCACGAGGACGTCGGGGCGGTCGGCCCCGTCGTCGACGGTGGTCAGGACGCCCGCGTCCCAGTCGGTGGCACGGACGTCGGGGACGTCGAGGTCGACTTCGAAGATCGTGATTCCTTCGGCGTGGTCCTGCAGGTTCTCCCCCACGCCCGGCAGGTCGAGGACCACGGGGACGCCGGCGTTCGTGAGGACGTCCTCGGGGCCGATCCCGGACAGCATCAGCAACCGTGGGGTGTCGATGGCGCCGGAGCTGAGCACGACCTCGTGCGTCGCGGAGAAGCGTTCCTCGATCCCGTCGTCGCGGAGCGTCACGACCTCGCTGACGCGGCCGTCGACCACCACGAGACGCACCGCGCGCCGACCCAGGACGACGTGCAGGTTCGGCCGGTCCAGCACGGGGTGCAGGTAGGCCACCGAGGCCGAGGACCGCACCCCGGTCGCCGGGTCGTAGCCGATCTCGAAGAACCCTGCGCCGCAGGTGAGGTCCTCGCCCTCGGGCAGGTCGTTCCAGGTGTGCCTGCGCGGGACGCCGAGGGCGGCCACGGCGGACTGGATGCTCAGTTCCACCACGGGGTTGCGGTGCTGCGGGGCGACGGGGGTGATGGGCGCCTGAACCCGGTCCCAGTAGGGCAGGACGGTGTCGGCGTCCCAGCCGAGCGCCCCGAGCGCGACCCACTCCCGCAGGTCGGAGGCCAGCGGCTTCCAGGAGATCATCGTGTTGACGCTGGAGCAGCCCCCGAGCAGCTTCATCCGGGTCTGGCGGATGGTGGAGTTCCCGCGTTCCTGCGGTACTGACGCGTAGTCGAGGTCGTACTCGCTCTCGAGCAGTTCGGGCCAGCGGGCGATCTGCAGTGCCCGTGGTTCGTCGACGTCGCTCGGCCCCCACTCCAGCAGGCCCACGGTGAGCGCGGGGTCCTCGGAGAGGCGGGCCGCCACGATGCACCCGGCGGTTCCTCCTCCGACCACCAGGACGTCGAACTCGTGGTGCGGGGCGTCCTGAGTGGTTTCGACGACCGACAACGGTTTCTCCTCAGTCCAGGGTGGCGGCCGGCGTGGCGCCGACGACAGGGGCGGCGGTGGCGGCGGGGGCGGCGGCAGAGGCGGTCGCGGTGAGCCGGCGACGCATGAGGACGTAGTACAAGGGGCAGATCACCACGAGCCCGACGATCCAGGAGACGTCGACACCACCGAGGGCGTTCGCGATCGGACCGGTGAAGAACGCCGTGACCAGGAACGGCAGCTGGACGGCGATCCCGACGACGTAGCAGAGCACCGCGATCGCGTTGACCCGTCCGTAGATGCCACCGTTGCGCTCGAACAGTGACGGCAGGTGGTACTCACCGTGGCGCAACAGGTAGAAGTCGACGAGGTTGACCGCGGTCCAGGGGATGAGGACGCACAACAGCAGGATCATGAAGTTGGAGAAGTTGACCAGGAAGTCGTCTGCCGTCGCGATGGCCAGCACGAGGGCGACGACGTAGATCGCCAGCGTCGCCACCGTCCGCGCCCGCGGCCCGGGACGCCAGTCGTCGAAGAGGGTCTGGCCCACGGTGATGCTGGCGAGGCTGCCGCAGTAGAGGTTCGCACCGTTGGAGACGGTCAGGCCGATGGCGAAGATCGCGATGAGCGCGGAGGAGATGCCGGGGGCGGTCTCGCGCAGGGCGTCGGGGGTGCTGAGGTCCGGCAGCGCTGCGCCGGTGACGGCTCCGACGGCCATCCCGATGACGGACCCCAGGACGCAACCGAGGTAGGTCGCCCAGAAGGCCGGCCGCACACCGGTGTCCTTGGGCATGTAGCGGCTGTAGTCCGAGACGTAGGGGGCGTAGGCGATCTGCCACAACGCGGCGATGGAGACGGTGGCCATGAACCCGACCCCGTTGAAGGAGCCCGAGGTGAGGACCGAGGACGGCAACGGGTCCACCACGGTCCACCACACGATCAGGACGAGGAAGGCGGCCCCGGCCAGGACGGACATGATCGTCCCGAGCGCGTGCAGCAGGCGGTAGCCGACGATGGCCGCGACGGCGCTGACCAGGCCGATCGCGACGACGCCGGCGCTGGTGGGCAGGTGCACCAGTCCGGCCAGCGCCTGGCCGCCCAGGACGAGGTTGGAGGCGAAGAACGCCGTGTACATGAGGACGACGATCACCACGACGAGCAGGCTGCCGAAGGAGCCGAACTGCGCCCGGGTCTGCAGCATCTGCGGGATGCCCAACTGCGGGCCCTGGGCCGCGTGCAGCGCCATGACGACGCCGCCGACGACGTTGCCGACGACGACGGCGAGGATCGCGGCCCACAGCGGCAGGCCGTAGACGGCGGTGGCGATGGCACCGCTGGCCATGGTCAGGAGCATGATGTTCGCGCCGAACCAGATGGTGAACAGGTTCCGCGTCTTGCCGTGACGTTCGGTCTCGGGGATGTGCTCGATGGTCCGGGCCTCGACCCCGCTGGAACGGGTGCTTTCGAGGTTCGCCGTGCGGTCGTCCTTCACACCTGGCTCCTTCGTTCGGAGCGGCGCGTCGGCCGCTGCGCGATCAGGATCCGCGTCCCAGCCCTTCGCGCCAAACAGCCGTCTCAGTTGCGCTGCATCTGTTCTCACGATGAAGCACGGGTGACATCCACCGGAAACGTGGGCGAAACACGGAGGCGGTCAGTCGCGGTGGCTGAGCTGGCGTCCCACCACGACCCTGACGGCGTCGGCGACGGCCTGGGCGCGGGCCGTGGTGCGCATCGAGGCCAGGGAGGCGATGACCAGGGGCAGCGCGGGGACGTCGTCGGCGATGGCCCGGGTGACCACTGCGCGCCCGTCGTAGGTCTGGTCGTGGCGCGGGCGCAGGTTGAGGATCGAGTAGCCGTGACCCTTGGCCACCAGTGAGCGCACCGTCTCGTAGCCGTGTGAGCGGTGGCGGATCACCGGCTCGACGCCGGCGGTGGCCAGCAGGGAGAGGAAGTACTCGCGGCTGTGCGGGAGGTCGAGCAGGATCATCCGCTCGTGCGCCAGCTCCCGCAGCGGGATCCGGGCCCGGGCCGCGAGGGGGTGGGCGGCCGGCAGCACCACGTGGGCCGGCACCTGCGCGATCGTCTCGCGCCGCACGTCGTCGGGGTAGCCGAAGTCGTAGCTGATGACCATCTCGGCCTGACCGGAGCGCAGCGCGTCCCGGGCGCCGTGGGCGTCGACCTCGAGGACCTGCACCTCCAGGTGCGGGTGCTCCTCCTCCACCAGCGCGAGCACGTCGGCGAGCAGGAACGGGGCCATCGTCACGAAGCAGGCGATGCGGATGGTGCCGCGCACCTGGTTGTCGAGTCCGCGGGCCGCGTCCAGGGCCTCGTCGAGCCCGGCCAGCACCGCGCGCGCGTCGCCCAGCAGTTGTCGACCGGCGGGGGTGAGCGCCAGTCCCTTGGAGCGCTGGCGGATGAACAGCTGGGACCCGACCTGGGCCTCCAGCTGCGCCACGGCGGCGGAGACCGCCGACTGCGCGACCAGCAGCTGCTGGGCGGCCACCGTCATGCTCAGGCAAGTGGCGGCCTCGATGAAGTACCGCAACTGCGTGAGCGTCACGTCGGGCTTGCGTGCCACGTCCCCTCCTCGGGCCGCCGCGATGCTACCGCTGGATCGGGGCAGGTGTTGCCGAACGTCGAGTGCATCGATCGAGGGAGCCACCCGGTCGATCCTCGGCCGGTTACGGGCAGGTTTCGCATCTGGATTCCTGATGCAGTGCTTCGGGAAACCCGCGTTGAGCGCTGGGTGGGGGATGCCTAGTCTTCCCAGGCAGCGGGGGCATCCAGAGGATCGCAGACGATCGGGACGCGCCGCGTGGCGCCGAGATCCGCGGCCGGACAGTGGGAGAACGAGATGACGAAGACCGCTCAGCAGTGGCACGACCTCGCCGAGCAGGTGAGCCACCCGACCCTGGCGGTCATCGCCGGCGATCTCGTCGCGGCGCGGGACGGCCGCACCCAGGCTGACGTCGACCCGGCGACCGGACACGAACTCGCCCAGGTCGCCGACTGTTCCGAGGCCGACGTCGACCGTGCCGTGCGTGCGGCCCGCGACGCCTTCGACCGCGGGGTGTGGCGCGGGCAGTCCCCCGCCGAGCGCAAGCGCGTCCTGCTGCGGCTGAGTGAGCTGATCCTCGCCCACGCCGACGAGCTCGCCGTCCTGGAGAGCCTGGACACCGGCAAGCGCATCGCGGACACCTCCACCATCGACGTTCCCGGCGCGGCGGCGATCCTCGCCTGGTACGCCGAGGCGATCGACAAGGTCTACGGCGAGGTCGCACCCACCGCCGCGGGCAACCTGGCCGTGATCAGCCGCGAACCCGTGGGCGTCGTCGCCGCCGTGGTCCCGTGGAACTACCCCCTCGAGACGGCGATCTGGAAGCTCGCCCCGGCCCTGGCCGCCGGCAACAGCGCCGTCCTCAAGCCCGCCGAGGAGTCCCCCTCCACCGCCCTGCGCCTGGGCGAACTCGCCCTCGAGGCCGGCTTGCCCGCCGGGGTCCTCAACGTCGTCCCCGGTCAGGGCGCCGTCGTCGGACGCGCCCTGGGCCGCCACCTCGACGTCGACGCCGTGGCGTTCACCGGCTCGACCGAGGTCGGGCGGATGTTCCTGGGTTACGCGGCCGAGACGCGGATCCGCCGCCTGCAGCTGGAGTGCGGGGGCAAGAGCCCGAACCTCGTCTTCGCCGACGCCGCCGACCTGCAGGCCGTCGCCGACGGTGTGTGCCAAGGAATCTTCTTCAACGCCGGTGAGGTCTGCTCGGCGAACTCCCGCCTCATCGTCGAGCGTTCCGTCGCCGACGAACTGCTCGACCTGGTGGTGAAGCGGGCCGAGGCCTTCCGTCCCGGCGACCCCCTGGACCCGGCGACGGGCATGGGCCCGCTCGTCTCCGACCGTCACGCCGAGAAGGTCCTCGACCTCATCGCCGACGGGAAGAGCGGCGCGACCCTGCGCACCGGCGGTGGGGTCGCCGGCCCGCGGACCACGTTCGTGGAACCCACGGTCTTCACCGACGTCGATCCGCGCTCACGTCTCGCGACCGAGGAGGTGTTCGGGCCCGTGCTGGCGACGTTCACCTTCGACACCGAGGCGCAGGCACTGGAACTGGCGCACGACACGTCCTACGGCCTGGCCGCCTCGGTGTGGAGCGACAGCCTCTCGCGTGCTCACCGTGTCGCCTCCCAGCTGCGGGCCGGGACGGTGTCGCTGAACTGCATCGACGCGCTCGACGTCACGACCCCGTTCGGGGGTTTCAACCAGTCCGGGTTCGGCCGTGACCTGTCCCTGCACGCCTTCGAGGAGTACACGGCGCTGAAGACGACGTGGATCTCCTACGGGACGAGCGCGTGACTCCTGCTCCCGACCTGATCTTCAGCGGCGGCACCGTCCTGACCATGGACGGCGACCGCACCGCATCCGTCCTGGCCGTCGCGGACGGGAAGGTCCAGGCCGTCGGGGGTGAGGAACTGCTGGCCACTCGCGGCCCCCGCACCGAGGTCGTCGACCTCGCCGGCGGAGCCGTGCTCCCCGGTTTCCAGGACGCCCACGTCCACGCCATCGCCGGCGGGCTGCAGCAGCTGGACTGCGACCTGTCCGGGGTGCACGGCGCGCAGGAGTACCGGCGCGCCATCGCCGCGTTCGCGGCGCACCACCAGGGTCCCTGGGTCGAGGGCTCCGGCTGGTACGGCGACGTCTTCGCCGGAGGTTTCCCCACCCGGGAGTTCCTCGACGACCTCGTGCCCGAGCGCCCGGCGGCGTTCGCCAGCCACGACTGCCACAGCCTGTGGGTGAATTCCCGGGCCCTGGACCTGGCCGGCCTGGACGAGCACACCCCGGACCCGGCGGACGGGCGGATCGTCCGTGACGGTGCCGGCCGGCCCACCGGCCTGCTGCTGGAGGGGGCTGTCGACCTCGTCCACCGCGTGCGTCCCCTCCCCGACGCCCAACGGCTGCGGCAGGCACTGCGCCGGGCCCAGTCGACGTTGCACGCCGCCGGCGTCACCGCGTGGCAGGACGCCATCATCGGTGAGGCGCTCGGGCTGCCCGACAACTACGAGACCTACCGCGCCGCGGCCGCGGAAGGCTGGCTGCGCTCCCGCGTCACCGGCGCCTTGTGGTGGCCGCGCGGTGGGGCTGGCGACGACGTGGCCCGGCTGATCGCCCGGCGGGCCGCGGCGGTGGGACGGTTCACCGCGACCGCCGTCAAGATCGTCCAGGACGGGGTGTGCGAGAACCTCACCGCGGCGGTGAAACGCCCCTACGTGGGTCGTCCGGAGGAGACCGGGCTGAGCTTCTTCGACCCCCAGGTGCTGGCGGAGAACGTGCGCGACCTCGTTGCTGCGGGTTTCGACCTGCACCTGCACGCCGTCGGCGACCGTGCGGTCGCCGAGTGCCTCGACGCGATCGAACTCTCGGTCGACCCCACGCTGCACGGGCGGGACATCAGGGAAAGCAGGGACGTCAGGGAAGTGCGGCACCAGATCGCGCACATCGACCTCATCGACCCCGCCGACGTCCACCGGATGGCCCGCCTCGGGGTCATCGCCAACGTCCAGCCGCTGTGGGCGCGCCAGGACCCCGTGCTGGTCGAGACGAAACTGCCCTACCTGGACGAAGGTCATCAGCACCACCACTTCGTCTTCGGGGCGCTGCACCGGGCCGGGGTCACCCTGGCGATGGGCTCGGACTGGCCGGTCTCGGACCCGACGCCGTTGTGGGGCATCCACACCGCCGTCAACCGCACCGCCCCGCCGGCGGACCCGCACGCCCTGGACCAGCGGTCCCAGCACGACCCGCTCCTGCCCGAGGAACGCCTGCCCGTGCTCACCGCGTTGCAGGGCTACACGCGCTGCGCATCGCGGGCCAACCGGCTCGACCACGTCAGCGGAACGCTCACCCCGGGCCTGGACGCCGACCTCGTCGTCCTCGACCGCAACCCCCTGGACGTGCCCGCCACCGAACTGGGCTCGCTGCGCGTGCGCGCCACCGCGATCGCCGGCGCGTTCGTCCACGAGGCCTGGGACCGCACGCCCACTCCGACCGCCTGACCCCTGGAGCCCCCGTGATCCGCCACCCGCTGAACCGCCTCACCGCGGAGGAGTTCGACGCCAACCGCGAGGTCCTCCTCGCCGCCGGCCTCGTGAGCCCGACGACCCGATTCCCCGTCGTCACCCTGGCCGAACCCGCCAAGGCCGACGTGCTGGCCTGGGAGGACGGTGACCCTGTCGAACGCCGGGTCAAGACCGTCCTGCTGGACCGGGCCGACAACGCCGTCACCGAGGTGCTCACCGATCTCGTCCGCCGCGAGGTGCTGAGCACCCGCGTCGTCGACGTCCGCACCGAGGGCCAGCCGCCGATCATGCTGGAGGAGTTCGGCATCGTCGAGGAGATCCTCTGGGCCCACGACGGCTGGAACGCGGCCATGACCCGTCGGGGAATCACCGAACACCGCCGGGTCCGGATCTCCGCGCTGTCCGCCGGGACCTTCGACATCCCCGGCGAGGAGGGGCGCCGGCTCACGCGCTGCCTGGCGTTCCTGCAACTGAACGACGACGACAACGTCTGGGCTCACCCCATCGACGGTATCGTGGCCTACGTCGACCTCAACACCCGTGAGGTCGTGGAGCTCCTCGAGGACGGCCGACAGCACGACCTGCCCCGCCAGTCGTACGACTTCCACCTCCCGCAGGCCGAGCGAACGAGCCAGAAGCCGATCCTCGTCACCCAGCCCGAAGGGCCGAGCTTCACCGTCGAGGGCGACGTCGTGGAGTGGGAGGGCTGGCGCTTCCGCCTCGGCTACACCATGGTCGAGGGCCTGGTACTGCACCAGATCGGGTTCCGGGACCGTTCGCAGGGGAACCGGCTACGCCCAGTGGTCTACCGCGCCTCCATCGCCGAGATGGTCGTCCCCTACGGTGACCCGAGCCCGGTGCGGTTCTGGCAGAACTACTTCGACGCCGGTGAGTACTCCCTCTCCCGCGAGGGCAACTCCCTCGCGCTGGGCTGCGACTGCCTGGGTGAGATCCGTTACTTCGACGGCGTCGTCCACGACGACGACGGCCACGCCCGCACCATCACCAACGCCATCTGCATGCACGAGGAGGACCACGGCCTCCTGTGGAAGCACACCGACGGTTACAGCGGGGCCTCCTCGACCCGGCGTCAGCGCCGCCTCGTCGTGTCGTTCTTCATCACGGTCGGCAACTACGACTACGGCTTCTACTGGTACCTCTACCTCGACGGCACGATCGAGCTGGAGTGCAAGGCGACCGGCGTCGTGTTCGCCTCTTCCTACCCCCAGGACGTCGAACGCGGTACCTACCCGTGGGCCAGCGAGGTCGCTCCCGGCATCGCCGCCCCGTACCACCAGCACCTCTTCTCGGCCCGCCTCGACATGCAGGTGGACGGGAACGTCAACGCCGTCGACGAGCTCGAGGTCGAACGGGTCCCGATGGGGCCCGAGAACCCCTACGGCAACGCCTTCACCCGGCAGAGCCGGCGGCTGCGCACCGAACTGGAAGGGGTCCGCGAGGCGGACAACCGCGTCCAGCGGGTGTGGGCCGTCAGCAACCCCGACGTGCTCAACGCCGTCGGCGAGCCCGTGAAGTACGTCCTGTTCCCCGAGGGACAACCGACCCTGCTCGCCGACGAAGGCTCCTCGATCGCCCGCCGGGCCGCGTTCACCACGAAGCACCTGTGGGTCACGGCGTACGACGACGCACAGCGCTTCCCTGCCGGCGACTACGTGAACCAGAGCGTGGGCGGGCGGGGCGTCGACACCTGGATCCAGCAGGACCGTTCGATCGACGGAGCCGACGTCGTGCTGTGGCACACGTTCGGGCTGACGCACTTCCCGCGTCCCGAGGACTGGCCGATCATGCCGATCGACACGACGGGTTTCGTCCTCAAGCCCGAGGGGTTCTTCGACCGCAACCCCGCGATGGACACGCCCGACCCGGCGCGCGGGCGGACGATCCACGGTGAGTCGGTAGGCGGGCACTCGGCGGGTGGAGAAACGTGCTGCCACCCGGACCGATGACCTCGGAGCGATGACCTCTGCGACCGTTCCCGCCGGGTCTCACTGAACCGGCGGGTCGTACCGTTCGGCGTGTGCTCGATCACGCGAGCTCGGGTGGGGCAATCATCCCGGTCGCCCCGGCTGACCGCTCAGGCCTCCTCGGCCTCCTCCTGCGGGCGAACTTCCGGGACGCCGGCGTGGAAGTCCGCCCGCAGCGTCTCCACGCACATCCGCAGGCAGCCGACGAGGACGCTCCGGTCACCGAAGCGCGAGCCCACGACGCGCGTGCGCACCGGCCGGTCGTTCCCGACCAGCACCCGCTCCAGGGCGGGCACGAGCAGGTCCTGCACCATGCCCAGCGTTCCGCCGAGGATGATCTCCTCCGGCGCCAGCATCCAGGCGATCGTCGTCACGGCGGGTGCCAGGCTGCGGGCCAGCCGATCCACTTCGGCCAGCCCGGCCGGGTTCCCGGCGCGGGCGGCCGCGACGAGCGCGGTAGCGGTGTCGTGGTCGCTCCCGGCCTGGTCGGGCAGCCCGTGGAGCAGGGGGCTGCGCAGCGGTCCCAGCCCCAGTGCCGGTGCCCAGGTGATCTCGCCCGCTGCTCCGTCCAGTCCGCGGTGCACCTCTCCGCGCAGCACGATCCCCAGGCCCACGCGGTCGCTGTCGGAGAACAGGTAGGCGAAGTCCTCGACGTCGTCCTCGCGTGACCACTTCTCCCCCAGCGCTGCGAGCTTGGCGTCGTTCTCGACGTGCACCGGGCCGGCGACGAGTTCCCCGATCTCCTCGGCCAGGGAGAAACCCGTCCAGCCGGGCATGGTCATCGGCAGGTCGACCGTTCCGTCGTCGTGCACGATGCCCGGCGTCGAGACGGTCGTCGCGACGACGTCGGCCGGAGCGATCTCGGCCGAGCGCAGCAACCCGCTGACCAGCCCGCGCAGGTGCTCCAGCCGGTCGGTGCGACTGGTGGCCATCGGCAGCGGCTCGGCGGCCTCGGCGACGACGTCCGCGGCGAGGTCGGTGAGCGTGGCAGTGATCTGCCCGGCGTCCAGCTGGATCGCCAACAGGTTCCCGGCGTCGTAGCGGAACGCGAACACCCGCGCCGGGCGACCCTTGGGCCGCCCGGACGTCGGGGGCGCGAGCTCGACCACCTGCCCGAGGGCCATGAGGTCGTCGAGGATGAGTTCCAGCGTCCGGCGGGACAGCCGCAGTTCCCGTTGCAGGTCGGCCATCGTCGCCGGACTGCTCCGGTACAGGGCGTCCAGCGTCGATGCGGCGTTGTGCTGGCGCATCGCAAGGTGATCCATGAACAGCTCCTCTCCACTCGGAAACATACCGGTTACAGGGAGAGTATTGCTATCACCGCGCACAAAGCAGTAGCGTCGTTCGCAGGACGTCCTCCCGCAAGCTCACAGGACGTCCTTCCAGTGGCTCGGACCCCCGTCGCGACGGGCGGCGACCACAGCGTCTCTCTCCAAGGGAAGCGGTGACCCCATGAATTCCACCGGTACCGTCACCGGCGTCGCCATCGTCGGCTGCGGCAACATCTCCGGCGCGTACTTCCGCGGCCTGCAGCGGTTCGCCGACCTGCGCGTCGTCGCCTGCACCGACCTCGACGCCGACCTCGGCCGTGCGGCGCAGGAGCGCTACGGCGTCTCCTTCGTCGCCTCCGTCGAGGAACTGGCGGCCCGCGACGACGTGGACGTCCTCGTCAACCTCACGCCTCCGCTGGCGCACGAGAGCGTGATCGCGAACCTCGTCGAGACCGGCAAGCACGTCTTCACCGAGAAACCCCTGACCGCGTCCTTCGCCACCGCGGCACCACTCGTGGCTGCGGCCCGCGCGGCCGGAGTCACGCTGGCCTCGGCACCCGACACGTTCCTCGGCTCCGCGGGTCAGACCGCCCGCGCCGCCGTGGACGACGGGCTCGTCGGTGACGTCATCGGGGTCACCGCGTTCGTGACGCACAGCAAGGCCGAACTCTGGCACCCGAATCCCGGCTTCCTGTTCACCCGCGGTGGCGGTCCGGCCCTGGACATGGGTCCCTACTACCTCGCGGGCCTGGTCAACCTGCTCGGCCCCGTGGCCTCGGTGTACGCCACGGCCCGCACCGGGGCCACCGTCCGCCCGGTCACCGCACCGGGTCGCACCGTCGAACACGTCGAGGTCACCATCCCCACCCACTCCTCGGCCGTCCTGGAGTTCGCCTCCGGCGTGGTCGGCACGGTGATGGCCAGCTTCGACGTGTGGGACCACGAGCTACCGTTCCTGGAGCTCTACGGCACCCGCGGCACCCTCAGCCTGCCCGACCCGAACGACTACGACGGCACCGTCCGGTTCCGCCCGCACGGCGCGGAGTCCTGGCAGGACCTGGCGCCGGTCATCTCGGCCTTCACCGCTGCCACCGCGGAGGCGAGCCTGCCACTGCGCGGGCCCGGGGTGGCCGACCTCGCCGAGTCCCTGCACGGCTCCAGCCTGCGCGTCGGCGCCGACTTCGCTCTGCACGTCCTGGAGACCCTCGACGCCCTGGCCCTGGGCACCGACGGCGTCCGCCGCGACCTGACCACCACCTGCACCCGCCCGGAACCGTCGAAGGAGACCTGGACCCAGTGAGCACCTCCCCGCGCGCCTTCGGCGTCGACCTCATCACCTTCTTCCACCACGACTTCTGGGGCCTCTCCGACCGCGCCCAGCTGAGTGACCCCACGGCCCTGGAGCCGGTGAAGTTCTGGAACAGCGTCTTCGACGGATTGCAGGCCGCCGGGGTCCGCGAGCTCGAGATGACGTTCGCCCCCGCCGACCGCAAGAGCGCCCTGTCCGCGTTCGGCTCCGTCCATGCGTTCCGCGCCGAACTGGACCGCCGCGGGCTGAGTGTCGTCAGCAGCTACTTCGGCGACATCGAACACGCCACGGACATCAGCGACCCGGCGGTGCGCGAGGCGATCCTGCAGGCTGCCGACACCGAGGCGGAGTTCCTCGCCGCGCTCGGCGCGAAACACCTCGTCGCAGGGTTGCCCATGCGCCGCAACGACCCCAGCGGCTCCGGGCTCCTCCCCGTCGACATGGCCACCGCGCTGCCGATCGCCGACCTGCTGCACACCGTGGGCGCGGTCACCGCCCGCCACGGCGTCACGCTGGCGTTGCACACCGAGAGCCACTCGGTGTTCTGGAACGCCCGCGACGTCGACCTGTTCCTGCTGCTGACCGACCCGCTGCTGGTCTCCTTCTGCCCCGACACCGGTCACCTCCTGCTCTCCGGCAGCGACCCGGTCCAGGTCGCGGCCCGCCACAGCGACCGCATCGCGCTGGCGCACTGGAAGGACGCCAGCGGCGCCATGCGTGAGGACGTGCAGGTCGACGACACCGTGTTCGCCAAGCACCAGCCCTACTTCCGCCCCGCCGGTCAGGGCGTCATGGACTGGTTCGCCTGGGCGCGTCTGCTGCGCGACATCGGGTACTCCGGAGGTGTGCTGCTGGAACTCGACGTCGCCGCCGACCCGGTCGCCCAGCTGACCCAGGCCCGCCAGTTCCTCGAGAACGTCACCCGCACCATCCTCTGACCTCACCCCCTCGAAGGAGAAGGCTCGTGAACCTCGTGACCCACAACCTGATGACCCGCAAGTCCGCCCTGCGGCTGATGGCGGGCTCCGCGATCACGATCGCCGGCGGCGCCGCCCTGTCCTCCTGCTCGTTGGACTCCAACGCGGGCACCGACTCCAGTGAGAAGACACTCACGGTCGCCATCTGGAAGGGGTACGGCGCCGACCTGCCCTGGGTCGCCGAGGCGTTCAAGGAGAAGACCGGGGCGACGCTGAAGTTCCAGTACATCGACTCCCTGGCCAACCTGCTGCAACTTCTGGCCAAGGCCGACGGGGCGATCGACGTTGCGCTACCCAACATCCAGTACATCGGGGACGGCATCGACCAGGGCCTCTTCCACGAACTCGACACCAGCAAGCTGTCGAACTACGCCGACATCTACCCCGAGTTCGCCGAGCGGGCGGAGATCCGCAAGGGCCAGACCCTCTACGGCATCCCGTGGACGTGGGGTAGCACCGGCCTGTTCTTCAACGGCAAGCAGGTCACCCCGGCCCCGGATTCACTCGCGATCTTGTGGGACCCCGCCTACGCCGGGCGCACCGCTCTCATCGACGACGCGAACGTGCTCGTCCCCATCACGGCACTCCACCTCGGGCAGGACCCGCAGAACCCGGACATGGCCACGCTCACCCCGGCGCTGCAGCAGCTGAAGGACAACGCGAAGCTGACGTACTCCTCGAAGGACGACCTGGCCAAGGCCGTCGCCAGCGGCGCCGTCGTCGCGGGCATCGCGAACTCCGACGGCATCGGCGGGCTCATCGCCTCCGGTGAACCCGGCGCATCCGACCTCGTGTACGTCGTCGCGAAGGAGGGCGCCGTGGGCTGGATCGACAACTGGATCATCGCGGCCAGCACCACCAAGCTCGACCTGGCCTACGAGTGGCTGAACTACATGACCAGCTCGGACTACCTGAAGAAGTGGGCGGAGACCCCCGAGGACGCCGCCCCGGCCCCCGCGAACGAGGCCGTCGCCGCTTCCCTGGACGCCGACACGCTCACCCGTCTGCAGGCCCAGCCGGACAAGATCTCCGCCCTGGCGTTGCAACTGCCGCAGCCGGACGACGTGCTGCAGTCGTGGACCGACGCCTGGACCCAGGTCAAGGCCTCCTGATGAGACCGACCACCGACGCGGGGGGCTCCCCCGCGCTACGACGGGCGGGGACCACGGCACTGCTGCTGGCCCCCGGCGGGATCCTGCTCGTGCTCTTCGCTGCCCTCCCGCTCGTGGCACTGCTCATCATCGGCTTCAGCACCGGCGACGGCCTCGGGTTCGACAACTTCGGCCAGGTGCTGGGTTCCTCGACCTACGTCCCGCTGCTGGTCAAGACGCTGCTCATCGCCTTCGCGGTCACGGTGATCAGCATCGCCGTCGCGTGGCCCGCGGCCTGGGCGCTGGCCCGGTACGTGACGCCGAAGCGCCGGCCCACCGTGCTCGGGCTCGTCGTCATCCCGTTCATCACCTCCCAACTGCTGACCATCTACGGGTTCGTCGTCCTTCTGCAGGCCGGCGGACCCATCATGTGGCTGCTGTCCTCGGCCGGGCTGACCTCCTCGCAGTCCTCGCTGATGTACACCCCGACGGCAACGTTCCTCGTCCTGGTCGTCGAGAGCCTGCCGACGGCGATGCTCGTCCTGTACTCGGCCTCGGAGCAGGTCGACGGTTCGCTGCTCGAGGCGTCGCGGACGCTGGGCGCCGGCCGGTTCACGACGTTCGCGCGGGTCGTGTGGCCGGTCTGCTCATCGATGGTGGGGGTGAACTTCGCGTTGACGTTCGTGCAGACCGTCGGCGCGTTCGCCGAACCCGCCATCGTTGGCGGCCCGAGCGGGCAGATGTACGGCAACACCATCGCCGCACAGCTGCAGCAGGGCGTCCACCGCGAGTTCGCCATCGCCCTGTCCCTGGTGATGCTGCTGGCCAGCCTCGTCGTCGTCGCCCTGGTGAGCGGCCTCCTCGGCTGGCAGCGGACCCGGGAGGGCGGGTCGAACGCGCGCACTCCCGCCACGCCGGCGCTCCCCTCAGGCGTCGAGCGCACCGCCGAGGCCCCGGCCACATCTACGTCTACGTCGACGTCCACGGAAGGAGCGCTCCGGTGACACGGGCCGTACCCCGCCTGCTGAAGGCCTACCTCGTCGTCGTCCTGACCCTCATGGCGCTACCCCTGGTCAGTGTCATGGCCCTCTCGCTCAACGAGTCCGCCTACGGAACGTTGCCGTTCTCCTTCAGCACCCGTTGGTACGAGGCGCTGGCGTCGAACTCCAGTCTCGTCCAGGCGCTGATCACCAGCCTGAACCTGGCTGTCCAGGCGATGGTGTTCGCAACGATCGTCGGCACTCTGCTCAGCCTGGCCCTGGTGCGCAGCGGCAAGGCCGTCAACCTGCCGGTCAACGGGCTCCTGCTGGCTCTGCTGACCGTCCCCGCCCTGGTGCTGGCCGCGGGGTTCGTCATCGTGTTCGACTGGATCGGGTTGGGCTCGAGCTCGACCTCGCTGGTGCTGGCCTCGGTGGTGACGTCGCTGCCCTTCGTCGTCCTCATCGTCAGCGGCCGGCTGCGCGACCTGGACCCGAACCTCGCCCAGGCCGCACGGTCGCTGGGCGCGGGGCCGGTGCGGGTGTTCACCACCGTGACCGTACCGCTGGTCGGGCCGGCCATCGTCGCGGGCGCGATGCTGGCGTTCTTGACGACGTTCAACAACTTCGCCATCCAGCTGTTCCTCTCCCCCATCGGGATCTCGACCCTCCCGGTGCAGATCTACTCGATGGTCCGCCTCGGCGTGACCCCCGATGTGAACGCCCTCGCGACCCTCATCATCCTGGCCACCATCGCCCTCGTGGTGGTCATCACCTGGTTCTCGGGCAACGCGGCCCGGTTCCTCTCGACCTCCAAGAACAGCGAGGAGAACGATGGCTGAGCTGACGATCTCAGGCGTCTCGAAGTCCTTCCACGGCACGACCGTCCTGCACCCGCTGGACCTGCAGGTCCCGGACGGCAGTTTCTGCGCCATGCTCGGGTCCTCCGGGTCGGGCAAGTCGACGTTGCTGCGCATCGTGGCGGGCCTGGAGGTTCCCGACGGCGGGGCGGTGCGCATCGGCGGCCGCGCCGTCACCCGCACGCCCGTGGAGAAGCGGAACATCGGTTTCGTCTTCCAGAACTACGCGCTCTTCCCGCACCTGAGCGTCCGGGCCAACGTGACGTACGGCCTGAAGGCGCAACGGATCCGCGGCGCCGAAGCCCACCGGCGGGCCGAGGACATGCTCACGCTGGTCGGCTTGAAGGGATACGGTGACCGCTCCCCCCAGCAGTTGTCCGGCGGCCAGCAGCAGCGCGTAGCCCTGGCCCGCGCACTGGTCACCGAGCCCGACCTCTTGCTCCTCGACGAACCGCTGTCCGCGCTGGACCGCAAGATCCGCGGCGACATGCAGCGCGAGATCAAGCGCATCCACCGCGAGACGGGTTTGACCACCATCATGGTCACCCACGATCAGGAGGAGGCCATCGACCTCGGCGACAACGTCCTGCTGCTCGATCAAGGCCGCGTCCAGCAGAACGAGGCTCCCGAGGCCCTCTACCGCGCGCCCCGGAACCGTTTCGTCGCTCAGTTCCTCGGCGCCCACCACGTCGGCTGCGGAACCGTCCGCACCGACGGCCTGAAGACCCACGTCGACCTCGGTGGACTGGTCTTGCCCAGCGCCCGCCACGACCTGGTCGTGGGCAGCGCCGTGGACGTGCTGATCATGTCGGAGAAGGTGCGAGTCTTCTCCGCCCCCACGGCCGGTGCGTCGGTCGGTCGATTGGGACCTGTTGACTTCTTCGGTCCGATCGCCCGGACGGAGATCAACGCAGGCGAGACCACGATTCCGGTGACCATGCTGTCGCAGGATTCTGAACAACTCACCACCGGCGCTGACGTCTGGTTCACGATCGCGCGCGAAGGTGTGCACGTCTTCCCCACCGAGTCCTCAGCGAGCAGCGCGCCGTTGCCCTTGCGGAACTGACAAACGTCGGACGAGGCGCCACCCGAGGACGACGCCTCGTCCTGCGCACGCCGAACGATCCCCTTCCGTGCACAGTCACCCGCTCCCGCAGCCTCTCCGAGTACTCCTTCGACGCAGCCGTGGAGACCGTCACCCTCTCGTCAGTCGGAGGTCTCCATCACGTCCGACTCTTCACCGGGTCTGGCCGTCCCTGTTCACCGCGGAGGTCGCGGACATCGTCAGCGACCTCCGCTCGGGCTCGTCCGGTGCGAGCGCCACTGCTCGCTCGGGCGGAACCAGGCTGTCGGTGGCACCCGTCACCAGGTGCACCACGTTCTGCAGCGGGTTCACGGCATCCCCGACGACCTGCTGCTCTTCGGTCCGCCGGTCCAGTCACCGAACCCGGTGACGAAGAGCTCGCCCCCCGCAGGAGCAGGAGCAGGACACCCACCGCGAGGGAGGTACTGCCCAGGCGTCACCCGGGGACGTTCCGCCGGTCGTGACGAGGCGCGTCGCAGGTCATGACGTTCCCGTTCCCCGTGAAATCCCCGCGAAACCAACGAACACGCTCGAGGACCTGCGCGCCACGGAAGCCTCAGCGCAACCCGCCCGGCGCACCTGCACGACCACCCTCACGCGCTACCTCCTGCGGCGCCGGTCCTCACTCGATCGTGGCGACTGAGCCGCGTCGGGCCGTACCGGATGCGCCCAGGTCCAGCACGTGATGTCGTTCCACCCGTACGCGGGTACTCAGGAGGAGACGTCATGGGACTACTGGACCGCTTGTTCGGGCGAGGCCGGGACGGCACCGAGCGGGTACGTCGCCCGGCGCCACGACAAGCCCCACCGGCGCCTGCCGGCAGCGGCGCCACTGCCCCGCAGGACCCGGACCGCGCAGCGATCGAGCGGTACCGCTACATGCTGCGCACTGCTCCGCCGGAACAGCTGGAGGAGGCGCACGCTGAAGCCTTCGCGAAGCTCGACCCCGACCAGCGCCGGCAGGTCCTGGAGCAGCTGTCCTCGGTCGTCCCGGTCTCTGAGCGAAACGGCGAAGACCCCCGGAGCCTGGCCCGGGCCGCTACCCGTGCCGAGGTCCGACAGCCGGGGACGCTGGTGCAGATCTTCAACGGCCCTGCCGGTTACGGCGGCGGGTTCGGCGGCGGGTTCGGCGGCGGGTTCGGCGGCGGGTTCGGCGGCGGCGCAGGCCTGGGCGGGACCTTGCTCACGAGCGTGGCGGGCGCCTTCGTCGGCACCGCCATCGCCGAGGCGCTGATCCCCGACGACTTCGGCAACGAGCACTGGGGCGACGACCAGGCCTACGAGGCCGGCGAGCAGCAGGGCTACGACGAAGGCTATGACCAGGGCAACGACGCCGCAGCGACCGGTGACGTCACCAACGACGACGCCGGGTACGCCGACGCCGGCTACGGCGGTGGTGATCTCGACGGTGGCGGTTTCGACGACGGGAGCTTCGACGACGGCGGTTTCGACGGTGACGATCTCACCGTCTGAAGGGGGCGGGTGATCGACCTCCCTCGTCACTTCGAAACCTCGCTGTACCGGACCCGTCCCGCCCGGACCGGGTGGACGCTGCGGAAGCGTCACCGAGGTCCTGCGACACGACGGTTACGACGTCGGACACGCCCCCTGACAACCCGGATCGAGCATGTCAGGGCTGTAGCGTGGCGTCATCGCCGACCCGGAGACGAGCCATGCCCCAGCAAGCCACGATCACCGAACCCCCCATCGGGGGAACGCGCGCGCAAGCCCTGTTGGGCGTGAACCCCGCCCAGCTGAACCGCCTGCGCGAGGTGGGTCTGCTGGGCGACGAAGAAGCCCTCCGAGCGATGCAGACCGAGGGCGGGCACTGGCGCTACGACGAGGCCCGTGTGCGCGAACTCGCCACGCGGGCCTGGGTGGACCTGCCCAGCCCTTCCGCCGATCTCGCCGTGCATCTCGCTCCCCTGACCCCGGATCCCCTGCACCGCGGCGGACGCCGGTACCAGGGGTGGCACGCCTTCGCCCACAGCCGCGGGCTGAGCGCAGCTGAGCGTGAGGACGCGTGGGCGGGGTGGTGGATCTGTCGCCCCGAGCGCTACCTCGGGGCCGCCCTGGTCGGTGACGTGTGCGGCTTCGTCGTCGAGGTGGCCGCCATCCGCGGCTTCCACCTCGCCGACGACGGGCGGGTGCGCTTCGAGCTGAGCCGGGCGACGAAGCAGGTGCGGGCGCGCTACGCCGGGCGACGCTTCCGCGCCGCGCAGGGAGCAGCCGTTCAACCCCTGGGCCCGACGCCGACAGCGACCGCGGCCGGGACGACCACCAGGACGGCCTCGAGACTCACCACGACGACGTCACGATCGACAGGAGTCCTCCGATGAGACCCGCCCCCTGGAAGGTCCGCCCCGTCGCGACCGTGTGGCTGGACTTCGTCACCGGTGTCGGCGTCACCGACAGCGGTGCCCGCACCACCCCCAAGATCACCGGACGCCGCAAACGTCCCGCCCTGGTCGACCTGCTCGACACCGCCCACAACCTCTCCGCCGAGCGGATCATGCTGACCGGGAAGGTCCCCCAGCAGGGCCTGGGTGAGCAGCACTGGCTCATCACCGAGACCCCCGGCTGGAGCGCCGGAGGGCACTGGCTCTCCAGCCCTCCCACCGGGCGCTTCACCCACGACATCACCGGCCGCAAGCTCGAGGTCCGCCTGGCCTCGGAGTGGTTCACCTCCCCCGACGCCTCCCTCACCCCCGACGAAGCCCGCCAGGCCTGGGTCGCCACCTCGGAGGCGCTCAAGTCCGTCGCCCGGGACGCGGAACTGCTGAAGTCCCCGGCCGCGACGGGAACGCAGTTGTGGGCGCAGTCCCTGCCCCGCACCCTCGATCCCGAACCCCTCGACCCCGAGACTGCTGAGTTGTTGCACCGCACCGCCGGGCAGCACCGCATCGAGCACCTCACCACCGGCGCCGGTGCCTGCGCGTGCGGGTCCTGCCGACCGCTGGTCGACGTGGGCGAACAACCCCGGGGTGGGTTCGCCTACGTCGACGGGCGTTTCATGTACGCCGCCCTGTGCCGCGAACTCGGCACCGGCCCAGCACGGCGCCTGACCGGGGAGCAGGCCGAGGAACTCCTGGAGTCCAACCCCTACGCCCGCGCCCGCTTCCACGTCCGCTTCACCGTCCCCGACGGCTGGGACACCCTCGGTGTGCTCCCCCTCGCCCACGACGACGCCGACGAGGGCTGGCACTACCCCAACGTCCCCGGAGCCCACGGGCAGACCTGGGTCGACGGGGTGGAACTGAAGATCGCTCTCGACCACGGCTGGGGCATCGAGTTCCTCGACGGCCTCGAGTTCACCAAGGCCCGCGTCCTGGACACCTGGGCCGACCGGCTGCGTCGCGCCCGCGAGCGCCTGGCCGGGGCTCAGGACCTGCCCCCGGCGGTGCGGGCGGCGGCGGTCAGCGCGATGCGCGCGATCCTCATCCAAGGGATCGGGGCGTTCGCCTCCCGGGGACGGGAGACCACGCAGGTGGTGTGGTCCGCGCGGGACGTGCCGCCTGCGGCGGCGGCGACGTTGGTGCGTCACGGGGAGGCGTTCGTGTTCCGCACCCGTGCGCCGCGCCCGCAGGGTCAGGCCGCGGCGCTGTACCGCCCGGAGTTGGCGGCGCAGGTCTGGTCACGGGGTCGGGCCCGGGTGCTGGAGTGTCCGACCGCGTTGTCTCAACGTCTGCCCGGCATCGGCTTGACCCGGCTGGGTGGTGCGTTGGAGGTCGATCCGGCGACGTTGCTAGCCGTCAACGGTGACGCGATCTACACCACCGAGGTCCCGGGGTGGTCGCTACCGGTCGCCACCGGTGGCGGCGATGACGGCGACGTCGGGCGGATGCGCCTGCAGGGGTGGCTGCCCGCAGTGAAGCTGCCGACGACCGGGGCTGAACGCAACCGGTTGCGCCAGCGCGCCGAGGCGGCGGGGACTGGTTCAGCATGGTCGACGCCGTCTTCCGATGTCGCGGTGGACGCGGCTGACGAGGTCAGCGTGGAGGTGGCGGGTGCCTGACTCCTCGACTCCCAGCGCGGCGGACCTGATCGCCGACCTGCGGGCCTACGGGCTCAGCGTCAGTGAGATCGCCCGCGAGCTCGGCCGGTCCCCCCGCATGATTCGCAAGGTCGTGCAGGGGCAGAGCAGCGGGCAGCTCTACGTCACCGCCCTGAACGAGCTGGTTCAGACCGGGCGGACCCAGGCGCCGCCCGCGCGACGGCGCGGACGCGACGGTGAGCTCATGCGGGTGCGTGCGCCTCGAGGAGCCTCCGAGCCGACCCGCCGCCCTGAAGAAGGTGCGGGATCTCAGCAAGCCGAGGCCGCTGGACAGCCGCAGTCGCCCGCCGGCGGCGGCCAGCCCTCCCCCGCTTCAGGTGGACGAGCAGGGCGGGGCAGTGGGTTCAGCGACAGCACGACCTACCTGCCGGGCGGGGTGCGTCAGCACACGGTGACGGCACCACGCAGTGAAGGCAGCGGGCGGGAGCGGGCTCGCCAGGGCCTGCTGGGGGCGTTGCGCCGCGCCGCGCGCAGCCAGCGCGGGGGCCGCAAGAACGTCCGCTTCCGCGTGACCCTGCAGAACGGGACGACCGTCGAGGTCGGCGCCAAGGGCGGCTACGCCGTCTCCAAGGCCCTGGCGCGTTCGCGCAGTGAGGGCGACGACCCGTTCGCCTGGCTGGCCGGGGAGGTCGCGGATCGGCAGTACCTGCAGAAAGCACTCGCCCAGGAGAACCTGAACATCGTCGGGGTGGAGGCGACGATCTACTGATCGCCGCACCGGATTCGGGTCACTGCGGAGACGCATCTGCAGCCCTGCTGCGATTCACTCAGTCGACCGGAGGGCATGCCCCACAGCCGAGTGGCTTGGACCTGACGCACCGTGCAAGACCGACGAGGACCTCGAGACCGACTCGATCGAGGAACTGAAGACCCGGCGCACGGAGAAGACGTCGTCCTCCCGCGTCGATGAGGACGAGACCGACGCCGCCGAGGGCTTCGAGCTGCCCTGTGCGGACCTCTCCGGTGAGGAACTGTCGGTGCAGGTCCTGCCGCGTCAGCAGGACGAGTTCACCTGCACCAGCTGCTTGCTGGTCGAGCACCGCAGCCAGCTGCACGCCGCCCAGAACAGCAGTGACGATCAGCTGATCCGCCCCGACGGTGCCGACTGACTGGATCAGTGCTCCTCCGCCCGGCTGACACGACCCGACGGTGGCCGTCGTCAGAGACGACGTCGTCGCCAGGTGCGCTCGCTGGAGCGGGGTGTGGGCGGGGCAGTTCGCCTCGGCGTCGACGACGTCGCCCTCACGGTGCTGCAGCGGCTGGTCGACGCCGTCGGTGACGTCCTCGACGCCCGCCGCCGACCGGGTCCCCCGGCCCGACCCGTCCCCGGGTTGACGGCGACCGGTCGTCGCGCTGTACTTGTCGAAGTCGTCAAGTACGGGAGACCCACGTGGATGACCAGTTGAGCGTCACCTTCGCCGCCCTCGCCGACCCCACCCGTCGAGCCCTGCTCGCCCAGCTCGCCCGGGGTGAGGCGACCGTGAACGAACTCGCCGCGCCGCACGCGATGACGTTGCCCGCGATCTCCCGGCACCTCACGGTCCTGGAGAGCGCCGGACTCGTGGTCAAGGGCCGGCGGGCGCAGTGGCGGCCCTGCCGGCTCGCCACCGAGCCCTTGTGGGCCGTCGACGACTGGATGGACGACTACCGGCGGTTCTTCACCGACCGGTTCGACCGACTCGCCGAGCACCTGTCGAAGGAGACGCCATGAGCACGGGACCGAGCACCGAGACCACAGGGCGCAGCATCACCCTGGTCCGCGACTACCCCGTCGCCCCGGAACGGGTGTTCGCGGCCTGGACCGAACCCGGAGAGCTGGAGTGGTTCTCGGGACTGCCTGCAGCGCAGTCGCAACCGAGCGTGGACCTGCGCGTCGGGGGGTACTGGCGGGTCCTGCTCCAGGAAGGGCCGGGAGGTCGGCGCTACGCGACCGGTGGACGCTACCTGCAGATCGACGCTCCGCACCGGCTGGTGTTCAGCTGGGGAGCGGTGGGGGGCTGGCCGGAACTCGACCCCGACGACGTGGACGCCACTCCCCTGGTGTCACTGGACTTCGTCGCCACCGACGACGGAACGCGCATGACGGCCCGACTCAGCCTCTCGGAGAACCTCGAGGCGGGTCAGGTCGAGCACTGGTTCGGCCTGGGCATCCGGGAGGGCTGGACGACGACGATCGACCGCCTCGCCGGTGCGGTGGGCTAGCAGGGTCAGGGCGTCCCGCCCGAAGGAGAACACCAGGCAGGCCAGGGCGAGGACCAACCCGGCCCGCGCCGCCGGCACCGGCACCGGCACGACCGGGACCAGGGCGATGATCAACGCGACGGCCTGGACGACGGCGAACACCTTGCGGGAGTAGCGGAACGGCAACTCGTCCCGCAGTCGCGGCAGGACGCTGGCCGCGCCGACCCACAGGTAGCGCATCGCGCCGATGGCGATCACCCAGAACCCCTGGGTGAGCGACGCGGTCAGCGAGAGCACCAGCAGCAGGGCGGCGTCGACCTCCATGTCCAGCCGGGCGCCGGCGGGCGTCGCGGTACCGGTGCGGCGCGCGACGTAGCCGTCGACGCCGTCGAGCACCAACGCCGGGACGGCGAGCCCGACCAGCCACCACGGCCGCGGCCCGACGACCCCGGTGAGGGCGAGGACGGTGACCGTCGCGCACCCACCCACGAGCACCGTCCGGGCCAGCGTCACCCGGTCCGCAGGGCCCGACCAACGGTCACGGCGCGACCCCACGGCGACCGCGGCGCACGCGACCAGCCCGATGCCGGCGATCGCCGCGGCCCCCTGCGACAGCGCCACCCCGGCGTAGAAGGCCAGGGCGGCGCAGACCAGCACCGACACCGCCAGTGCGATCGCACCGTCACGCACGCTCTTCCCCATGGCGGGCACAACGAGGCAGCCGCGGGGAAGGTTCAGCGGGCCCAGAACTCCTGGTGCGACCGCGTCAGCCAGCCGTCCACCCAGGCCCGGTCGCCGGACTCCGGCAGGTCGCTCGCCCCGACCGCGGCGAGCAGGTCGGCCTCCAGGTCCGCGACCCACGCCTCGACGTCGGCCACGGCCCACTCGCCCCGGCGCACCGAGCGCAACGCGTCCAGGTCCGGACCCGGCACCGGCAACGTGACCCGACCGGTGCGCAGCAGCTCCAGACCCTGCAGCCCGAGCCGCAGCGCGTGGGTGGCCGGTTTCGGGGCGTAGCCGGGACCGGAGCGCCGCGCCCGCACCGCGGCCCGACGACCACGTTCGCCGAGGAACGCGGCGCGCTGCGACCGCAGGTAGCCCAGGAACCGTCGTCCGGTCGTCCGCGAGGCGAAGCGGTGGGCGTTCTCGCGCAGTTCCCGGCCGGCGTCGGTCACCGCGACGACCTCGGCGTCGGGAACCCACAACGGCAGCAGCACCGTGGGGTTCCCGGCCAGGGCCAGCCGCGCCCACTTCCGGGCGCTGTACACGACGACGTCGAGGTCCCCCGGGCCGGACCTCTCGGCCAGCCCGCGCGGGCGGGCCCAGGCGGTGTGCAGTTCGTACTGCTCGAAGGGGATCTCGCGACCGCCCGGGGTGCGCACCCGGGCGAGACCGGTCACGAACTCCACGGGCTCCAGGCACAGGCCGAGTTCGTCGCGGTCGTCCTGACCGGCGAGGGCGGTGCCGTGCACCCCGCTGCCCACCTGGGTCAGCAGCACGGTGCCGGCCTCGGCGAGGCGGCGGGCCTCCTCGCCGGCGTGCGGGTGTCTGATCACCGGTTCAGGCTAGGCAGCGGGACCTGCACTCCGCCAACCGTTTTCAGAGCCGGGACAACCGCTCGAGCAGGGTTCCGGCGAAGTCGCCGGAGATCTCCAGGGCGACCCGGGTGCCGCCCGGGTAGACCGTCGGGAACCCCTGGTAGACGTCGCGCAGGTCGGCGATCGTCTGCCCGCGGCCCGGTCCGTCGGTGTGGTCGACGACGACGGGAACGGTCGGGGCCACCGCGAGCTCCACCTCGCCCGTCGCGACGGCCGCGGCCAGCGGGTCGTGCAGGACGGCGCAGGGCCGGCCGTAGCGCTGGGCGTAGAACGCGTAGTAGTACTCGAGCATCTGCGCGATGGCCGTGGTGACGGGGGTTCCCACGGCGAGGAGTTCCTGGCGGTGCGATTCCTCGAAGACGTGCTTCATCGTGACGTCGAGGCCGATCATCGTCAGGTCGAAACCCGCCGTGAACACGGTGTGGGCGGCGAGCGGGTCGTTGGCGACGTTCGCCTCCGCCAGCTCCGACACGTTCCCCGGTGCCATCGCGGCACCACCCATGACGGTGAACCTCCCGACGAGTTCGGGCAGCCGGGGTTCGAGTTCCAGGGCGAGGGCGATGTTGGTGAACGGCCCGATGGCCAGCAGGTTGAGTTCACCGGGGTGCGCACGGGCGGCGTCGACGATGGCCTGCGCGCCGCTCGTGCCGGTGGGCTCGGCCGCGGCGCGCGGCAGCGTCACCTCACCGATCCCGTTCACACCGTGGACCTCGGGCGCACCACCGGAGTAGGCGTGGTCGAGGAAGTCGTGGGCGCCGACGCTGACGGGGACGTCGGGCCGGCCCATCATGGCGAGCAGGTCCAGGGTGTTGCGGGCGCCGCCGGCGGCGTCGAGGTTGCCGCTGACGGTGGAGACACCGACGAGGTCGACCCCCGGGGTCGCCGCCAGCCAGCCGATGGCCATGGCGTCGTCGATGCCGGTGTCGCAGTCGAGGAAGAAGGGCGCGTTCACCACCGCAGTCTAGAGACCGCTCTCGGCGTCCCAGCCCTCCTGGGGCGTGCGGCAGTCCTCGCGGAAGACGAACTGCGACACCCGCCGCCGTTCGTGGCTCGACCAGTCGATCACCGGGCGACGGGCCTGCTCGGGGAGGTAGCCGATCCGGTAGACGGCCATCAGCTCGAGGTCGTCGGGGACCTTCAGCAGGTCCACGAGCGTCTCCCAGGCCCCGGGGACCTCCATGGGGAAGCTGACGAACTGGATCCCGAGGCCGAGCTCCGTCGTGGAGAGCCAGACGTTCTCCATCGCCGCGCCCATCGAGAACAGCGAGTAGAAGCCGGACAACTCCCCCGGCCGGTACTCCGCGCGGTCCAGCATCACCCCCAGCAGCAGCGGGGACCCGGCGACCAGGTCCCGGTTCTGGCGGCCGAGCTTGCGCGGGACCCGCAGCAGGTTCATCACGAACTGCCCGCGTCGGGTGAACACGCTGCGGGTGAAGGGGCGCAACGGCGCGGGGAGCTTGTCGAAGAGCATCCCCGAACGGCTGCTCTCCATCTCCTCGGCGCTGAAGCGGAAGTAGCGCTTGTAGCGCTCGAAGAACGTCCCGTTGCCCATGGCCGTCGTCATCGACGCGCCGCTGACCCGCGCGACCTCGGCGATGGTGTCGCGGGACTCGACCAGGACGAAGCGCCACGGCTGGCTGTTCAGCTGCGAGGGGGCCCGGGCGGCGACCTCCATGAGGATCCGCTGGTGCTCCGGGGTCACCGGGTCGGGCAGGAACGCCCCGTTGGTGGTCCGTCGGGCGGCGATCGCCGCGCGCAGTTCCACGGCCGCTCAGCTCGCCAGGGCGGCGACGTAGGCGGGGGCGGCGCTGCCGGCGATGACGGGGTGCCAGCGCGTGCGGGCCGAGACCGCCGGGATCGCCAGCAGCGGGAGCGCCGCGGGGAGGAGGCGGAAGAAGGCCCGGTCGCGGCGCAGGGCGAGCTCGGCCCCGGCGGCGGCGGTGAGGACGGCGGTCGCGACGTAGACGGCGTGGTGCACCCAGCGGAACCCCGAGGTGTCCAGGACCCGGGTGGCGACGGCCGCGCCGAGGGCGCAGTTGGCGAGGTAGCTCGTGGCGGCGGCGGTCAGCAGCGGGGTGCGCACGGGCGCAAGTGCACCACGCAGCGCGGTGGCGGGCTCAGCGGACCTCGCGGATGGCGAGCAGCACCTGCCCGACGAGTTCGGCCGGGACGTCGCGCAGCCCGTGGTCGTGGCGGGCGTGGCCCGAGACCTCGTTGAGGATGGAGTCGCTGTCGTGGGCGGTGAAGGTGCGTGAGCACCCGGCGACGACGTCGCCGCAGGAGAACTGCTTCACGGTGGGAGGGCTCCATTCCTGACGCCGCTGGGCTCGACGGTCAGTCACCGTTGTCGGCCTGCACCGACTCCGACCTGAGCCCGGCGTGAGGAACCCGCCCGGACGGCCGAACGCCCGCCCACCCGGGAGGGGTGGACGGGCGTTCGGGGCGTTGCGGTTCAGTGCTTGTCGACCGGCTCCCCCGCGGGTTCGTCGGTGGACTCGTCGGTGGACTCGTCGGTGGAGTCCCCGTCCACCGCGGCCGGAGCCGGGTGGCGCAGGCTGAGCACGATCGCCAACGTCAGCGAGATCACGATGACGCCGAGGCTGACCCAGGTGGGGATGTGCGGGATCGAGGGGCTGATGACCTCGTGCCCGGCCTGGAAGAACAGCTTCACGCCGATGAAGGCGAGGATGAAGGCCAGCGCCTTGCTGAGCAGGTGGAAGCGCTCGAGCAGACCGGAGAGCAGGAAGAACAGCGCCCGCAGCCCCAGGATGGCGAAGGCGTTGGAGGAGAAGACGATGAACGGTTCGCTGGAGACCGCGAGCACGGCCGGGACGCTGTCGACGGCGAAGATCAGGTCGGCGGCCTCGATGGCCGCGACGACGGCGAGCAGCGGGGTGCCGTAGCGCTTGCCGGCTTCCTTGATGAAGAACTTCGTGCCGTGGTACTCGTCCTTCAGCGGGATGACCCGCTTGAGCATCCGGACACCGATGTTGTTGCTCTGGTCGCTCTCCTCGCCGTCGTCGCCCTTGAGCATCTTCCAGGCCGACCACAGCAGGATGGCGCCGAAGGCGAAGAGGATGACGGTGAAGCGCTCGACGACCGCGACGCCGACGCCGAGGAAGATGGCGCGGAAGATCAGGGCGCCGAAGACCCCGAAGAAGAGGACCCGGTGCTGGTACTCACGGGGGACCTTGAAGTACCCGAAAATGAGCGCGAACACGAAGAGGTTGTCGACGGAGAGGCTCTTCTCCAGCAACCAGGCCGTCGTGTACTGGGTACCGGCGTCGACGCCGTAGGCCCAGAAGATGATGCCGCCGAAGGCCAGCGCGATCGCGACCCAGACGGTGCTCCAGATGGCCGCCTCGCGGAAGCCGATGACGTGGGCTCCACGGTGGGACAGCAGGTCGATCGCCAGCATGACGACGATGACCGCGCCGAGCGCCAGCCAGGCCCACAAGGGGACGTTCAACCCCAGGTCCACTGTGATCTCCCGGTGTGTGAGGTTCGTGACGACGTTTGTCGCTTTCACCCATGATGACTGCCGAGAGGTGGCAAAGCGGAGTCGAGAATTGGACGACTTGGCGGCTCTTCCTTGCCGAAGTCCGGCAAGGTCGTCAGCCGCGTTCCCCCGGCCAGCCCAGTGCCCGGGCGGCGAGCACCGCCGCCTGCAGCCCGAAGCGGTGCTCGGAGCGGGTCGCGTCGATCCCGGTGAGGTCGCGCACCCGGGCCAGGCGGTAGGTGACGGCCCGCACCGACAGGTGCAACCGCCGCGCGGTCTCGGTCGCGTTGCCGCCGGAGTCCAGGTACGCCTCGAGGGTCGCCAGGACGGGTTCCACTCCCCCACGCACCTGGCGCAGCGGGGCCAGCGTCGACTCGACGAGGTCCCGGGCGACGCCCGGGTCGCGCAGCAGGACCTCGTGGACGAGGAGGTCGGCCGCGTCGGCCACCGGGTCCCCCGTGCCGAGGCGGCGGCCCAGCTCCAGGGCGCGTCGGGCCTGCTCGAAGGAGCCGACGACACCCGCGGCCCCCGCGGCGGGGCGTCCGACGCCGGCGCGCCAGGCGGTGCGGTCGGGGGGACCGAGGACGTCGCGCAGCCGCAGGACGACCTCGTCGACCGCGGCCCGGTCGGGGGCGGCGAAGACGACGACGAGGGCGCCGTCCTTGGTCGCCACGAGCGGGTCGGCGTCGGCGACGCTGCCCTGCAGGCGGCGTTCGACGACAGCCAGCTGGGGGCTGCCGTCGCGGAAGGGGGTCTGCGCGCGGACGACGGCGACGGCGTGCGGGCCGGTCAGTTCGAGGCCGAAGCGCGGGGCGCGGCGCAGCAGGCCGCTGACGTCGGCGGTGCCGGCCAGCAGGTCGTCGACGAACTCCCGGCGGTCGGACTCCTCCCGGCGCACGAGCTGGCGACGGGCGAGCTGGTAGCCCTCGGTGAGCGAGGCGACGGCGTCGTCGGTGGCCCGCAGGACGACCTCTCCGGCGGTCACGACCCCGTCGGGGTCCGCGTGCGCGGCGGCGACGGGCGGGAGGTGCCGCCACAGCCGCCACGCGGCGGAGAGGTAGAGGTCGAGCAGGGCGCGCAACGCCACGCCCGAGGTCGCGGCCTCTTCCCCGACGCTGCGGTAGCGGGCGGTGCGAGCGGTGGAGAGCCGGCGTCCTTCGACGACGGCACCCCAGACGGCGTCGAGGAAGTCGCCGAGCAGGGCGGGGTCGATGCCGCCCGCGTCGTCGGCCGCGGCGTGCGCCACGTCGTTCAGGACCACGGTGTCGGGAGGCGTGTGGGGGTGGGACTCGGGGCGGGGCACTGGCACCGCCGGATGATGGCACCACGGGGTCTGGGACGATGCGGAACGTGACGAATGATCAGCCCTCCGGGTTGTGATGCTCGTCACGCCCGTTGTCCACACCTACGTGCCGGTCCTCGTGGTGCCGAGGTTGCGAGAGGTAGTCTCGCCCGCGGTCCTCACCGGACCTCCCCACCGACGCACAGACCGACGTTCCGGACCGACGCTCCGGACGAGCAGACGCAGCCACACCGGGCCAGCGCCCCCGACCACACTGGACGTGCACGACGTGCTCTCACCGCAGGCCCGCCCCGCCCGCCGCTCGCAGCGACTGCGCGCGACCCTGCTCCTGGCCGGAGCCGTGGTCGGCAGCAGCTGCCTGAGCCTGGGCGTCGTCGCGCCCGCGACGGCGGTCACCGTCACGCCCGTCGCCACCACCCCCGTCTCCGTCGGGACCGACACGCCCACCCCGCAGCAGCTCGCCGAGGCGCAGCGCCAGGCCGCGGCGTCCGCGGCGCAGGCCGCGCAGGTCCAGTCCCAGCTCGACGCGGCGCAGTCGCAGTTGGACGCGCTCGCGAAGCAGGCCAGCACGGCACTGGAGAACTTCCAGCGGGCCGACGAGGCACGGCAGGCCGCCGTGACCAAGGAGGCGGTCCAGCAGGAGCGGCTGCGTCAGGCCGAGATCACCCTGGCCGAGGGCAAGAAGGACCTGGGGCAGTGGGCGGCGTCGTCCTACCGCGGTGGTGCGGGTGGGTTGCGGGAGTACTCGGGTCTGGTCGACGTCCTGCGGGGCGGAGCGACCGACGACACCGCCAGCGCCCTCGCCTCGGTGAAGCGCATCGGCGACGGCCGCAGCAACGCCGTCGAGGCCTACGAACAGGCCCAGCGCGACCAGGTCGACGCCACCGCGCAGGCGGCCGCGGCCCGTCTGGAGGCGCAGACCCAGGCCGACATCGCCACCTCCGCCAAGCAGCAGGCCGACGCTCTGCTCGCCCAGCAGCGCACGCAGGTCGCCGCCCTCGCCGTCCTGCAGAGCACGGCCGCCGGCACGGCGAGCTCCGACGCCGAACGCGCGGCCAACCTGGCCACCGCCAAGGCCCAGGCCGACGCGGCCCTCGCGGCGGCCGCCTCGAGCGGGTACGGCGCCGTCGGTGACTGCAACACGAGCATCAGCCTCGCCGGCTACGCGAACGGGCTCATCCCCCGCAGTGCCCTGTGCCCGTTGGCCAGTGCCCCGAACCACGTCCTGCGCTCCGACGCGGCGAACGCGTTCGCGGCGCTGAACACCGCCTACGCCGAGGCCTTCGGCACCAACATCCCCGTCACCGACTCCTACCGGACGCTGGCCGAGCAGATCGACGTCAAGCAGCGCAAACCCGGACTCGCCGCGACGCCGGGCACGAGCCGTCACGGGCTGGGCATCGCCGTCGACCTCGGCGGTGGGATCCAGAACGCCGGCTCGCCGCAGCACCTGTGGATGGACCGCAACGCCGCCCTCTACGGCTGGATCAACCCCGCGTGGGCGCAGAACCGCGGTGGGCAGTTCGAACCGTGGCACTGGGAGTTCACCGACTGATGGTTCCCCGGCCGCCGGCCCGGCACGCGTTCTGCGCGTGGGAGGGACCGATCGCGATGGCCCACCGCGGCTTCTCCGCCACCCGTGAGCTCGCCGGGCTGGAGAACTCGCTGCCGGCCTTCGCGGCGGCGGTGGAGCTGGGGTACCGCTACCTGGAGACGGACGTGCGGGCCACGGCCGACGGGGAGCTGCTCGCCTTCCACGACGAGCGCCTGGACCGGGTCACCGACCTGCGGGGCGAACTGGCGAGGACGCCCTGGGCGCAGGTCCGCCACGCCCGCATCGCCGGGCGGGAACCGGTCCCCCGCCTGGAGGACGTCCTGGGCTCGTTCCCACAGGCCCGGTTCAACCTCGACGTGAAGACGACCTCGGCGATCCCGGGACTGGACGCGGTGCTGCGTCGGACCAGGGCGCACGGCCGGGTCCTGGTGACGGCGTTCGCGGAGGACCGTCGCCGGGCCGCGCTGGCCGCCGTCGGCGGGGCCGAGGCGACGTCGGCGTCCTCGCGCTCCACCGCCCTGGCCCTGGTGGGGGCCGGTGTGCGCACCCCGCCGCTGGTGCGGCGGGCCCTGGCCGGGGTCGACGCCGTGCAGGTGCCGGTGCGCCAGAACGGGGTCGAGGTGGTGTCCCGGCGATTCGTCGACGCCGTGCACGGTGCGGGCGCGCAGGTGCACGTCTGGACCGTCGACGACGCCGTGCAGATCGGTGCCCTCCTCGACCTCGGGGTCGACGGCATCATCACCGACCGCGCCGACGTCCTGCGCGAGGTCCTGCTCGCCCGCGGTGAGTGGTCCGCGTGAGCACGACGCTCGACCCGGCCCTGGGGCGGGCGCGTCGTTCCTGGTACGTCTACGACTGGGCCAACTCCGCGTTCGTCACCACGACCCAGACGGTCCTGTTCGCGCCCTACCTCACGGTGCTGGCCCGCCGGGCGGCGTGCCCGGAGGCGCCGGACGGCTGCACCCGCACCCTGTCCGTGCTGGGGTTGCCGATCGCCCCGGGTTCGCTGGCGCTCTACACGATCACCCTGGCGACGATCCTCGCGGCGCTGGTGCTGCCCTTCGTGGGGGCGCTGGCCGACCGCAGCCGTCACCGGCACCGCCTGCTGGCCGGTTTCGCCTGGGTCGGCGCGGCGGCCGGGACGGCGATGGTCGCGATGGGTGGGGACCGGTGGTGGCTGGGGGTCCTGCTGGCCCTCGTCGCCGTCGTCAGCCTGGTCTGCTCCCTGGTGGTCAACGACGCGCTGCTCTGCGACGTCGCGGCCCCGGAGGACCGCGACAAGGTCTCTTCGCGCGGGTGGGCCGCGGGCTACCTCGGGGGTTTCCTGCTGCTGGCGATCAACCTCGTGCTGGTGTCCACGCCGTCGACCTTCGGTCTCGACGACGAGTGGGCGGTGCGGGTCTCGCTGGCCTCGGCCGGGCTGTGGTGGGGGCTGTTCACGTTCGTGCCGTTCTTCGGTCTGCGGCGGTTGCCGGTCCGCCCGGTGCTCGACCTCGCGCCCGGTGCACGGGGGTCCCTGACGGCGCCGGTGCGCCAGCTGGTCGCCACCCTGGGCGGGTTGCCGGCCCACCCCCAGGTGCTGCGGTTCCTGGTGGCGTACCTGATCTTCAACGACGGCATCCAGACCGTCATCGCGGCGGCGAGCGTCTACGGCCAGGAGGAGCTCGGCTTCAGCCAGGCGCAGCTGCTGACCACGATCCTGCTGGTGCAGGGCGTCGCGTTCCTCGGGGCGCTGCTCTTCGGCCGCCTCGCCGGTCGGTTCGGGGCGAAGCGGACCGTCATGGGTGGGCTGGGCCTGTGGACGGTGGTCGTGGTGATCGCCTTCGGGGTCCCACGGGGTGCGTTCCCGACGTGGCTGGGTCTGGCCGTGCTCATCGGACTGGTGCTCGGGGGGACGCAGGCCCTGTCGCGCTCGCTCTACAGCCGGCTGGTGCCGGTCGGGGCGGAGGCGGAGTACTTCAGCCTCTACCAGGCCGGCGAGCGGGGGACGAGCTGGCTGGGCACACTGGTCTTCGGGCTGGTCGCGCAACTGACCGGTTCCTACCGCCCGGCGCTGATGGCGTTGCTGGTCTTCTTCGTGGTGGGGGCGTTGCTCCTGTCGAGGGTAGATGTGGATGCCGGGGTTCAGCAGGCACGCCGAGGTACCGATCCAGTACGCTGAGTAACCAATCAACCTCGCTGCGCACATGACCTCCACACTCCGAGTGCGGAAGTCGCGGAACAGCGGGGGTCGTCACGGCGTTCAACCATCAAGTCCCCTTCACTCTCCCCGGACCGCGGGAGTAGCCGTGACGAGGGGGACGATGGGGAGGTCACTATGAGCGAGCGCAACCTGCGAGGGTCCCGCCTCGGAGCCGCGAGCCTCGAGAGCGAGTCCGGTGTCGAACCGGCCGAGCGCCAGATGGTCACGTACAACTGCCCCGAGGGGCACACGGTCGTGGTGCCGATGTCGCTGGAGGCCGACGTGCCTCCGTTGTGGGAGTGCCGTTGCGGGGCGGAAGCCCTGCGTGCGGACACCGACGCACCGGAGCGCAAGGCCGGCAAGCCGGCGCGTACGCACTGGGACATGCTCCTGGAGCGTCGCACCATCGCCGAACTGGAAGTCCTGCTCGACGAGAGGCTCGCGCTGCTCCGCAGCCGCGAACTGATCAAGCGCAGCGCCTGATCCAGCGCGCACCACGAAGGCCGGTCCACCACCTGGTGGGCCGGCCTTCGTGGTGTCCGGAGCGCTCGGTCGGGGTCAGCGACCGAGTTCGCGCGGGTCCTCGACGATCTCACCGTCGACGATCTCACCGTCGACGACGTCCCCGTGCTCGACGACGTCACCCACGACGACCGTGCCCCCGGCCTCGCGCACGACGCGTTCCACCCGGGTCCGCACCAGGCGGACGAAGAGGGCGCGCAGCAGCCGCCGCGTCGGCGGCAGGATGCACAGCAGGCCCAGGACGTCGCTGATCAGGCCGGGCAGGATGAGCAGCACGCCGCCGGCCCCCGCGAGGACGGCGTTGCCGACGACGCCGGGCTGCTGGCCGGGGACGGGCGCCCCGAAGGGCACCGACGCCGTCTGGCGGAACGCCGCCACCGCCTGGCGCCCGGCGCGGCGCAGCACGAGAGCCCCGCCGAACGTCTCGGCGACGATCAGCACGAACACCCAGCCGCCGCCGACGAGGTGCCCGAGCTGGACGAGCAGCCAGACCTCCAGCGCCAGCAGCAGCACCAGGCCCACCGGGATCCACGACGTCCAGCGGCGCCGGCGCACCGACGGGGCGGAGGACGCGCTCACGCCGACACCGGATCACCCGTGGGCGCGTCGGGGACCCGCCGCCGGGTGCCCCGGCCGCGGCGGTCGGGCCGGGTGCCGCGGCGGGCGGTCAGCAGCAGGAGCAGCGCGAGGCCGCTCAGCACGTACTCGGGTCCGGCCCCGACCTTCGTCGCGATCGTCTCGGTGGAACGCAGCACAACATCTCCCTGGAGGACGTCCTGGGTGAACAACGTGCTCTCGTCGTGGGCCGTTCCGTCGGGGCTGATGATCGAGCTGACCCCGACCGTGGAGATCTGCACGACGGCCCGCCCGCTCTCCACGGCCCGCAGCCGCGACATCGCGAGCTGCTGGACGGCCTCACCGGAGTAGCCGAACGTCGCGTTGTTGGTCTGGACGACGACGAACTGCGCACCGGCCCGGACGGAGTCGCGGACGGTGTCGTCGAAGGCGACCTCGAAGCAGATGACGTCGCCGACCCGGACACCGTTCATCCGCAGCAGTCCGACGTGGTCGCCGTGGACGAAGTCCCGGGTGACGAGGTCGACCTTGTCGCTGAACATCCGGAAGAAGGACCGGTAGGGCATGTACTCCGCGAACGGCGCCGGCCGCTGCTTCACGTAGTGCCGGCTGTCGTCCTCGAGCGCCCCGGAGAGACCGTCCTGAGGGGTGACGACGATGCCCGTGTTGGAGACGAAGCGGCCGGGACCGTCGAGGACGGCCCCGACGAGCACGGGAGCGCCGATGGCGGCGGCGGCGGACTCGATGGCGGCCTGCGCGTCGGCGTTCTCGTAGGGGTCGATGTCGCTGGAGTTCTCCGGCCACAGCACGAGGTCCGGCTGCTGAGCCGTTCCCGCCCGGACCTCGGCCGCGAGGGCCTGGGTGGCACCGGCGTGGTTGTCGAGGACTGCGCGACGTTCGGCGTTGAACTCCAGCCCGGCCTCGGGAACGTTGCCCTGGACCGCGGCGATGCGTCGGGTGCCGTCCTCCTCGGCCGTCGGACGCGGGACGAGCGCGCCCGCCCAGGTGACCAGCACGGCCACGAGCAGGGACACCACCGCTGGACGCAGTCGCGGGGCGCTTCGCACCGCACCGAGGGGGGCGGGCAGACGGAACAGCGCGAGCACCGCGGAGGCCAGCAGTGCCCCGGCGAGGGCCGTCCCGAACGTCACCGCGGGCGAACCGCCCAGCGCGGCGAGCCCGAGGGTCGGGGAGTCGGCCTGGGAGAAGGCGATGCGCCCCCACGGGAACCCTTCGAACGGCACCCGCAGACGTGCTGCCTCCACGCCCACCCAACCGGCGGCGACAGCCAGCGGCGCCGTCCCCCAGCGGGCCCGCTGCAGGCGGGGCAGGAAGGCCCCCAGGACGGCGTAGAAGAGCGCACAGAGGATGGAGAGGGCCGACCAGGGGAGCAGGCCGACGTAGGTCCCGCTCCAGGCCAGCAGGGGGAACATGAACGCGAGGCCGAAGAGGAAGCCGGCCAGGAACCCGCGCCGGGCGCGCACCCCGTGGGTGGCCAGGCTCAACAGGGCGATGCCCAGGACGGCCGTGGGCCACCATCCCGACGTCGAGAGGGACCCGGGGAACGCCGCCCACGTGGCGACACCGCCCACGAGGGCCAGCAGCAGCGCCACCGGCAGCTTCGCAGGAGCAGGGTCGGCCGGTCGCACGCGCATCCCGCGAGGGTAAGCGAGGGAGGTGGGAACGGGGCCACCGCGGGTCGCGCCGGTCGGGGCCGAACAACAGGTCGAGTCCGCGCGCCCTTCGTGCCGTCGCGCGCCCCGTCGGCCACGAGGTGCGTGCCGTTGTCTAGGGGTGCACGGACTCGACCCCGCCCACTCCGGTCGGTCAGCGCTCCACACGTCGTCGCAGGTGGTGCGGCTGAAACGGCGGTGGCGCGGCGCACCGATCGGTACTCCTCGTCGTGGACTGCACCTCAGAAGCTACTCAGCCGCCGCCTGCTGTCAACCTGCCCGTGACCTGCGACGACGCGCATCGCGGCAGGTCACACCCGACCCACGAGCAGCCACCAGCAGCCCTCGCCCGGCGTGTCGCCCGGCGTGTCGGACAACAGGTCGGACAAAGGGTCGGACGACGGCAGGTGCCCTAGGACCGGTCGTGCACGACGACCCCGTCGACGACGGTCCGGCGACACACCGGCTCCGGCGCACCGGGGCCCAGGTCGGGCAGTCCCGGAGTCCCCGAACGGGCGTCCGTGCTCCACCCCGACAACCGACGGTCGGGAGCCTGCACGACGAGGTCCTGCACGTCCCAGACCGCGTACGTCGCCGGGGCCCCCGGACGCAGGACACCCGGGTGGCCCAGCCCCGCCAGCCGGTGACCGCCCCGCGTGTGGGCCAGGAACGCCGCCCGCACCGACACCGCCCGCGCCTCGTCGTGCCCGAACCCCGCCGCCCGCACCGCAGCCCACGGGGCGAACGGGGTCACGGGCGTGTCCGACCCGAACGCCAACGGCACCCCGGCCGCCGCGAACGCCGCGAACGGGTGGCTCGCCCGCACCCGCTCCACCCCGAGGCGGGCCTCGTACAACCCACCCGGGCCGCCCCACCGCGCGTCGAACGCGGGCTGGACGCTGACCGAGGTCCCGAACCGCGCCAACGCCGCCACCACCTCCGGTCCCGCCATCACCGCGTGCTCGACGCGGTGGCCCGCCGAAGCCAGCGCCGGGACACCCAGATCGCCCGCCACGGCCTCCAGCGCCTCCGCCACCACCGCCAGCGCCGCGTCGCCGATGGCGTGGAACGCCGCCTGGACCCCGGCCCGCGTGCAGGCGTGCAGGTGGTCCCGCACGGCGCTCGCGTCCAGGTGCAGCGAGCCGCGGTGCCCGGGGGCGTCGGCGTAGTCGGCGCGCAACGCGGCCGTGCGCGAACCGATGGCCCCGTCGATCGTGAGGTCGCCCCCCAACCCGGCGACCCGCGCGCTCGTCCCCGCCAGGACCGCGGCGACCTCCTCGGGCGAAGCGACCCGGTGCGCGAGGTAGCCCACGACGTCCGGCAGGGCCTCGGCGTCCGAGAGCGCCTGCAGCGCCTCCAGGTCACCGGGCGGGGCGAGCCAGGGCCCGGACATCTCGTGGACCGTGCCGATCCCCGCGGCCGCCGCGGCCTGCAGGGCGGCCCGGCGGGCGGACTGCGCCGACTGCGGTCTCAGCGCGTCCCAGCGAGCCTCCAGCGCCGCGTGGTGGGCCTCCCGGCGCACCACGCCGTCCTCGTCCCACCCCTCCAGACCGCGCAACCCTGCCGCCTGGGCCAACGACGTCGACACGAGGGCGCTGTGACCGTCCACCCGCGACAGCAGGACCGGCGCCCCACCTGCGGCCCGGTCCAGTTCGGTCCGCGTCGGGACCCGCCCGTCCTCGAAGCGGGACTCGTCCCACCCGAAACCGGCCAGCAACTCCCCCGGTCGCGCCCGGGCCGCCACCGCGTCCAGCAGGTCCCCCGCGCTGCGGACCCCGGCGAGGTCCAGCCCGGTCTCGCGCAGACCCGTCTCGGTGAGGTGCACGTGCGCGTCCACGAACGCCGGCGTGATCAACCGGCCGTCCAGCTCGACGACCTCGTCACCCTCCCGCGTCCACGCCGACGCGGCCTCCTCCGGCCCCACCCACGCGACCGAGGAGCCCTCCACGAGCATCGCCGTCGCGAACGGGTCGGCGGGTGAGTACACCGCCCCACCGCGGTAGAGCCGTCGGGTCGCACCAGCGCTGGGTTCCACGCGAGGCAGCGTAGGAGCCGCCCCGCGCGGGACCCACCGCAGGGTTCAGGCGCCCGCGGCCGCCGACTCGCCCGCCAAGGCCCCCATGTCCGGGGCCTGCGTGACGCTGGCCGGGTCCGGAGCGGCCACGTCGACCGAGCTGCCCCAGTCGTAGTAGTCCATCGAGACGTTCAGCGTCGACCCCTCGACGGTGATCTGCTCGGTCATGCGCACCGGGCGGTTCTGGTCGTCGACGTAGAGCGTGAACGGGATCGAACCCAGCTGCGCCGCAGCCGCCTTCGCCTCGTCGGTCTGCTGCTCGGCCGGAGCCAGCTCCAGAGCCTTCGCCGCGTCGATCGTCCCCGCGTACCCCTTCGCCTGCACCCCGCGCACGGAGATCGGGGCGACCTCCTCGACGCCGTCGGCGACACCCTCCAACTGCTCCAGCGACTTCGCCGGGTCCATCGAGGAGGTGTCCAGACCCGTCGCACCCAGCTGGTCCAGCGGCATCTTCATCCACTGCCCCTCGGCCGTCAGCGGCGCACCCGAGAGGTATGCCACACCGT
The DNA here is from genome assembly GCF_042674865.1 of Kineococcus sp. GCM10028916. Taxonomy (NCBI): domain Bacteria; kingdom Bacillati; phylum Actinomycetota; class Actinomycetes; order Kineosporiales; family Kineosporiaceae; genus Kineococcus; species Kineococcus sp. GCM10028916. Next base: position 409,876 of record NZ_JBHTFM010000001.1, on the reverse strand, counting down.
CGACCATCCGGAAGGTCAGCTTCGTCCCCCCGGCCTCGGCGGGCAGCGACATCGTCATCTCGAAGGCATTCTTGGCGATGTCGAACGCGCCGTCACCCGAGAAGTTCAGGGCCTGCCCGGAGGCGGTGCCGTCCATCGTGAAGGAGAACTTGCCGCTCCCGGCCTCCTTCGACTGCACCGAGGAGGCCTTGACGACCTGCATCGCGGTCAGCTCGGTCGCGGGCGAGGACGTGGCGGTCGTCGGCTTGCTCGCGGAGTCGTCACCGCCACCACACGCCCCCAGACCGAGAGCGAGCACGGCCGCGCCGCTCACGGCCAACGTGCTGATCCGACGACGGCGACGGGTGCTGGTATTCATGGAAGGTCCCCCCTGGTCGGGCTGTGACTTCGGTGTGGATTCGATTCCCACCCTCACAGCTTGACCCGTCCGGCGCCCGTCGGCGTCACCCATCCGGACCGAACCTCCACGACATCCGACGGACCCCACCCACCCCCTACGGTGAGGCCCATGACGTCGTCGACCGGGGCCCCCGCGCAGAAGCTGATGCTGCTCGACTCCGCCTCGCTGTACTTCCGCGCCTTCCACGGCGTCCCCGAGTCGATCACCGCCCCCGACGGGACCCCCGTCAACGCCGTCCGCGGGTTCCTCGACTCCCTCGCCCACCTGCTCACCACGTACCGCCCCACCCGGCTCGTCGCCTGCTGGGACGACGACTGGCGCCCCGCCTTCCGCGTCGAGGCCCTGCCCTCCTACAAGGCCCACCGCGTCGCCCCCGACGGTGGCGAGGAAGCCCCCGACCTGCTGCTCCCCCAGGTCGACGTCATCGTCGACGTCCTCGCCGCCCTCGGCCTCACCCGCGTCGGCGCCCCCGGCTACGAAGCGGACGACGTCATGGCCACCCTCACCGTCCGCTCGACGGACCCCGTCGACGTCGTCACCGGCGACCGCGACCTCTTCCAGCTCGTCGACGACGACCTCGACGTCCGCGTCGTCTACTGCGGCAAGGGCGTCCGCAAGGCCGACCTCGTCGACCAACCCTGGCTGCACACGAAGTACGGCGTCAGCACCGGCCAGGCCTACGCCGACATGGCCGTCCTGCGCGGCGACCCCTCCGACGGCCTCCCCGGAGTCCCCGGCATCGGCGAGAAGACCGCCGCCGCCCTGATCAACCGCTACGGCGACCTCGCCGCCCTCGTCGCCGCCGCCGACGACCCCACCACCGGGCTCTCCCCCGGCCAGCGCCGCAAGCTCCTCGACGCCCGCGACTACCTCACCGCCGCGCCCGTCGTCGTCAACACCGCCCGCGACGTCCCCCTCCCCGACCTCGACGACACCCTCCCCCGCGAACCCGCCGACCTCGACGCCCTCGGCGCACTCGTCCACCGCTGGGGCATCCAGTCCAGCGTCGAGCGCGTCCTCACCGCCCTCGTTCAGTCCCGCGACTGACCGAGGCGCTCCCGCAGGAAACCCACGACCTGCCCCCGCGCCTCGAACGCCGGATGACCCGGGCGCTCGCGGACCTCGTGGGTGAGGACGGAGTGGGCGCCCTTCGAGAACCCGCCGGGGTTGCCCGGCCCGGAGTCGAGTTCGATCACCCGGAACGCGTCCCCGAGGCGGGCCGAGATCGTCGCGAAGCGCGCCGCGGGGACGGCGGCGTCGCGGGTGAAGCGCAGACCCAGCGCGCACACCGAACCCGTCGCGGCGCGTTCGGCGATCCGGTCCAGCTCCGCCGGGCTCGTCGCCGGGTCGGCCCGGTGCCTCTTCGACACGGGGAAGGGCAGGGCCGGTTGGCTCAGGACGGCGGCGCCCACGGAGTCATCGACGGCCGCGGCCAACGCGAAACCTCCCGTGAAGCACATCCCGATGACCCCCACGCCCCGGCCCGGCGTGCGGCCGGCGAGGTCGGAGGCCAGGGCGCGGAGGAAGTCGGTGAAGGGCCGGTGCGCCCCGAGCGCGAAGGCGCGGAACTCGCTCGCGACGCACAGGCTCGCCACCGTCGCCACGACGTAGCCGGTGCTGGCCACCCGTCCGGGCGTGCCGAACGGCGAGGGCACGACGACGGTGAACCCCTCTGCCACCAGGTGCTCGGCCAAGCCGGCGACCTCGGGCGTGAACCCGGGGACCTCCGGGACGAGCACGACCCCGGGACCCTGGCCCCGTTCGTAGCAGTCGTAGGTCTGGCCTCCACCGGTGAACGGACTCCGGGTCCAGTCCTGCACCCTCCCGACCGGGGCGGTGTCAGTCACGGTGCAGCGCGTCCAGGACCGTGAGGTCGGCGGCGGAGATCTCGAAGTCGAGGTCGGCGTTCTCCGCGATGCGCGAGGGGGTCGTGCTCTTGGGCAGCGGCAGGACGTCCTTCTGCAGCAGGTATTTCAGGCAGACCTGCGCGACCGTGCGGCCGTAGTTCGCCGCGACCGCCGCGATGGCCTCGTCGTCGACGAGACCACCGGTGGCCAGCGGGGAGTACCCCTCGACGAGGATCCCCCTCTCCTTGCACCACGCCGTCGTCTCGTCCTGGGTGTTGCCGATGAACCAGCGGATCTGGTTCACGTGCGGCAGCACGGTCGTCGCGGCGGTCAGCGACTCCAGGTCGGCCACGGAGAAGTTCGAGACGCCGATGGAACGGGCCCGTCCGGAGGCGTGGATCTCCTCCAGCGCCGTCCAGACCGCGATGTTGCCCTCGCGGCAGTCCTTGCCCATCTCGCTCCAGGGCCACGGCGCGTGGACGAGGTAGAGGTCGACGTGGTCGAGTTGGAGGTCGGCCAGGGAGGCCTCGAAACTGGCGAGGGCCTCGTCGTGGTCCTTGATCTCGGCGGGCAGCTTCGTGGTGACGAAGACGTCGTCCCGGGCCAGGCCGCTGTCGCGCACGGCACGGGCGACGCTGGCCTCGTTGCCGTAGGCGCGGGCGGAGTCGACGTGGCGGTAGCCCGTCGTCAGCGCCGTGGTGGTGGCGTCGTAGGCGGCGTCCCCGTCGGGGATCTGCCAGGTGCCGAACCCGACCTTGGGGATCTCGACGCCGTTGGAGAGGGTGAAGGTCTCGGTCAGTGTGCTCACGCGCTCAGGCAACCACACGCTCCCCGCAGGTGCGCGGGCGTACCGTCCAGCATGGCCTTCGACGTCGCCGCGGACTACGACCGGTTCATGGGCCGCTTCGCCGTCCCCCTCGCCCGGCGGACGGTGGGCGCCCTCGGACCCCGACCCGGTCAGCGTGCCCTGGACGTCGGGTGCGGTTCCGGCGCCCTCACTGCGGAACTCGTCGGCGTGCTCGGTGCGCCCGCCGTCGCCGCCGTCGACCCCGCCCCGGAACCCGTCGCCGCGGTCGCGCGACGTCTCCCCGGCGTGGACGCGCGGGTCGCCGCGGCGGAGTTCCTCCCCCACGACGACGAGACCTTCGACCTCAGCGTCGCGCAACTCGCCGTGCACTTCATGGCCGACCCGGTGGGCGGGCTGCGGGAGATGCGCCGGGTGACCCGTCCCGGCGGACGCGTCGCGGCCAGCGTCTGGGACTTCGGCGGGCAACGCAGCCCGCTGACCACGTTCTGGACGGCGGTGCGCAGCCTCGACCCCGCGGCCCGGGGCGAACCCGGTCGGTCCGGGAGGGTGCAGGGCGAACTCGCCGACCTCTTCCGGGGTGCGGGCCTGCTGCCCGACCTCGACGACGAGCTCACGGTCGAGGTCGGCTACGACTCCTTCGACGCGTGGTGGGAGTCCTACACCCTCGGCGTCGGGCCGGCCGGGGACTACGTGGCCCGGTTGGGGCCCAGCGCCCGGGAGACCCTGCGCCGGCGGTGCGCGGAACTCCTCCCCCGCGCGGCGTTCACCGTGGAGGCCACCGCCTGGTTCGTCGCCGCACCCCGGTGAGGGCCCCGGGACGGCTCAGGTCAGGGAGGTGTGGGCGACGACGCCGCGGCGCACCGCGTCGACGGCGTCCCGCGCCGCCTTGCGCACCCCGGGCTCGGTGGAGGCGATGCCGATCTGGTCCAGCAGGTCGACGAGCTGCTTGCACCGGCGGACGAAGTCACCCGCGGCCAGGTCCGCCTCGCGGAGGACCTCGTCGAGGCGGTGCCCGCTGGCCCAGCGGTGCACGGCCCAGGCGAGCCCGGCGTCGGGTTCGCGGGTCGCGGGCACCTTGTGGTGGTCCTCGCGGTCGGTGAGGTCGCTCCACAACCGGTGGGTCGTGGCGATGGCCGCCTCGACCTTGCGCGGGATGCGGTCGGGGCGTCCGCCCTCGTCGCGGCGTGACTCGTGGACCAGCGTCGAGACCGCGGCCGCGAGGTCGGGGGCGCTCAGCGCGGTCCACGCGCCGTGGCGCAGGCACTGGGCCACGAGCAGGTCGGTCTCGGCGTTGATGCGGCGCAGCGTGCGCCCCTCGTCCGTGACGGACAACCCGTCCGCCCCGAGGTAGTCCAGTTCCGCCAGCAGGTCGCAGACCCGGTCGAAGGTCCGGGCGATGGTGCCCGTGCGGCCCTCGATCTTGCGCTGCAGACCCTGGGTGTCGTGGCGCAGCTTCTCCTCGCGCACCGCCCACCGGGCGTGCTCCTCGCGTTCCGAACACCCGTGGCAGGGGTGGGCCTTCAACCGGTCGCGCAGGGTCGCCAGTTCCCGGTCCTCACCCGCCGTCGACGTCCGGCGGTGGCGCGGGACGTCACCGCCCCCGACCTCGGCCAGGGCGTTGCGCAACGAGGACGCCAGGTCGCGACGTTCCTGCGGGGAGCGCCAGTTGAAGTCCTTCGGGATCCGCACCCGCGTCACGGGTTCCACGACACCGGAGAACTCACCGGAGTCGATGGTCCGGACCTGGCGGTCCTGGCTGAGGATGCGCGGGGACGGCCCGTCGAACCCCTTCCCGGGCAGCAGGTCCAGGACGACACCGAACGTCGCGCGCCGCCCGCCGGGGAGCTTCACCACGTCACCGCGGGACAGGCCCTCGATGGACTCGCGGGCCTCGCTGCGCCGCGCCGCGACCCCGGACCGGGAGAGTTCCTTCTCGCGCTCGCTGATGGCCTGGCGGAGCGCGAAGTACTCACCGAAGTCGCCGAGGTGGCAGGTCATCGCCTCGGTGTACCCGCGCAGCGCCTCCTGCTGGGACCGGATCTTCTGCGCCTGCCCGACGACGGCCCGGTCGGCCTGGAACTGCGCGAAGGAGGTCTCCAGGATCTCACGGGCCCGTTCACGGCCGACCTGCTCCACGAGGTTCACGGCCATGTTGTAGGTCGGCCGGAAGCTCGAGCGCAGCGGGAACGTGCGTCGCGAGGCGAGACCGGCGACGGCCTCGGGGTCGGTCTGGTTCGACCACAGGACGACGGCGTGGCCCTCGACGTCGATCCCGCGCCGACCGGCGCGACCGGTCAGCTGGGTGTACTCCCCCGGCGTGATGTCGACGTGGGTCTGCCCGTTCCACTTCACCAGGCGTTCCAGGACGACGGACCGGGCCGGCATGTTCACGCCGAGCGCGAGGGTCTCGGTCGCGAAGACGGCCTTGACGAAGCCGGCCGCGAAGAGGTGCTCGACGGTCTCCTTGAACACCGGCAGCAGACCGGCGTGGTGGGCGGCGAGTCCACGTTCCAGCCCGTCCAGCCACTCCCAGTACCCGAGGACAGCGAGGTCGGAACTGGGGATCTCCGAGCAGCGCTCCTCCGCGATCGCGCGGATCGCCCGGCCCTCCTCGGGCGTGGTGAGCCGCAACCCCCACGCGACGCACTGCTGGACGGCCGCGTCGCAGCCCGCACGGCTGAAGATGAAGGTGATCGCCGGCAGCAACCCGGCCTGGTCGAGGGTGTCCAGGATCTGCGCGCGCGAGGCGGGCCGGCCGACCCCGGAGGGGCGGTGACCGCCCGGGCCGGGCCGCTGCTGACTGCGGCGCCGACCGCGACCACCCGGTCCGGCGAGCCGGTCGGACCGGACCTGCTGGCGCGACATCGCGACGAGCTCGGGGTTGACGATGGCGCCTGGCACGAGCGATCCCTCGTCGCCCTCCAGGGCCTCGCCGTCGGGGTCGGTGAAGAGGTCGTAGAGCCGGGTCCCGACGGCGAGGTGCTGCCAGAGCGGGACCGGCCGGTGCTCGGACACGACGACCTCGGTGTCCCCGCGCACGGTGTCGAGCCACGCGCCGAACTCCTCGGCGTTGCTGACCGTCGCCGAGAGCGAGACGACCAGCACCTCCGAGGGCAGGTGGATGATCACCTCTTCCCAGACGGCGCCGCGGGAACGGTCGGCGAGGTAGTGGACCTCGTCCATGACGACGTAGCCGAGGCCGTCGAGCAGCGGGCTGTCCGCGTAGAGCATGTTGCGCAGGACCTCCGTCGTCATGACGACGACGGGGGCCTCACCGTTGACGGAGTTGTCACCCGTGAGCAGGCCGACGGCGGCGGAGCCGTGGCGCTCGACGAGTTCGGTGTACTTCTGGTTGGACAGGGCCTTGATGGGCGTCGTGTAGAACGCCTTGCGACCGGTCTGCAACGCCAGGTGCGCCGCGAACTCCCCGACGACGGTCTTGCCCGCGCCGGTGGGGGCGGCGACGAGGACGCCGCGACCTGCTTCCAGGGCCTGGCACGCCTGCAGCTGGAAGCCGTCGAGCTCGAAGCCCACCGTGCTCGCGAACTGCGCCAGCTCGGTCCTGGAATCTTCGGTGCGACGGCGCGCTGCCGCGTAGCGTTCCGCGGGGCTCGCCATGGGCTGACAGTACGTCAGCCGAGCACCCGCAGCGCGCCCGGTACCACGGTGCAGGTGATGGGGAGGTGCCCGAACGGTTCGCCGTCGGCGTGGGGGTGCGGCTGCGCTGCGCCGGGGAGGACCTCGAGGGTGACGCTGCGGACCCGGTGGACGTGGACGGCAGGCAGCTTCAGGTGCGCACCCCGGCGAGCCCGGGGGAAGAGCTGCAACGCGGCGATCGGTGGCAGGCGGTCCACGACGACGACGTCGAGGAGCCCGTCCGTCGGGTCGGCGTCGGGGGCCATGAGGATGCCGCCGCCGTAGCTTCGGGTGTTGGCGACGGCGACGAGCAGGCACTCCTGCTCGACGGTGGTGCCGTCGAGGGTGATCCGCATCGGCAGCCCCCGGACGACGGCGAGCTCCCGCACCGCAGCCAGGGTGTAGCGGGCTGGCCCGCGCGGCCAGCGCCAGGAGTTGGCACGTTCGTTGATGAGGGCGTCGACACCGGAGGCGAGGATGCTGCCGAACCAGTTCGATCCCACCCGCACGGCGTCGACCGTGCGCGACCGGCCCTCGTGCAGGGCCGTGGAGACGAGCTCCGCCGAACGCACCGGATCACCCAGCGGGAGGTCGAGCCCGCGGGCGAGGTCGTTGCCGGTGCCGGCGGGGACGATGCCCAGGGCGGTCGACGTGCCGGCGACGGCCTCGAGCCCGGCGTGCACCAGGCCGTCGCCCCCGACGACGACGAGGGCCTCGAACTCGCCCGCCCGCTCGCGCGCGGCGCGAGCCGTGGAGGCGAAGTCGAGGCCCGAGAGGTCGGTCACCGGGTGGCCGAGGCGTTGCAGCGTCGAGAGGACGTGAGCGCCCGCGACACGGCCGACCCCGCGACCCGCCGTCGGGTTCACGAGGAGGCCGACCCGCCCCCGAGAGGTCATCGGGTCAGATGGCGCTGGCTTCGTCGTCGCTGAGGTTCGCGTAGTCCGGCTCGTCGGCGTTCTTCGCACGACGTCGGTCGTTCGACAGACAGATGACGGTGGCGATCGCGAAGAGCACCAGGAGTGGCAACGCGAGGAGCAGCATCGTCGTGATGTCCGAGGTCGGGGTGACCAAGGCGGAGAAGAGGAAGCTCAGGAAGACGCTGATCCGCCACTGCTTGAGGATCGCCTTGCCGGAGAGCAGGTGAGCGAAGTTGAGACCGACGAGGACGACGGGCATGAGGAAACCGAGCCCGAACGCCAGCAGGATCCGCATCACGAAGGAGAGGTAGAGGTCCGCCGAGATCTGGTTCGAGGCACCAGTGGGAGTGAAGTCGATGAGGAAGCTCATCGCGTTCGGCAGGACCGAGTAGGCGATGGCCATGCCACCCAGGAAGAGCGGCACGGCGGCGAAGATGAACCCAACGGCGTAACGCCGCTCCTTCTTCGTCAGACCAGGCGTGATGAAAGCCCACAACTGGTAGATCCAGAAAGGGCTCGAGACGATGACTCCGCACCAGATCGCACCCTTGACCGCGAGGTCGAAGCCCTGGCCCACCTGGGTGAAGTTCAACGCGACGTTGCTGTAGCCCTTCTCGCCTGCGTAGTCCAGGAGCGGCTTCTGCAAGTAGTAGAAGACACCCTCGAACCAACTGGACTTGTTCCAGACGAACCAGCCCACGATCGCACCCAGGACCAGGAAGATCCCCGCCTTGAAGACGCGGTCCCGCAGTTCCTTCAGGTGCGCCATGAGAGGCATGCGCCCCTCGGGATCCTTGGGTGCGCGTCGTCGGACGGTGGTGACGGCCATGTCAGCGGTGCGATCTCAGGCGGTGCGGCGGGTCAGGACGCGCGCGTCTGGTGCTCGGACGCGGCCTTGGCCTGCGCCTCTTCGGCGGCCAGCTTGGCTTCGAGGGCCGTGGGCTCGGAGTCGAGGCCGGCGGTGGTCGGAGACTTCGTGGTCTCCTCCTTGCCGTCGTTCTTCATCTCCTTGACCTCGGACTTGAAGATGCGCATCGAGCGGCCGAGGCCACGCGCGGCGTCGGGCAGACGCTTGCTGCCGAATAGCGCGATGATCAGCACGACGAGGATGACGAGCACCCAGGGGTGGTCGACGAGGTTGCGGAACATCAGTCCTCCAGGGTTGGACGAAGCGCGGCCATCGTACGTCGATCGAAGCCGTCTGTGGGACAAGCATGCGCGTCGAGTCGCCCGAATACCTGCGCTAGGGCGTCTCCTGGGCACACTCCCGGTGAACACCCAGGAAGCACGAGAGCCGCCCCGCGGACGCCGTGGCGTCCGCGGAGCGGCTCTCGGGGAGTGTGGGGGTGCGTCAGCGCACGGTGCGCAGGCCGCGGGCGGCCAGCGAGGCGAGGTCGTCGCAGGAGTCGAGCACGAGGGCGAAGTCCAGGACGTCGTCCCAGGCGATGGTCGAGCCGTTGTGCTCCTCCATGGCCTCGGCGGGGATGGTCCAGCGCTCGACGGCGACGCCGCCGGAGACGAGCAGCGCGACGACGTCCTCGCCGGCGGGCTTGCGGACCTCGTCCTTGCACTTCGGGCAACCGAAGGCGTAGAACGACCGCTCCTTGGCGGAGCACACCACGAGGCGGACCTGCTTCGGGGTCAGTTCAACGTCGCCGCAGCAGGGGCAGGAAGCCTTGATCGTGGTCATCTCGAGCACCTTCCGTTTCGTGGTGTAGGTCCGGCGGACGCTTTCCGCCGTCCGACAACCACTGCTTCGGCACGTCCTCGCGATCCCTTGAACGCCCTTTCGGCCCAACCTTGACACATGCCGTGACCTTGTGCGTTCACTTCGTTACAGACAGTCGTCGAAACGGCTCAGCGGTACCGCTCCAGGGCGGCCAGGGCGCCGTTGCGCACGTCCACGGCCAGCTCCGGCGGGTCGACGACGCGGGCGCCGGCGCCGAGGCGCAGGAGCAGCCGGTGCACCCAGTGCGTATCCGCCGTGCGGAGCCTCACGCGCAGGGCGGCGTCCTCCCAGCCGTCCTCCGGCGCGTCCTCGACGGAGTCGACGGGGTAGTAGTCGACGACCCACGCGGCCTGCTGCGCCAGGTCGATGGTGACGACGAGGTCGTCCGGGCTGGGCTCGAACAGGTCGGAGCCCACGTCGCGCGAGACCGCCTGCGTCGGTGGGGTCCCGTCGACGTCGAGGACCTCGGCGGACTCGATCCGGTCGACCCGGAACAACCGGACGCCCTCGGCGCGGTGGCACCACGCCTCCAGGTACCAGCGTCCCTCCACGCTCACCAGCCGCATCGGGTCCACGTCGCGTTCCGTGCGCTCGTCCCGGCTCGGCACGAGGTAGCTCAGGTGCAGGCGCCGGTGCTCGCGCAGGGCGGCACGGCAGGTCTCGAGGACAGCGGCGCTCTCCTCCCCCGAGCTGACGTCGACGGTCACCGATCCCGCGGCCCGGCCCGCCTCCCCCGTCGCCTCCGACAGCTTCGCCATCGCCCCCTCAAGGGCCTCGCGGTCGTGCAGACCGGGGACCTGGGCCAGCGTGCGCAGACCCACGAGCAGGGCGACGGCCTCGTCGACGCCGAGTCGGGCCGGGCGCGCGATCGGGTCGGCGTTGGAGAGGTAGACCCGCCCGGAGTCCCAGCGGGCGTCGATGAGGTCGTCGGGCATGTGCCCGGGCGTCCCGCAGACGAAGAGCAGCTCCAGGTCGTGCACGAGGTCGTCGTCGCTGATGCCGAAGTGCTCCGAGGCCTCCTCCAGCGGGATGCCCTGGTGGGTGAGCAGGTAGGGGACCATCGCCAGCAGCCGCGACAGCCGCTCCGTCGACGCGCTGCCGCTCATGCGCCCGCCGCCCCACGGAGTCGGCGCACCACGGCGTCGCGCAGGTCCTGCGGTTCGAGGACCAGGACGTCCGCGCCGTAGCCGGCGATCTCGTCCGCGCTCACCTCCACGTCGCTGACCTCCACCACGACCACGTCCTCCCCGGATCCTGCCTCGACGCTGCGGGCCCGGCGCCGCAACGCCAGGCCGCTGCCCTCCGTGACCAGCAGCCGGGCTTCCCGGGGCGGCCGGACGGGTCCGATGCTGCCCGCGACGATCTCGCGCGGGTCGATGCCCTCGGGCACGTCGTAGCTGCCGGCCCGTCCGATCCGCTTGACCGCGGAGGCGACCCGGGACAGGCGGAAGACCCGCGAGTCCGCACGGTCCCGGTCGTGCCCGACGAGGTACCAGCGCCCGTGCCAGCTGACGATGGCCCACGGTTCGACGTGGCGGGTCGCAGGTTCGCCGCCGGCGCGGCGGTAGGTGAAGGACACCGGGGTCTTGTCGCGGGTCGCGGCGTAGAGGGGGTCGAAGGCGGGTTCCGCGGTGCGCACCCGCGGTTCCACGCCGATGAGGGAGCTCTCGTCGGGTTCGACGCCGAGGCTGCGCAGCTTCACCAGCGCGCGGGTCGCGGGGCCCGCGAGGCTCGCCTGCTGCCAGACCCGGCTGGCCAGCGAGAGGACGGCGAGCTCACCCGGGGTGAACCGGATCTCGGGCAGCGCGTAGGCCTCGCGGTCGATCCGGTAGCCGGCCTCGTCCTCGAACAACGGGTCCTCGCCGCCGGTGTCGAGGGGGACGCCGAGTTCGCGCAGGTCCTCCTTGTCGCGCTCGAACATCCGCTCGAAGGCGACGGTGGTGGCGCAGTCGGCGTACTGCGGGACGGCCGTGCGGATCTGCTCCTTGGTGAGCCAGCGGCGCGTCGCGGACAGCGCGATCACGAGGTTCAGCAGCCGTTCGGTGCGACGGGCTCCGCGGGCAGCCGCGGCCGCCCCACCCGGTGGGCTCGAGGACGTCGCAGGGGTCGTCGTCATGGTGAGCCGGACGCTACCGGAACCGCGCTCGGAAGCACCCTGCGTACGCTCGAAGCGTGACGATCCGGTGGCGTTCTGCAACTGTCCAGCGACTCGGGGCGTCGTGGCCCGGTTCCCAGGAGCTGTTCGCGACCCTCACGTCGGGGCCCGAGGCGGGCACCGAGGTGAAGGCCCTGGCCCACCCCGACCTCGTCGGCTCCCCGCAGCCGGGCGAGCGGGTGCTGCTCAACACCTCCGCGCTGGCCCGGGGCCTGGGGACGGGTGGCTACGCCCTCGTCGTCGCGCTGCCCGACGCGTTGCCCGCCGACCCGCCCGCCGGGCCCGGCCACCTCGTGAAGGCCCGCTACACCCCGCTGCAGACGATGGTCCTGGGCGTGGACGACCAGGAGTCGGAGCACCACGCCCTGCTCGCCGACGCCGACGACCTCGACGCCACCCCCGTCGTCGTCGCCGACCTGCACTCCGCACTGCCCGCGATCCTGGCCGGGGTCCGCGTCGAGGCCCCCGGCGCGAGGGTCGTCTACGTGATGACCGACGGCGGGGCGCTGCCGGCCGCGTTCTCCCGCGCCGTCGCCGGGCTGCGGGAGGCGGGGTGGCTCACCAGCTGCGTGAGCACGGGCCAGGCCTTCGGGGGCGACCTGGAGGCCTCGACCGTCCACACCGGCCTGCTGGCGGCGAAGCTCGTCGCGGGCGCCGACGTCGTCGTCGTCGCCCAAGGCCCCGGCAACCTGGGGACGGGATCGCGCTGGGGCTTCTCCGGCGTCGCCGTCGGTGAGGCCCTCAACGCCGCCGCCGTGCTGGGGGGACGCCCCGTCGCGGCCCTGCGGGTGTCCGAGGCCGACGCCCGCGACCGCCACCGCGGTGTCTCGCACCACACGCTCACCGCGGTCGGGCGTGTCGCCCTCGCCCCCGTCGACGTCGTCGTCCCCGACTCCCCCGGCGCCTTCTACGACGGCGTCCGCGACCAGGCCCGGTCCCTCTGCGGGCGCCACACCTACGTGGAGGTCCCCGGAGCCGGCCTCGACGAAGCCCTGGCCACGAGCCCCGTCCGCCTCTCGACCATGGGCCGCGGCCTCGACACCGACCGCGCCGCCTTCCTCACCGCCGCCGCCGCCGGCCGCCACGCCGCCCGCCTCCTCACCTCGTGAAGGGGAACGTGGTGCCCGGCCCCCGAAACCCGCCTGAGCGGGTCGGCGCCCTGGGGCCGCTCAGGAGTCCCACGAAGGTGACGCAGAAGGGCGGGTGAGGACCCTCCTCGTCGGATGTCCGAAGTGAGCGCCTGCGCGAGAACGTGAGTTCACGACGCGACGAGCGCGAACGGAGTATCCGACGAGGAGGGTCCTCACCCGCCCGGAAGCGAAGCAGACCGAAGGGACTAGCTGACGTCCACGAGGTCGACGACGAAGATCAGGGTTTCCCCACCCTTGATGGCGCCGCCGGCGCCGCGGTCCCCGTAGCCGAGGTGCGGCGGGATGACGAGCTTGCGTCGGCCGCCGACCTTCATGCCCAGCAGGCCCTGGTCCCAGCCCTTGATGACCATGCCCGCGCCGACGGGGAAGTCGAGCGGCTGGCCGCGGTTCCAGGAGGAGTCGAACTCCTCGCCGGTGCTGAAGGCGACGCCGACGTAGTGCGCGCTGACGGTCTTGCCGGGGGTGGCTTCGGTGCCGTCACCGACGATCTCGTCGGTGATCACGAGGTCGGCCGGCGGCTCGCCCTCGGGGAAGTCGATCTCGGGCTTGGTGCGTTCAGTCATGGTGGGAACCCTAACGTCAGCGTCGTCGGTGGGGACTCAGTAGCCGTCGAGGATGTCGACGACGAAGATCAGCGCACCGGCGGGCTGGCCGCCGGTGGGCTCGTCGCCGTAGGCCTTGGCGGCGGGGATGACGAGCAGCACGCGACTGCCGACGGTCTGGCCGATGAGGCCCTCGTCCCAGCCGGTGATGAGCTTGCCGACCCCGATCTGGGTCTCGAAGGCCTGGGAGGTCCACGAGGTCTGGAAGACCTTGCCGTCGGCCAGCGTCGCGCCGACGTACTGCATCTTGACGTTCATGCCCGGGGTCAGCGGGGCACCGGTGCCCTGGATGAGCGGTTGCACGATCGTGTCGGCGGGCGGGGTCGGGTTCGAGACGGTGAAGCCGGTGGGGACCTTCTTGTCGTCGTAGGTCACGACGGGGAGGTCCGCGGGCGGCGTCACCGGGGTGCCCTCGGCCATCGAGGGGATGACGCGGACGACGTCGGCGACCATGACGATGGTCGTGGAGGCGTCGACGTTCTCCTTGCCGAACTGGCTGACGGAGTTGCCGAACCCGTCGGCGGGGGCGATGGCGATGACGAGGCGGTCCCCGACCTTGGTCCCCACGAACCCGCGGGCGAGTCCCTTGGTGATCTCGGCGAGGGTGAAGCGGGCGTTGGTCTTGCCGTAGCTGGAGTCCAGCTTGTCGTGGGTGGAGCCGGCGTAGAGGACGTAGGCGAACTCGACCTCGTCGGTGGCCGTGACCTCGGCCCCGGTGCCGGGGGCGACGATCTTGCGCGAGGTCTGCGTGACGGTCAGCGGCGGGGTGAAGTCGACGGTCGGCTCGATCGTCGGGTTCACCTCACCGGTGACGGTCACGGCGAGCTTCTCGTCGTCGACGGCAGGTTCGATGGTGTTGGCGGACTCGGTCGCCGACGCGCTCTGCTCTGCCTCGGTGGGCGCGTCCCCCTCGGAGGCGCAGGCGCCGAGCAGGGTCATCGCCAGGGCGGCGGAGGCGGACAGGACGGCGGTACGGCGGCGCACGGAGGTCCTCACAGTCGTGACGGTCGAGGTGGAACTGCCTCACCCTAACCGTGGAGCCTGTGCCCGCGCCGCGAGACCGATCACATGCTGTCGATGAGCCGTTCCACACGGTCGTCGACGGCCTTGAACGGGTCCTTGCACAGGACGGTGCGCTGCGCCTGGTCGTTGAGCTTCAGGTGCACCCAGTCGACGGTGAAGTCGCGACGCTTCTCCTGCGCGGCGCGGACGAAGTCGCCCCGCAGCTTGGCGCGGGTCGTCTGCGGCGGGACGCTCATCGCCTCGAACACCTCAATGTCGGAGCAGACCCGGTCGGCCATCCCCCGGTCGGCGAGCATGTAGTGCAGGCCGCGCTTGCGGTGGATGTCGTGGTAGGCGAGGTCGAGGCGCGCGATGCGCGGCGACGTCAGCGGCAGGTCGTGCTTGGCCATGTAGCGGTCGAGCAGCTTCTTCTTGATGACCCAGTCGACCTCGTGGTCCACCAGGGAGAAGTCCTGCGTCGCGACGGCCCGCAGCGCCCGCTCCCACAGGTCCAGGACCCGCTTGACGTTGGGCGTCTGCAGTCCGCGGTGCTCGACGAACTCCTTGGCCTTCTCCAGGTACTCCTCCTGGATCTCCAGCGCGGAGGCCTCACGGCCGTTGGCGAGACGGACGGGTTTGCGCCCCGTCATGTCGTGACTGATCTCACGGATGGCCCGGATGGGGTTCTCCATGGTCATCTCCCGCAACGGGACGCCTTCCTCGACCATCCGCAGCACGAGGTCGGTGGCGCCGACCTTCAGCATCGTCGTGGTCTCGGACATGTTGGAGTCGCCGACGATCACGTGCAGGCGCCGGTAGCGCTCGGCGTCGGCGTGCGGTTCGTCGCGGGTGTTGATGATGGGGCGGCTGCGGGTGGTCGCGGAGGAGACGCCCTCCCAGATGTGGTCGGCGCGCTGGGAGAGGGAGTAGACCGCACCGCGGGGGGTCTGCACGACCTTGCCGGCGCCGACGATCAGCTGGCGCGAGACGAGGAAGGGGATGAGGACGTCGGAGAGGCGCCCGAACTCCCCGTGCCGCGACACCAGGTAGTTCTCGTGGCAGCCGTAGGAGTTGCCCGCGGAGTCGGTGTTGTTCTTGAAGAGGAACACCTCACCGGCGATCCCCTCCTCCTCGAGGCGTCGTTCGGCGTCGACGAGCAGGCCTTCGAGGGTCCGCTCCCCCGCCCGGTCGTGGACGACGAGCTGGCGGATGTCGTCGCACTCCGGTGAGGCGTACTCGGGGTGCGAGCCCACGTCGAGGTAGAGGCGTGCGCCGTTCTTCAGGAACACGTTGCTCGAACGTCCCCACGACACGACCTTGCGGAACAGGTAGCGGGCCACCTCGTCCGGGGACAGCTTGCGCTGTCCCTCGAACGCGCAGGTGACTCCGAACTCGGTCTCGATCCCGAAGATCCGGCGATCCATTTCCCCACCTTAGGCACTCGGGCGCCGTGCGGCGCAGCGAAACGCGTCGAGCCGACCGGAGCGGTCAGTCCGTCGGGGCGAGCAGTCCTGCGAGGACGGGACCGGTGAGGCGGCGGAACGTCCGCCGGTCGCGGGTGCGGTCGAGGACGGCGACCTCGAGGTGGTCGGGGGCGATCCGGCGCGGTCCGGAGCCGGCGGCCTCGGCCGCGGCGTCGGAGCCGAGGGCCTCGACGGCGAGCTGGACGGCCTCGGCCAGGGTGAGCCCGGCGTGCCAGCGTTCGCCGAGCTTGGTGGCGATCTGGTCGGCGGAACCGCCCATGGCGACGTAGCCGTGCTCGTCGGCGACGGACCCGTCGTAGGTGAGCCGGTAGATCTGGTCGGTCTCGGGGGTGCGTCCGACCTCGGCGACGACGAGTTCCACCTCGTAGGGCTTCGACTCGGTCGTGAAGATCGCCCCGAGGGTCTGCGCGTAGGCGTTGGCCAGGCCACGGGCGGTGACGTCGGAACGGTCGTAGGAGTAGCCGCGGACGTCGGCGTAGCGGACACCGGCGACGCGCAGGTTCTCGAACTCGTTGTACTTGCCGACGGCGGCGAAGGCGACGCGGTCGTAGATCTCGGAGATCTTGTGCAGCGCCCGGGAGGCGTTCTCGGAGACGAAGGCGATGCCGTCGGCGTGGGCGAGGACGACGACGGCGCGGCCGCGAGCGATGCCCTTGCGCGCGTAGTCGGCCTTGTCCTTCATCAACTGCTCGGGCGAGACGTAGAACGGGGTGCTCATCGTCAGTTCCCTCCGCCACCGTTGCCGGCGCTGATGCCGGGGTTGCCCCCGGGGTTGCCGCGCCGTCCGGCCACGACGGCCTCGACGACGGGTTCGAGTTCCTCGTCGGGGACGCGCCGGTAGCCCTCGAGGGTCGCGACGCCCACGACGGGCCAGATCTTGCGCAGCAGGTCCGGGCCGCCGGTGGCGGAGTCGTCGTCGGCTGCGTCCCAGAGGGATTCGATGGCGACGCGGATCGTCTCGGCCTCGGTCATGCCCGGGCGGTACAGCTTCTTCAGCGCACCGCGCGCGAAGATCGACCCCGACCCCACGGTGTGGTGGTCGCGTTCCTCCGACCGCCCGCCGGTCACGTCGTAGCCGATGATGCGGCCCCGGCCGGCGTCGAGGTCGTAGCCGGCGAAGAGCGGGACGACCGCGAGACCCTGCATGGCCATGCCGAGGTTGGCGCGGATCATCGTCGAGAGCCGGTTCGCCTTGCCCTCGAAGGACATCAGGGCGCCTTCGAGCTTCTCGAAGTGCTCGAGCTCCACCTGGAAGAGCCGGATCATCTCCACGGCCAGCCCGGCGACGCCGGCGATCCCGGCGCAGGAGTGCTCGTCGGTCTGGAAGACCTTCTGGATGTCGCGCTGGGCGATCGTGGGCCCGGCGGTGGCGCGGCGGTCACCGGCCATGACCACCCCGTCGGCGAAGACGAGGGCCACGATCGTCGTCGCGTGCGGCGCCTCGCCCGCACCGGGTCCCCCACCGGGCAGCGGTCCGGTGGTGGGCAGCGTGCGGGCGGAGGGGAGCATCTCCGGCGAGTACTCGCGGACGAAGTCGGTGAAGGACGAGGAACCGGGCCGCAGGAACGCGGCGGGCAACCGTCCTGACTGATCGCTGGAGTGGTTCACCCTTCGGACCCTACCCGGCGCCTCCGCAACGTGCCGGGAGAGCCGGGTGGGACACGAGGGGCTCGCGCCGGGGGTGGCAGGGGCTACTGCCCGCCCTTCTGGACGAAGCCGCGCACGAACTCCTCGGAGTTGGACTCCAGGACCTCGTCGATCTCGTCGAGCAGCGCGTCGACGTCGGCGTCGGTCTCCTTGGTCTGGGCGCTGGCGCTGCCCTGCGCGGGGACGGCGGGGGTCTCCTCGACCTCCTCCTCGCGGCGGCTCGGGCGCTGCTGCTCCTGTCCAGGCATCGGCTGGCTCCCTCTGACGGCTCGGCCTCCCGGGTCCTGCGACCCGGGTCGTGTTCCGACACTAACCCCGCCACGCCCGCCCGGCGCGGAAGTGCGGCCCGCGTCACCCGTTGGTGAGGGCGGCCACGAGTTGTTCCGCGGTCTCGCAGCGGTCCAGCAGCGCCCCGACGTGCTCCTTGGTGCCCCGCAACGGCTCGAGGGTGGGGACGCGCTGCAGGGCGCCCCGCCCGGCGATGTCGAAGATCACCGAGTCCCAGCTGGCCGCCGCGACGCGCGGGCCGTAGCGGGCCAGGCACTCCCCGCGGAAGTAGGCACGGGTGTCGGTCGGGGGGTGCTCCACGGCGCGGGCGACGTCGGCGGGGTCCAGGAGGCGCTCGACCTGGCCGCGTTCGGCGAGCTTGAGGTAGAGGCCCTTCTCGGGCCGGATGTCGGACCACTGCAGGTCCACCGCGGCCAGGCGGGCGTGGTCCCAGTCCAGGCCGTCGCGGGAGCGGTAGCCCTCGAGCAGGCGCAGCTTCGCGATCCAGTCGACCTCGCGGGCCGCGGAGAACACGTCGGTCTCCAGCTTGGTGAGGATCTGCTCCCACCGGGTGAGGACCTCGACGGTGTCGGCGTCCGCGTCGTCGCCGTAGCGGTCGGCGACGAAGGCCTGCGCGGCCTCCAGGTAGGCCCGCTGCAGCTGCACCGCGGTCATCCGGCGCCCGTCGCGCAACCGGACGAGGTGGGTGAGGCCGGGGTCGTGGGAGACCTCGTGCAGGGCGCGGACGGGTTCGGCGAGCTGCAGGTTCCCGGCGGGGCCCCCGTCGAGCGCTCCCGCCTCGAGCATGGCCAGGACCAGGGAGGTCGTGCCGATCTTGAGCAGCGTCGCGACCTCGCACATCGTCGCGTCGCCGATGATCACGTGCAGCCGGCGGTACTTCTCCACGGTGGCGTGCGGTTCGTCGCGGGTGTTGATGATCGGGCGCTTCATGGTGGTCTCCAGCCCCACCTCGACCTCGAAGAAGTCCGCGCGCTGGCTGATCTGGAACCCGGGCCGGGCGGAGTCCTGCCCGATCCCCACTCGACCGGCCCCGGTGAACACCTGACGGGAGACGAAGAAGGGGGTGAGGTGGCGCACGACGTCGGTGAAGGACGTCGAGCGGTTCATCAGGTAGTTCTCGTGGGTGCCGTAGGAGGCGCCCTTGCCGTCGGTGTTGTTCTTGTAGATCGTCACCGGGGTCAGCCCGGGCGTCGCCGCGACCCGGCGCAGCGCGTCGAGGAGGATCAGCTCCCCCGCCCGGTCCCACAGCACCGCGTCGCGCGGGGTGAGGATCTCGGGTGAGGAGTACTCGGGGTGGGCGTGGTCGACGTAGAACCGGGCCCCGTTGGTGAGGATGACGTTGGCCATCGTCGGGTCCTCGGTCTCCGCGGTGACGACGTCGGAGGCGTTGGGCGCGGCCCGCCTCGTCCCCGGCGAACGGCCCGGCGCGTCGGTCAGCTGCGAGGGGTGGGCCTTGCCGCGGTCGATCTCGTAGCCACGCGCGTCGCGCAGCGGCGCCTCGTCCTCGTAGTCCCAGCGGGCCCGCGAACCGCCCGTGAGGGAGCTGCGCATCGAGCCCGTCGCGGGTGAGGCGTAGGCGTTGACGACCTGGGCCGAGAGCAGCATCGGGTTGGCGCCCGGGTCCCCCGGCACCGAGATGCCGTACTCGGTCTCGATCCCGGTCACGCGCCTGACTGTCATGCCGAGGACCCTATGCGGCGCCCTGCGCGCGGGGCGCGACGGCTACTCCGTGCGCAGCGCGACGACCGGGTCCAGGCGTCCCGCCCGACGCGCCGGGAACACCCCGAAGAAGATGCCGACGGCCGCGGAGACGACGAACGCCACCACCGGGCTCCACCACTCGATCGACGCCGGCAGCGGGGAGAGCTGGTTCACCGCGATCGACCCGGCCACCCCGATGAGGATGCCGATGATCCCGCCGACGCTGGTCAGCAGGACGGCCTCGACGAGGAACTGCACCAGGACGTCGCGCTGGCGGGCGCCGAGGGCCTTGCGCAGCCCGATCTCCCGGGTCCGTTCGCGCACCGAGACGAGCATGATGTTGGAGACCCCGACACCCCCCACGAGCAGCGAGATCCCCGCGATCGCGGCCAGCACCGCCGTCAGCAGCCCGAGGATCTGGCCGATGACGCCGAGGATCTGGGTCTGGGTGACCGCGCTGAACGTCTGGTCCGGGTACTGCGCCTTCATCGCCCGCCACAGCTTGTCCGACAGCGCCGGGACGACGTCGGAGGACGGCGCCTTCACCGCGAACGCGTCGACCCGGTCGAGGGAGAACAACCGCTGGGCCGTGGTGATCGGGATGTGGATCTCGTTGTCCTGGGAGACCCCGAAGCTCTCCCCCTTCTCCCGCAGCACCCCGATCACCTGGAAGCGGGTGCCCGCCACCGTGATCTGGCGGCCCAGCGGGTCCGCGCCGGGGAAGAGGTTCTGCGCCGCCTGCGAGCCCAGCACCGCGACCCGGCGGCGGGCGTCGACGTCGACGGAGGTGAAGTACTGGCCCTCGGCGACCGGGCGGGTCAGGACCCGGGGCAGGTTCTGGTCCGCGCCCTGGATGGTGACGAACCGCTCGACCGTCCCGGCCCGCACCTGCGCGCCCGTGGAGACCCGCGCCGTGACGGCGCTCTCGTCGCCGACCACGTCGGCGAGGACCTTGCCGTCCTGGACCTGCATCGTCGACGTCGAGGGCGCGTTGGAACCGAGGTTGTTGGTGTCGAACTGCCCGGGCACCACGAGGATCAGGTTGGAGCCGAGACCCTCGACCTGGGACTCGATCTGGTTGCGCGCCCCGGACCCGATGGAGACCACGACGATGACGGCGGCGATGCCGATGATGATGCCGAGCATCGTGAGCAGGCTACGCATCCGGTTGCCGCGCAACGCGTCCAGTGCGACGCGGAACGCTTCGAAGCCCTTCACGCGTCGGCTCCGTCCGCCGTGTCGCGCTCCACCAGGCCGTCACGCACCCGGACCTGACGGCGCGCCCGGCCGGCGACCTCGTCGTCGTGGGTGACGAGCACCACCGCGACGCCCCGGGCGGAGTTCAGCTCCTCCAGGATGCGCATCACCTCGGCCCCGTTCTTGGAGTCGAGGTTGCCGGTGGGTTCGTCGGCGAGCAGGATCCGCGGTTCGCCGACCAGCGCCCGTGCGATCGCCACCCGCTGCTGCTCACCGCCGGACATCTGGGTGGGCCGGTGGGTCAGGCGGTGCCCCAGGTTCACCGCCTTCAACGCCTCGGCCGCCATGTCGCGCCGCTCGCTGCCCTTGACGCCGCGGTACAGCAGCGGCAACGCCACGTTGTCGATCGCGCTGGAGCGCGGCAGCAGCTGGAAGGCCTGGAACACGAACCCGATCTCCTTGTTGCGCAGCTCCGCGAGCTCCGCGTCGCCCAGGTCGGCGATGTTGCGCCCACCGACGCGCAGGACCCCCGACGTCGGACGGTCCAGGCAGCCCAGCAGGTGCATCAGCGTCGACTTGCCCGACCCGCTGGGGCCCACGATCGCGGCGTACTCCCCCTCCGCGACGGTGAAGGTCACCCCCCGCAGCGCGTCGACCGTCGTGTCCCCGAAGCGGTAGGACCGGGTGACCTCGACCGCCTCGATCGCGGCCGCGCGCAGCGTCGGGTGGTGCTCGGGGGACGGGATCAGCGCGTGCTCCTGGTCGTGGGTCTCGTGGCTCTCGTGGGTGTCCTGCGGGTGGCCCGTGTCGGGACGGGTCACGAGACCTGCTGTCCCTGCTTCACGCCGGCCGCGCCCTCGGTGACGACCTCCTCGCCGCCGTCGAGACCCTTGGTGATCTCCACGTCGGTCTCCCCCCGGACCCCCACGGTCACCGCGCGCCGCTCCGCCTTGCCGCCGGAGACGATCCAGACGGTGTCGGAGTCCTTCGCGCCGTTGTCGGACCCGGCCCGCACCACGGCCGCGGCCGGGACCTCCACGACGCCGTCCACCTCCTGCACGACCAGCGACACCGTCGCCGACATGCCCGGCAGCGGCGTCGCCGCCGGGGTGCCGTCGCTGCCCGTCCCGCCGTCGTAGCTCAGGCGGACCGTGTACGTCACCGAGCTCCCGCCGCCACCCTTGGGCGTCGGGTCGATGCTCGTGACCGTCCCGTGGTACTTCGCCCCGGGCACCGCGTCGATGTTCACGTCGGCTCCGATCCCCGGCTTCACCGTCAGCACGTCCGTCTCGTCGACGTCCGCGGTCAGGCTCAGCGTCGACGCGTCGATGACGTTGAGCACCGTCGCCCCCGAGGACACGGCCGCGCCCTGCGCCAGCACCGGGGCACCCGCCGCGCCGGAGTCCGACCCGGCGGCCGCGGCGGGCAACGACACCCCGCTGCCCGCCAGCAGCGCCTCGGCCCCCGCGGGCAGGTTCGCCGATCCTGAACCCCCCGTCGCGGACAGCGACACCTTCCCCGAGATCGGCGCCTTCACCACCAGGGCGTCCACCGTGGCCTGCGCCGCGGAGACCGCCGCCCGCGTCTGCACGCGCTGGGCCTGACCCAACGACGACACCGCCGTGTCCAGGTTCCCCAGCCCCGCGTTCACCTGGTCCACCAGGGCCTGCGTCTGCGAGGCCAGCAGCTGGTACTGCGTCCGCGAGGACTGCACGGCCGCCAGCGCCGCCGCCCGCGCCGCGGGGTCCGCGATGGCCTGCGCCTGGGTCTCCGCCTCGGAGAAGCGCGCCGCCGCGTCCGCCGCCGCCTTGCGCTGCTGCGCAGCCACCTGCGAGGCGCTCTTCGCCGAGCCGGACCCCGAGGACCCCGACGCCGCGGCGTCCTCGTCGGCCTGCTTCGCCTGCGCCAGGTTCGACACCGCCGACGGGGAGTCGATCGTCATCAGCACGTCACCGGCCGCGACCTGCTGGCCGTCGCTCACGTTCAACGTCGCCACCGTCCCCGCCGCCGGGGACTTCACCACCGCCGAGGCCCGCGGCTGCACCGTCCCCGGCGCGTCGACGATCTCCGCGACGTCACCCCGGGCGACGGTCGCCGTCGACAACGCCGGAGCCTCGTCCTCGCTGCACGCCGAGGCGACCAGCACGAAGGAGGCTCCGACGGCGACGGCGGACAGGGCACGGAGGGGACGCCGGGACGGGCGCGGAGTCGTGAGGTGGGCTCGCACCTGGTCACACTAGGGCTTGCCCG
Organism: Kineococcus sp. GCM10028916; assembly: GCF_042674865.1. Lineage (NCBI taxonomy): Bacteria > Bacillati > Actinomycetota > Actinomycetes > Kineosporiales > Kineosporiaceae > Kineococcus > Kineococcus sp. GCM10028916. The sequence continues at coordinate 387,062 of NZ_JBHTFM010000001.1, read as the reverse complement.
AGCGTCCACGGGTCCACCTCAGGCGTGGTCTTCGACACCTGCCCCTCCCCCCTGGGTCGCACCCCGGACACCGGTCCCTACCCTCGAACGGGTGAGCACTCCGGGCCAGGAACTCGTCGACCTCTACGACCCGACGGACCGTGCCGGACGGGTCACCGGGAGTGCCCCGCGCGCCGAGGTCCGCGCCCGCAACCTCCCCCACGCCGCCACCGGCGTCCTGCTGCGCGACCCCGCCACCGGCCACGTCTTCGTGCACCGCCGCACCGACGTCAAGGACCTCAACCCCGGCGCCCACGACTGCCTCGCCGGTGGCGTCGTCGACGCCGGCGAGACCCCCCTGCACGCCGCCCACCGCGAACTGCGCGAAGAACTCGGCGTCGACGCCGACCTGCGCCCCGTCACCACCACCTGGTACCGCGACGACACCGCCCACTACCTCGCCCACGTCTACGACGCCGACTGGGACGGGACCCCCCTCACCCTGCAACCCAGCGAGATCGCCGCCGGCTGGTGGGAGGACCCCGCCACCCTGCGCGACCGCCTCGAGGACCCCACCTGGCCCTTCGTCCCCGACACCCGCGCCCTCCTCGCCGCCTGGCCGGGCTGGTGGGAGACCGGACGCACGGAAGGCCGCCCCCGCTGACGGGGACGGCCCTGCGCACCACCGGAGGAGCGGCGACCTACAGGTACTGGCCGGTGTTGGCGACCGTGTCGATCGAGCGGCCCGCCTCCGTGCCCTTCTTCCCCTGCATCAACGTGCGGATGAAGACGATCCGCTCACCCTTCTTGCCCGAGATCCGGGCCCAGTCGTCCGGGTTCGTCGTGTTCGGCAGGTCCTCGTTCTCCTTGAACTCGTCCACGCACGCACTCATCAGGTGATCCACCCGCACCCCCTTCTGGTTCAGGGTCAGCAGGTCCTTGATCGCCATCTTCTTCGCCCGGTCCACGATGTTCTGGATCATCGCGCCCGAGTTGAAGTCCTTGTAGTACAGGACCTCCTTGTCACCGCCCGCGTACGTCACCTCGAGGAACTCGTTCTCCTCGCTCTCGGTGTACATCCGCTCCACCGTCGCCCGGATCATCGCCTCGACCGTGAGCTGCTTCGTCCCCCCGTTCACCGCGACGTCGTCCGCGTGCAACGGGAGGTCCGGCGTCAGGTACTTCGCGAAGATCTGCCCCGCGCTCTCGGCGTCCGGACGCTCGATCTTGATCTTCACGTCCAGCCGGCCCGGACGCAGGATCGCCGGGTCGATCATGTCCTCCCGGTTCGAGGCGCCGATCACGATGACGTTCTCCAGACGCTCCACCCCGTCCAGCTCCGACAGCAGCTGCGGCACGATCGTCGTCTCCACGTCCGAGGACACCCCCGACCCGCGGGTCCGGAACAACGACTCCATCTCGTCGAAGAACACCACCACCGGCGTCCCGGCGCTCGCCTTCTCCCGCGCCCGGGCGAAGATCAGCCGGATGTGGCGCTCGGTCTCGCCGACGTACTTGTTCAGCAGCTCCGGGCCCTTGATGTTCAGGAAGTAGCTCTTGGCCTGGCTCTCGCCCCGCAGCTCCGCGGCCTTCTTGGCCAGCGAGTTCGCGACGGCCTTCGCGATGAGCGTCTTCCCGCACCCGGGCGGGCCGTAGAGCAGGATCCCCTTCGGCGGACGCAGACCGTGCTCGCGGAACAGGTCCGCGTGCAGGAACGGCAGCTCCACCGCGTCGCGGATCGCCTCGATCTGCGGCCCGAGGCCACCGATGTCCTCGTAGTCGATGTCCGGGACCTCTTCGAGGACCAGTTCCTCGACCTCGGCCTTCGGGATCCGCTCGAAGGCGAACCCGGACCGGGTGTCGATGGTCAGGGAGTCCCCGATCCGCAGCGGGCCGTCCATCAACGGACCGGCCAGGCGCACGACGCGTTCCTCGTCGGCGCGCGCGAGCACCAGGACCCGGCCGTCGGGCAGGATCTCCTTGACCGAGGCGAGCTCGCCCGTGCGCTCGTAGTCGAACGCCGCCACCACGTTCATGGCCTCGTTGACCATCACGTCCTGGCCGGGCTTCAACGAGTCCAGGTCGATCGCCGGGCTCACCGCCACCCGCATCCGCCGACCCGCCGACATGATGTCGGCGGTGCCTTCACCGGCGGCCTCCAGGAACGTCGCGAACTGCGCGGGCGGCTGACCGAGGCGGTCCACCTCCGACTTCAGCGCGACGATCTGGTCCCGTGCCTCACGCAGCGTCGTGGCGAGGCGGTCGTTCTGGGCACTGACCTGAGCGAGTCGGGTCCGGGCGGCTCCGAGCTGTTCCTCGAGAGCGGTGAGGTGGCGGGCGTCCCGCTCACCTCCGCCGCCGAAGCGGCGCTGGGGCTCCGTCATGGCGCATCTCCCCTCTGGGTGGATGCGTTCGACAGTAACCCGCAGACCCGGGATCGCGCGGTGGATTCGACGTCGGCGCGTTGCCGGCCGGTCACCGAGGGCGCCGCACCACGAACGTGACGTGCGTCTGCGGCCACGCCAGCTCCGCACCCGTCACCGCGTCCCGCAACGACGCCCCCACCGACAGCCGGTTCTCCACCAGCCACTCGTTGCGCCACGCCCCGCTCACCGGCTCCACCCCGAACCCCACCCCCTCCAGCAGCTCGACCCAGTCCGGCCACGTCATGTCGCAGAACCGCTCGTGGCACTCCGAGAGCCAGCTGTCCACGTAGTCGCGCGTGGTGAGGAACTCCATCGCCGCCCGCAGGGTCAGCTCCGCCACCCCGTCCCCGACCCACCGCACGTCGCACCGCCCGCCGGAGAGCGCCGGGAAGTCCTGCGCGAACTGCACCAGCCGCTCCGCCGGCGACATCGCGCCCACCACGGCCGCCACGTCCCCACCGTCCAGACCGGCCAGGTCCCACGGCGCCACCCCCGCACCGACCCCGTCCAGCACCAGGTGCACCAGCCGGTCCCCCTCCCGCGGACCCAGCACGTCGGAGCAGACCCACACCCCGCCCGGTGCCGTGTGCTCGAAGATCCGCTCCGCCAACCGCTCCAGGTCCGCCCGCCCCGCGCCGTAGCTGGCGATCTCGTGGGTCAGGGCCACCGTCAGCGTCGTGCTCACCGACGCCACCGGGAAGACCGCCGAGCGCAACAGGTTGCGCTGGGCGAAGAAGACGTTGGGGTGGGCGAACACCCCCTGCGCCCGGCGGTGCTCCGCCTCCGCCACCAGGTGCCGCGACACGTCCACCCCGTAGAGGTCCGACTCCGCCAACCGCGGGTCCCGAGCCGCCCGCTCCAGCAGACCCCCCGCCGCGCAGCCCAGGTCCACCACCCGCCCCGGCTCCACGAACGGCGACACCAGCTCCCACTTGCGGTCGGAGGCGTCGTCGAAGGCCGCCGTGTAGCTGCGGTAGTCCCGCGTCGACGTCAGGTCCCCCTCCGTCGAGACCGTCGGGTCCGCGTGGATCAACGCCACCTGCGCCGCCAGCCCGTACCGGTCGTAGAAGCGCACCACCTCCGGGTGCGCCAGCTCCCGCCACCGCGCGTCCCCCGCGGCCACCATCTCCAGCACGTCCCACGGACGCGCCGGACCCGCCGGGTCCCCGTCCTCCACCGCCACCACCCGGAACCCCAGCTCCGCGTACATCGCCGCGACCCCCGGGGTCGAGCACGCCAGCACCGTGTCCTCCGGGGTGGCCGCGACCCCCGTGGACAGCTCCACGCTCGCCAGCACCGTCCGCGCGAACCGCGGACTGGCCGGGACGTCCGCGACCGGCGCCACCAACGACGCCAACCCCTCCACCGCGGACACCCGCTCCACCATCGCCTCGCGCCGATGACCCGGGAGGGGGTTCCGCCTCGTCCCGCTGTGCGTCGCCGACGTGATCGCCCACACCACGTCCGCGTCGACCGCGCACACCACCGCAACCCCCGCGGAGTCCGCGAGCTCCCCGGCCAGCAGGGCCCGCAGGTAGCGCGTCTGGAAGGACGTCACGAGGTGGTGGCGGCCGGGGAACAGGACGTGACGCACGACGAGGGACACGCCGTCCACGCTACGGTCAGCCTCCAGCACCCCGAGGAGAGACGTGACCCACACCCAGCGCGCAGCCGCGCTCGACGCCGCCGACCCCTTGGCCCCCCACCGCGACGAGTTCCTCCTCGACGCGGCCCCCGCCGTCACCTCCTACCTCGACGGCAACTCCCTCGGCCGCCCGTTGACGGCCACCCCCGCGGCCCTCGACACCTTCCTCCGCCAGGAGTGGGGCGGCCGGCTCATCCAGGGCTGGACCGAAGGCCCCCACGGCGGCTGGATGGACTGGCCGACCCAGCTGGGTGACCAGATCGGCCGCGTCGCCCTCGGCGCCGCCGCCGGACAGACCGTCGTCGCCGACTCCACCACCGTCCTCTTCTACAAGCTCGTCCGCGCCGCCGCCGCCGCCGGACACGCTGAGGGCCGCGACGAGATCGTCTGCGACACCGACAACTTCCCCACCGACCGCTTCGTCCTCGAAGGCATCGCCGCCGAGACCGGCCTCACCCTGCGCTGGATCGAGACCGACCCCGCCTCCGGGATCACCCCCGACCAGGTCCGCGCCGCCGTCGGCCCCCGCACGGCGCTCGCGACCTTCAGCCACGTCGCCTACCGCTCGGGCCACCTCGCCGACGCCGCCGCCATCACCCGCGTCGTCCACGACGCCGGCGCCCTCGTCCTCTTCGACCTCTCCCACTCCGCCGGATCGGTGGAGCTCGAGCTCGACGCGTGGGGCGTCGACCTCGCCGTCGGCTGCTGCTACAAGTACCTCAACGGCGGCCCCGGAGCCCCCGCCTTCGCCTACCTCGCCACCCGCCACCAGGGCACCCACCCGCAGGCCCTGCGCCAACCCGTCCAGGGCTGGATGGGCCACGCCGACCCCTTCGCCATGGGCCAGGGCTACCAGCCCGATCCGGGGATCCGGCAACTCATCTCCGGCACCCCGCCCATCGTCGCCATGGTCCCCGTCCGGGTCGGCCTCGACCAGCTGGAACGCGCCGGGATCGCCGCGGTCCGCGCCAAGTCGACCGCACTGACCACCTTCGCCCTCGACCTCGCCGACGACCTCCTCGCCCCCCACGGCGTCACCGTCGCCACCCCGCGTGAACCGGAGGCCCGCGGCGGACACATCACTCTGCGCCGCAGCGACTTCCGCGACGTCACCGCCGAACTCTGGACCCGAGGCGTCGTCCCCGACTTCCGCACCCCCGACGGGATACGCCTCGGCCTCGCCCCGCTGTCCACCAGCTTCACCGAGGTCCTCCACGGCGTCCTCGCCCTCCAGGAGATCGTCGAGGCCACCCGGTGAGCGAGAACACCCGCAAGCTCGAGGACGGAGTCGTCACCGACTTCACCCGCGACATGTCCTACGGCGAGTACCTCCACCTCGACGAACTCCTCACGTCCCAGCACCCGCTCAGCACCCCCGAGCACCACGACGAACTGCTGTTCATCATCCAGCACCAGACCTCCGAACTCTGGCTCAAGCTCGTCCTGCACGAACTGCGCTCCGCCATGACCGCCATCGCCGGCGACGACCTCAAGACCGCGCTGAAGAACATCGCCCGGGTCAAGCACATCCAGCGCACCCTCACCGAGCAGTGGTCCGTGCTCGCGACCCTCACCCCCACGGAGTACTCCCAGTTCCGCGGGTTCCTCGCCAACTCCTCCGGCTTCCAGAGCCACCAGTACCGCGCGGTCGAGTTCGCCCTCGGCAACAAGAACGCGAAGATGCTCGACGTCTTCGCCCACGACGCACCCCGCCACGACGAACTGAAGACCCTCCTCGAAGCCCCCAGCCTCTACGACGAGTTCCTCCGCTACCTCGCCCGCCACGGCCACGACGTCCCCACCGAACTCCTCGACCGCGACGTCACCCGCGCCCACGTCCACACCCCCGCCCTCGTCGCCACCTTCCGGACCATCTACGAGGACGCCGAGCGCTACTGGACCGAGTACGAGGCCTGCGAGGAGTTCGTCGACCTCGAGGAGAACTTCCAGCTCTGGCGCTTCCGCCACCTCAAGACCGTCGAACGCACCATCGGCTTCAAACGCGGCACCGGCGGCTCCTCCGGCGTCGACTTCCTCGCCCGCGCCCTCGACCTCACCTTCTTCCCCGAGCTCTACGCCGTCCGCACCGAGATCGGCTCGTGAAGCTCACCGCCGTCGCCGCCCCCGGAGTCCTCACCGGCTCCGTCACCGGCCAGGCCGTCTTCGACGCGGCGCTCGGCGCCCGCGGGATCGACGGCGACCTGGTCCTGACGAGCTCCCCGGCCGAGTTCACGGCCGCCCTGCGCGCCGCCGCCGCGGACGGGGAGTTCCTGCTCGTCGCGGGTGACGGCACACCCGCGGATCACCTGCTGGTCGGTGCCGGTGTCCACGGTGCGCGCGTCGTCCGGGTCGACCTCGACGCCCGCGAACCCGACACGTCCCGCTGCGTCCGCCGCCACGTCCGCTGGCGCGGGATGCAGGGCCTGGCCTTCGGCGTCGACGACTGGTTCTTCCACGCCACGAACCCCGGCGCCCGACACGCCTACGGCGACGACCGGGACCAGCACGCCGAGCTGCGCCTGCCCGCGGGCGAGGGCCCGTTCCCCGTCGCCGTCCTCGTCCACGGCGGCTACTGGCGCTCGCGCTGGGACGCCGACCTCATGCACCCGCTGGCCGTCGACCTGACCGCCCGGGGATTCGCGACCTGGAACGTGGAGTACCGACGCCCGGACCGGCACGGCTGGGACGCCACGACGGCGGACGTCGCCGCGGCCCTCGACGCGCTGCGAGACCTCGACGCGCCGCTCGACCTCGACCGGGTCGTCACCCTGGGCCACTCCGCCGGCGGGCAGCTCGTCACCCGCCTCGCCGCCGACCGGGCCACCGGCGGCGGGATCCGTCCCGCCCTCACCGTCTCCCTGGCCGGCTGCCTGGACCTGACGTCGATCCACGCCCGCGGCCTCAGCGAGCACGCGGTCGCCGCGGCCCTGGGCGGCACCCCCGAGCAGCGGCCCGAGGTCTACGCGGCCTCCTCCCCGATCGGGCGGTTGCCCCTCGGTCTCCCCGTCGCGGTGGTCTGCGGGGTCGGCGACGACCCCGACCTGCTGGACGCCTCGCGCCGCTTCGCGACCGCCGCCCACACCGCCGGCGACGACGTCACGGTCGTGGAGGCGCCCGGGCACCACTTCTCCGTCATCGACCCCGACTCCGACGTCTGGTCGCGCGTAGCCCGTCTGGTGGTGTCGCGCGTGCACGGCTGAGTCCCGCCCCGTACCCTTCGTCGCGGCGGATCCGGCGGACGGTGGGAGACAACGGTCGATGTCGTGGGTCTCGCGGCTCGACGCGTTCCAGCGCAAGCACCCGGTGGTCAGCTACCCGCTCGCCGTCGTCTACAAGTTCTTCGAGGACCAGGGCGCCTACCTGGCGGCTCTCGTCGCCTACTACGGCTTGCTGAGCCTGGTCCCGCTGCTGCTGCTGCTCTCGACCGTCCTGGGCTACGTGCTGTCCGGGAACCCCGGCGCCCAGCAGGCGATCCTCAACTCCGCCGTCAACCAGATCCCGGTCATCCGGGACGAGGTCGGTGACCCCGGATCCCTGGGCGGTGGCGCGGCGACGGTCGCGATCGGCATCGCGGCCGCCCTCTACGGCGGGCTCGGGGTCGGGTTGGCGATCCAGAACGCGGTCAACATCGCCTGGGGGATCCCGCGCAACGAGCGTCCCAACCCCTTCAAGGCGCGGCTCCGCTCGTTGCTGCTGATCGTCACGGCGGGACTGTTCGTCATCGGCACCACGGTCCTGAACATCGTCGTCGGTGACGTCTTCGGCGGGAGCGCTCTGCTGGAGTGGGTCTCACGGGTGGGGTACACCCTGCTCGCCGGAGTCGGCTTCACCATGGCCTTCCGGCTCGCCGCGGCCCACCGCCCCCCGTTCCGGACGGTTCTCCCCGGGGCGCTGACGATGGCCGTCGTCTGGCAGTTCCTGCAACGGTTCGGCGGCACCCTGACCGGGCTGGTGAGCGAGCGGTCCAGCATCTCCAACCAGGTCTTCACCGCCGTGCTCGGTCTCATCGCGTTCCTCTTCATCACCTCGAGCATCGTCGTCCTCTGCGTCGAGGCCGACGTCGTCCGCGTCCGCAAGCTCTACCCGCGGGCGCTGCTGACCCCGTTCACCGACTTCGTCGAACTCACCGAGGGCGACGAACGCGCCTACACCCACATCGCGCAGGCCCAGCGGCACAAGGGTTTCGAGCGGGTCAGCGTCGAGTTCGACGAATCACCGCTGACGGCCCAGCCGCCCCGCCAGGAACGAGCAGACGGTGGTCTGGAGCGGGTGGTAGAGGATGACCGGTAGCACCACCAGCCCGACGACGTGCGGCGGGAACAGGACGGTCGCCATCGGCAACCCGGTGGCCAGGGACTTGGTGGAACCGCAGAAGGCGGTCGTGACCCGGTCCGCGCGGGAGGCGCCCCACCACCGCGGGACCCACCAGGCGAACGTCAGCACCACGGCCAGCAGCAGCGCCGCGCAGCCCAGGACGACGAGGACCTCGGCGGGCGTCACCTCGCTCCAGACCCCCTGGCGCACGCCACGGCTGAACGCGGCGTAGACGACCGCGACGATCACCCCGCGGTCCAGCAGGGTCAGGCGCGCCTTGTGGGCTCGGACCCAGTCACCGATCCAGCGGCCCAGCAACAGCCCCAGCAGGAACGGGACGAGCAGCTGCAGCACGATCCGCCCGATGGCCCCGGCGTCGGGGCCGGCGCCCGTGGAACCGAGCAGCAGCGCGGCCAGGACCGGGGTGAGGCCGATGCCCGCGAGGTTCGACACCGTCGCGCTGACGACCGCACCGGGGACGTTGCCGTGCGCCACCGCGGTGAACACGACGCAGGACTGGACGGTCGAGGGCAGGGCGCAGAGGAACAGCAGACCGGCGACGAGACCGTCGTCCAGGACGTGGCCGACGACGAGCGCGAGGCCCGTCCCCAGCAGCGGGAAGAGCAGGTACGTCGTCGCCGCGACGGAGCCCTGCAGCCGCCAGTTGCGCAACCCCGCGACCGCCTCGGCCGGCGCCATGCGCGCCCCGTAGAGGAGGAAGAGGACCCCGACCCCGACCGTCGTGCCCCAGGAGAACCCGGTCGCGACGGCGCCGCCGGCGGGCAGCAGCGCGGCGACGAGGACGGCCGAGAGGATCGCGACGACGAAGGGTTCCACCTTGCGCAGCACAGGAACCCGGGACCAGCGCAGCACGCCGTGACTGTACCTTTCGGGACATGGCTCTGATCAGCGTCGCGGAACTGCAGGCCGAACTCGGCGGCGCACGGCCGCCGGTGCTGCTCGACGTCCGGTGGGCGCTCGGTGGTCCCGACGGCGCGCAGGAGTACGCGCGGGGACACCTCCCCGGTGCGGTGTACCTCGACCTCGAGACCCAGCTGTCCCGGCCCCGCCGGACCGGTGAGGGGCGCCACCCGCTGCCCGATCCCGTCGCGCTGCAGGAGGTCCTGCGCGGTGCCGGGATCCGCGACGACACCCGCGTCGTCGTCCACGACGCCGCCACCTCCACGAGCGCGGCGCGCGGGTGGTGGGTGCTGCGCTGGGCGGGCCTCGCCGACGTCCGGGTGCTCGACGGTGGACTGGCCGCGTGGACCGCGGCCGGTGGGGTCCTCACCACCGACGTCCCGTTGCCCGGACCCGGCGACGTCACCGTGCGCCCGGGGTCCCTGCCCGTGCTGGACGCCGGGTCGGCCGCCGCCCTCGCCCGCACCGGGGTCCTCCTCGACGCCCGCGCTCCCGAGCGCTACCGCGGTGAGGTCGAGCCCGTCGACCCCGTCGCCGGTCACGTCCCCGGGGCGCTGAACCTCCCCACGACGCAGAACGTGGACGCCGCGGGCCGGTTCCTGGCCCCCGAACGGCTGCGCGAGCGCTTCGCCGACGTCTCCACCGGACCGGTCGGGGTCTACTGCGGCAGCGGGGTCACCGCCGCCCACACCCTCCTCGCCCTCGAGGTCGCCGGCGTCCCCGCGACGCTCTACCCGGGTTCGTGGTCGGAGTGGGTCGCCGACCCGTCGCGGCCGGTCGCGACCGGCCCGGACGCCGGCTGATCGTGTTCTCCGTCGAACGCGTCGGGGACGGCGTCTCCACGGTCGTCTACCGGGTGCGGACCGACGACGCGACGTACTACCTGCGGGTGGGCGAACGACCCGGCGACGACCTGCGCACCGACGCGGAACTGCACTCCCGGCTGGCCGCGGCGGGGGTTCCGGTGCCCGCGGTCCTGCACACGCAGTTCGACGCCGGGCTCGACCGGTGGGTCGCTCTGACCACGGAGGTCCCCGGCGCGCCGCTCTCGCGCGCCGAGGACGCACCGGCCGTCCTGGAGGCCGCCGGTCGCCACCTCGCCGTCCTGAACTCGATCCCCGTCGACGGTTTCGGGTTCATCGTCCGTGACGGCCCGGGCTGGCCGCTGCGCGCGGAGTTCCCCACCCACCGCGAGTTCGTGGTGTCCCACCTCCCCGACCCGTGGCCGGGTCGGCTCACCGAACTGTTCTCCCCCTTCGAACTCGACGTCCTCGAAGGGCTGATCGCCGAGCAGTGCGGCCTCGACGTCGTCCCCGCCCTCGCCCACGGCGACCTCGACGTCACCCCCGTCTTCGTCCAGGACGGCGTGTTCACGGGTTTCATCGACTTCGGCGAGGCCCGGGGTGCGGAACCGTGGTTCGACCTCGCGCACTTCCTGCTGCACGACGGGGAGTCGTTGCCCGCTCCCCTGCTGCCGCACCTGCTCCGCGGGTACGGGGTCGCACCCTCGCAGCGGGTGCTGCGCCGCAGCGCGGTGCTGCTGGGGCTGCGGCAGCTGTGCCGCTGGTACGGCCCGCTGCGGAACCTGCCCGCCGACCACCCGGTGGTGCTCGACCGGGTGCGTCGGCTGCGCGAGTTGATGGTCTGACGTCTCCGCCCGCACGCGGGACAGACCCGGACCCCGACGGGTCGGTCGGCGGGTCGGTCGGTCGCGCCCTCTCGGCCGTGGTGGAGGCCCTGGGTGTAGTTTTCCGGACGTGGTCGACGGCGACGAGACGAAGCGAACCAGGATCATCCACGTCGGGCTGGGCGGGTGGGGAGGCGACTGGGAACGGCGGGCGATACCGCCGGTCCCCGAGGTCGACCGCGTCGCCATCGTCGACGCCCACGAACCGACGCTGCGCGCCGCGCAGAAGACGCTGGGCCTGCCCGACGAGATGTGCTTCTCGTCGGTGACCGAGGCCGCGGAGAACGTCCAGGCCGACGGTGCCCTCGTCACCGCGCCGATGGACTTCCACGTCCCGGTCACGCTGGAGGCCCTGGACGCCGGCCTCCACGTCCTGGTGGAGAAGCCGTTCGCCGGCACCGTGGCCGAGGCCCGGACGGCCGTCGAGCGGGCGGAGGAACTCGGCCTGGTCCTGCAGGTCAGCCAGAACTACCGCTTCTACCCGGGGGCGCAGACGGTGCGCAAGCTCATCGCCGACGGGGAGATCGGAGACCTCTCCGTCGTGCACGTCGACTTCCGCCGGTGGGACCACGACGCTCCCGTCGACAGCTACCGCCACTACCAGTTCCCGCACCCGCTGATCTACGACATGGCGATCCACCACTTCGACCTGCTGCGGATGACGACCGGCCGCGAAGCCGTCAGCGTCTACGCCAAGGTCACCGACCCCACGTGGAGCAAGTACGCCGAAGAGGCCTCCGCGGTACTCGTCATCGAACTCGAGGGCGGCCTGGTCGCGAGCTACCGCGGGAGCTGGGTCTCCCGGGCCGAGCAGACCTTCTGGGACGGTGAGTGGAGCTTCGAGGGCGAGAAGGGCCTGGTGACGCTGGCCGGTCGCGGCGACCGCGGTCCGGTCGACGACGCCGTCACCCTCGGGCTCGGCGGGAAGCCGGCGAAACCCGTGGCCCTGCCGGACATGCCGCTGTGGGGGCGCTCCGCCGGTCTGCGCCAGTTCGCCGCCGCCGTCCAGGGCGGAGCGGCCCCGGACGTCACGGGACGCTCCAACCTCGGCAGCGTCGCTCTCATGGAGGCCGCCGCCCGGTCCGCCTCCTCCGGTCAGGTCGAAGCCGTGGAACAGATCGGGGGGACCCTCGCGTGAAGGTGCTGGTCTGGAACGAAGGCGTCCACGAGCGCAACCAGAACCCGCCGGACATCGGCGAGTACTACCCCGACGGCATCCACGGCGCCATCGCCGCCGGGCTGCGGCGGCTGCTGCCCGACGCCGAGGTCTCCACCGCGACGCTGGCGGACCCCGAGCACGGTCTCAGCGAGGAGGTCCTCGCGAGCACCGACGTCGTCCTCTGGTGGGGCCACGTCGCCCACGACCAGGTCGACGACGCCGTCGTCGAACGCGTCAAGGCGCACGTGCTGGGCGGCATGGGACTCCTCGCCCTGCACTCCGCGCACTTCTCGAAGATCTTCCGGAACCTGCTCGGCACGACGTGCTCGCTGGCCTGGCGGAACGAGGGCGAGCAGGAGCTCGTCTGGAACGTGAAACCGTCCCACCCCATCGCGCAGGGGATCCCCAGCCCCATCGTCATCCCCAAGCAGGAGATGTACGGGGAACTCTTCGACATCCCCGACCCCGACGACCTGCTGTTCATCAGCTCGTTCGCCGGGGGCGAGGTGTTCCGCTCCGGAGTGACCTTCACCCGCGGTCGCGGGCGGATCTTCTACTTCAGCCCCGGTGACCAGGAGTACCCCGTCTACCAGCAGCCCGAGATCCAGCAGGTGCTGGCCAACGGGGTGCGGTGGGCCGCTCCCGCACCCGGCGAGCGTCAGGTGCCGGGGGTCACGAACCCGCCCCGGCAGTGGGTGCTCTGACGCCCGCCCGCTGAGCTCACTCCCCGGTCGGCTCCTGGGCGGCCGCGGAGGCCTCGGCGCCCCGGGCGGCCTCCCGGGCCGCCTTGCGCACCTTGCGGTCGGAGACGGGACGGTCGCCGTATTCGGTGCCGTCCTCCTCCACCGGCTCGACCTGGTCGCCCGGTTCGACCTCGAGGTCGTCGGGAACCTCCGTCGTCACGGGAGCGGTGGGGTAGGCCCCCGGCGCGGGACGGCGCTTGCGCAGCGGCGGCTTCACCCCGTCGGCGAGGCGGCGGGTCGTGATGAGGAAACCGGTGTGCCCGATCATCCGGTGCTGCGGGCGCACGGCCAGACCCTCGAGGTGCCAGCCGCGCACCATCGACTCCCACGCCTCGGGTTCGGTCCAGCGGCCGGAGTCGCGGGCCGCCTCGGCGACGCGGGAGAGCTGCGTGGCCGTCGCGACGTAGCAGATCAGCACCCCGCCGGGCGCCATCGCGTCGGCGACGGCGTCCAGGCACTCCCAGGGCGCGAGCATGTCGAGGACGGCCCGGTCGGCCTGCAGCCCCACCCCCGGCAGGGTCTCCACCAGGTCACCCACGCGCAGCGTCCACGCGGGGTGGCCACCGCCGAAGAACGTCTCCACGTTCCCCGTCGCGACGTCGGCGAAGTCCTGGCGTCGTTCGAAGGAGTGCACTTGACCGCCGTCGCCGACGGCCCGCAGCAGCGACATCGTCAGCGCCCCGGAGCCCACACCGGCCTCGATGACGACCGCGCCGGGGAAGATGTCGGCCATCGCCACGATCTGCCCGGCGTCCTTGGGGTAGACGACCGCGGCACCGCGGGGCATCGAGAGGACGAAGTCCGGCAGCAGCGGCCGCATCACCAGGTACTGGATGCTCGCGGTGTTCACGATGGTCGTCCCGTCGGGACGGCCGATGAGGTCGTCGTGCAGGAACTTGCCGCGGTGGGTGTGGAACTCCTTGCCCGCGGTGAGGGTGATGGTGTGCATCCGGCCGCGGGGGTCGGTGAGCTGCACGCGTTCCCCCTCACGCAGAGGTCCGCGACGCGTGTGGGCGCCGGTCGGCGGCGGGGTGGGGGTGTTCACAGGAGGTCCTTCCAGCGGGGCGTTCGGGGAGGTGGGTCAGCGGGCCGTGACGGCCTGGATGACGTCTGAGGTGTGCAGGAGACCCCGCACCCGGCCCTGACCGTCCACGATGACGTGCTCACCGGGACGGACCTGGACGGCGTCGAGCAGGTCCTCGCCGGCGAGGTCCTCGGCCAGCCACGAGCGCGGCGGCAGGGCCCGGGCGGTGGCCCCGGCCCCCAGCGAGGTCCGGCGTTCCGCCGGGACCTGACGCAGCGCCGTGGTGTCGACGACGGCCACGGGCACCCCGTCGTCGGTGACGAGGACGACCTCGAGGTCGCGCTGCGTCCCCGACGTCGCACCGGCGTCGATCGCCGCGCGGGCCGAACGCACGACCTCCTCGACGGTGGCCCGGGCGTTCACCCCGATCGCGGGACGCTGCAGCACCCGCGCGCTCAGCGCCGGCACCCGACGTTGTTGCGTCGCGTACTTCAGGGCACCCGAGGCCCCCTGCCACAGCAGCGAACCGACGAGGCCCGCCCAGACGACGTCGGTGATGGACGTGCCGAAGCCCAGCAGCCGCGGGCCGAAGAGCGCCCCGACGAAGACGACCACCGCGAGGACCCGCCCGACCCAGCCGGCGACGACGGTCCCCGCGAGCCGGTCGCCGCGGACCTTCCAGACGACGGCCTCCAGCGCGTGCCCACCGTCCAGCGGGAGCCCGGGCAGCAGGTTGAAGACGGCCAGCAGCGCGTTCGACAACGTCAGGGCCCCCAGCAGCAGCCCGGCGACCCCACCCCCGTCGGGCTGGTCCCGCACGGCGCCACCGACCTGCCACGCCACCAGGGCGATGACCGCGTTGACGATGGGACCGACGACCGCGATGACCAGGCTGCTGCCCGGTCCGGTGCGGCCCTCGTGGGAGGTGAACCCGCCCCACACGTTGAGGACGATGCCGGTGACGCGCATGCCGGACCACTTCGCCGCCAGGGCGTGCGCGACCTCGTGCAGCAGGACCGAGATCAGCAGCAGCACCGCGTAGCCGAAGGCGACGACGTAGGACGTCGGACCCGCGACCTGGCGCTGGACGACCGGAGCGAAGATCACGACGATGAGCGCCGCGAACAGGAACCACGAGGGCGCCAGCAGCAGCGGTACGCCGAACGGGCGGCCGAGACGTATGCCGCCCCTCACGATGCCGATCTCAGGGTGCAGCGGTCGACGAGCATCCGCCGATCCTAGGTGCCCCGCGACGTCGCTCAGATCGGGGACCACCCGGCAGCGCCCTAGAGTGAGATCGTGACCACCGGCGTGCAGCAGGTCGACTCACCCCGGCGGGCGCTGTCGCCCTCGCGCGCAGCCGACTTCATGCAGTGCCCGTTGCTCTACCGCTACCGGACGATCGACCGGCTGCCGGAGGCCCCCACCGAGGCCGCCGTGCGCGGCACCGTCGTGCACGCGGTCCTCGAGCGCCTCTACGACCTCCCGGCCACCGAACGCACCCTGGAACAGGCCTGCGCGATGGTGGAACCGCAGTGGCAGGAACTCCTCGACCGCGAACCCCGGGTGCGGGCCCTCTTCGGTGCCGACGCCGACCGCGACGACGCCGTCGCGGAGGCGCTCACGGGCTGGCTGGCCAGCGCCCGCACGCTGCTCGGCAAGTACTTCGACCTCGAGGACCCCACCCGCCTGGAACCCGAGGCCTGCGAGCTGCGGGTCGAGGTCGACCTCGAGAACGGCCTGGTGCTGCGCGGCATCGTCGACCGCCTCGACGTCGCCCCCACCGGGGAGATGCGCGTCGTCGACTACAAGACCGGCCGCGCACCCTCCCAGGCCTTCGAGACCAAGGCGCTGTTCCAGATGCGCTTCTACGCCCTCGTCCTGTGGCGCATGCGGGGTGAGGTCCCCCGACTGCTGCAGCTCGTCTACCTCGGTTCCGGTGAGATCCTCCGCTACGCCCCCGACGAAGGCGACCTGCTGGCCACCGAGCGCAAGGTGAAGGCCCTGTGGGACGCCATCGAACGCAACCGGGCAGCGGGCGACTGGCGCCCGAGACCGGGACGGATGTGCTCGTGGTGCGACCACAAGGCGATCTGCCCCAGCTTCGGCGGGACGCCCCCACCGCTGCCGCTGGAGACCCCCGTGGTGCGCGAACCCGTCGAGGTCCCGGGACTGGACGAGTAGCTCCCGCCCGGACCGCAAGGTGCGGACTAGAGGGTGTCGAGGACCCGCCCCGCAGCGATCGCCCCCAGCGCCGCGACGTCCACCTCGGCCAGCGACGCCACCCGGCTCCGCCCCGCCGCCGCGGGGATGGGCACCATGTGCGGGCACGCCAGCACGTGCGCCCCGGCCGCCTCACCCGACGCGACCCCCGTCGGGGAGTCCTCGATGGCCACGCAGTCCCCCGGCGCGACCCCCAGCAGCTCCGCCGCCCGCAGGTACGGGTCCGGCGCCGGTTTGCCCCGCGCCACCTCGTCACCCGCCACGACGACCGTGAACGCACCCGGCACCATCCGCGCCACCGTCTCGGCCAGGCTCCGGTACGACATCGTCACCAACGCGCACGGAACCCCCGCCGCCGACAGCGAACCCAGCAGCTCCACCGCGCCCGGCCGCCACACCACCGCGGCGCTCACCTGCGCGATGACCGCCTCGATCAGCTCGTCCACGACCGCGACCGGATCCAGCCGGACCCCCGTCGCGCGCTCGACGTGCTCGGCCAGGACACGCCCCGAATCGGGCAGCGCACTCCCCACCAGCTGCAACGCCTGCTCGTGCGTCCAGATCGCGCCGTACCGACCCACCAGCGCCGTCTCGGCCGCGATCCAGTGCGGTTCGGTGTCCACGAGGGTCCCGTCCATGTCCCACAGGACAGCGGCGGGAACGGGCGCGGGTGTCGTCATGTCGGGCTCCATCGGTACCGGAGTCTAGGGTTGACCCGTGCCAGAGCAGCGTGTGGTCCTGCGCGATCCCGTCGTGATCGCGGCCTTCGAGGGGTGGAACGACGCCGGCGAGGCCGCCAGCGAAGCCGTCGCCCACCTGCACGAGGTGTGGAACGCCGTCGACGTCATGGAGTTCGACACCGAGCTCTACCACGACTTCCAGGTCAACCGGCCGACCGTCCACTACGACGAGAACGGCCGCCGCCAGCTCACCTGGCCCACCACCCGCGTCTCCTACGCCCTGCTGCCCGACGCCCCCCGCGACGTCCTCCTCGTCCGCGGCATCGAACCGTCGATGCGCTGGAAGACCTACGCCCGCGAGGTCGTCGAGCAGGCCCAGGCCCACGGCGCCTCTCTCGTCGTCACCCTCGGCGCGCTCCTCGCCGACGTGCCCCACACCCGCCCGCTGCCCGTCACCTCCAGCAGCGAAGACCCCGACCTCGTCGAGAAGCTCGACATCGAACCCGCCCGCTACGAAGGCCCCACCGGCATCGTCGGCGTCGTCCAGGACGCCGTCGCCACCGCCGGCATCCCCTCCATCTCCCTCTGGGCCGCCGTCCCCCACTACGTCGGGCAGCCGCCCTCGCCCAAGGGCACCCTCGCCCTGCTGCGACGCGTCGAAGAACTCCTCGACCTCGCCGTCCCCCTCGGCGACCTCGTCGAGGACTCCCGAGCCTGGGAACGGGGCGTCGACGAACTCGCCGCCGAGGACAGCGAGATCGCCGAGTACGTCCAGCAGCTCGAAGAGGCCAAGGACACCGCCGACCTCCCCGAAGCCTCCGGCGAAGCCATCGCCCGTGAGTTCGAGCGCTACCTCCGCCGCCGCGACGACCCGCCGCGACGAGGCTGACCGCGTCGCAGAACGTGAGCGGAACGGGTGAATCAGGCCGTTTCGTCACTGCGGGTGATCTCAAGACGCCACCATGGGTGAACGCTGTGCGGAAGGTCCGCACGCGCGACGAGAGGATCCCCATGGGCTTCACGGAGGCCGTGAAGGTCTGTCTGCGCAAGTACGTCGACTTCAAGGGCCGCGCCCGACGCTCCGAGTACTGGTTCTGGACCCTTGCCCAGGGCCTGGTTCTGCTCGCCGTCTACGCCGTCCTCATCGCCGTCACGGTTGCCACCGGGGCACTCGGCAGCGTCGACGACAGCGGCGTCGCCACCGCCGGCGGCGGGATCGTCTCGGGCCTGGTCGGCCTGGTCTTCTTCGTCGTCGCGCTCGGCCTGTTCCTCCCCTCGCTCGCCGTCACCGTCCGACGCCTGCACGACACCGGCCGCTCCGGCTGGTGGTACCTCATCTCGCTCGCGCCGTTCGGCGGCATCGTCCTGCTCGTCTTCTGCGTCATGGACTCCACCCCCGGCCCCAACCAGTTCGGACCCAACCCCAAGGGCATCGGCGACTTC
Organism: Kineococcus sp. GCM10028916; assembly: GCF_042674865.1. NCBI lineage: Bacteria > Bacillati > Actinomycetota > Actinomycetes > Kineosporiales > Kineosporiaceae > Kineococcus > Kineococcus sp. GCM10028916. The sequence goes on along the minus strand of NZ_JBHTFM010000001.1, from coordinate 368,818 downwards.
GCCCCCTACGGTCAGTTCCCCTCGGGCCCCAACCAGTACGGCAACCCCTCCCAGTTCGGGTGACACACCCCGACCGGTCCAGGCACCCTCCTCATGATCACGCCATGATGGAGCTGTGCGCCCGGACCGGCCGGGCCGGGTGAAGGGGACGACGACGTGAACCTGATCGATGCCGTCAAGAGCGGCTTCTCGAAGTACGTGGGCTTCTCCGGACGAGCCCGGCGCTCGGAGTTCTGGTTCTGGACCCTCTTCAACTTCCTCGTCGGGCTCGTCGCCTCCGGCCTCGACAACGCGGCCGGAATGGCCAACAGCACCGGCAACGGCCCCATCGGCACGATCGTGACCCTTGCGCTGCTCCTCCCCAGCCTCTCCGTCTTCTGGCGCCGCATGCACGACACCGGCCGCAGCGGCCTCTGGTTCTTCCTCGGCCTCATCCCCCTCGTGGGCCTGATCGTCCTCATCGTCTTCGCCTGCCAGGACTCTCAGCCCGGCCAGAACCAGCACGGCCCCAACCCCAAGGGGATCGGTGGCGGGTACGGGGAGTTCCCCGGCCAGCCCCCGCAGTTCGGCGGACCGAGCCAATACGGTCAGCCCGGCCAGTTCTGAGACCACCGCCGCAGGGGCGACCACGACGACGTGGTCGCCCCTGCGTCGTTCTCGCCCTGGACGGGAAGATCACGCCATGATGGGCTGACGGCACGACGATGACGACCGAGGAGGCCCTGTGTCCTGGCGGCTGGAAACACCACGTGTCCTCGTGGTCGACCTCGACGGGTCCAAGGGCAGCGCCGTGCGCGCCCAGACCGGCTCGATGGTCGCCTACGAGGGAGACGTCCAGTTCAAGAACGCCGGCATGGGCGGCGGCGGCGGACTCCGCGCCGCCCTCAAGCAACGCGTCACCGGCGAACACCTCTCCCTCATGGAGGTCACCGGCCGCGGCACCGTCCACTTCGCCGTGAACGCCGGCTACCTCCTCCTCCTCGACCTCGCCGGCGACACCCTCAAGGCCGAGTCCGAAGGCCTCCTCTGCCTCTCCGACGGCCTCAAGACCGACGTCACCTTCACCGGCCTCCAAGGCGCCTCCAGCGGCCAGGGCCTCTTCACCACCACCGTCACCGGGCACGGCCAGGCCGCTCTGCTCTCCCTCGGCGGCCCACCGATCGCGCTGCGCGTCAGCCCCCAGTTCCCCCTCGTCGTCGACCCCGACGCCTACATCGGCGCCGTCGGCAACGTCACCCAGTCCTTCGTCACCGACGTCTCCTGGCGCAACCTCGTCGGCGAGAGCTCCGGAGAAGCGTTCTCCCTGCGCTTCGAAGGCCAGGGCATCGTCTACATCCAGCCCGAGGAGCGCTGATGGGCTTCACCAAGGTCACCTCCAAGGTCGTCCTCGCCGAGGTCCGCCCCGGCCAGGAGGTCCTCGCCCGCCGCGGCGCCATGCTCGCCACCACCGGCACCATCGCCTTCTCCCCCGTCGTCGGCGGACCCGGCGGCGGCGCCTACGGCGGTGGGATCGCCTCGGCGCTCGCCCGCGGCATGCAGGGCGAGGCCGTCCCGCTGATGGTGGCCGAGGGCAACGGCTCCGTCCACTACGGCTACCACGGCCACCACGTCACGGTCGTCGACCTCGACGGGTCGCAGTCGATGTCCGTCGAGGCGGACCGGTTGCTCGCCCACGACGCCGGCATGTCGAGCTCGGTCGTGTTCCTCGGCCAGCAGGGCGGCCTGCGCGGTGCCGTCCGCGGGGCCGTGACGGGCCAGGGGTTGTTCACGACGCAGCTCTCCGGCCGGGGTTCCGTGGCCGTCCTCTCCCACGGCGGGACGTTCGCGCTGCAGGTCGGCGGCAACCGGCAGGTCGTCGTCGACCCGCAGGCCTACGTCGCCCACGTCGGCAACCTCCGGCTCGACGTCGCGACGGCGGTGTCCTGGCGCGACGCCGTCGGCCGTGGATCGGGTGAAGGCGTGCAGCTCAAGGTGTCCGGCGAAGGAACCGTCTACGTCCAGGCGAGCGAGGAGAAGCTGTGAACCCGACCCCGCTGGACCCGCAGACGCTGCCGGACCACGACAACCTCCCGGACAACCCCTACGCCTACTGCGTGAAGCTCACCGGTCCGCTGTTCATGCAGACCGGAACGATGATCGCCTACTACCCCGTGGGCGGCGGGACGATCCGCTTCGAACCGCTGACCGCGACGTCGATGACGGCCATGGTCGCCAGCCACTTCTCCTCCCCCCTCTACAGCCGGGACTGGGTCGTGGCCAACGGTCAGGGGCACGTGATCCTGGGCGACCGCGGGTACGACATCAACTCCTACGACCTCGACGACGGGAACCTCACCGTCCGCGCCGCGAACCTGCTCGCCTTCGACGCCGGGCTGGAACTCAAGGAGTCCATCATCCCCGGGTTCCTCACCCTGCTGGGGACGGGGAAGTTCCTGGCCAGTTCCTCGGGCCCGGTCATCTTCGTGGAACCGCCCGTCCGGGTGGATCCCGAGGCCCTCGTGGGGTGGGCCGACTGCCCCGCCCCCTCGCAGCACTTCGACGCCGGCTGGATGGGGCACTTCCTCGGCGCCGCACGGGGAGCGCTGTTCGGGACGCGGTCGGGCGAAGAACGTCAGTACGACTTCACTGGCTCCGGGACGGTCCTGCTGCAGAGTTCCGAGCGGATGCTCGAGGACCCGCAGGTCGTGCGCCGACTCGAAGCCGAGGTGCGTCAGCTCGGTCCGAACCAGCTGCAGCACCTCTCCGGGGTCATCCAGACCCAGATCCAGCAACAGCGGCAGTGATCCCGCGGGTAGGTTCGACCGGGTGATCGACCTGCCGGAACTGCTGCGCACGCACCCCGTCCTCGACGGGCACAACGACCTGCCCTGGCGGATCCGCGAGGAGTTCGGCTCCGACCCCGCCGCCGCGGGACTCGCGGCGGGCCGGGCCGCCCTGCACACCGACATCCCCCGGATGCGCGCCGGCGGGCTCGGCGCGCAGTTCTGGTCGGTGTTCGTCCCCTCGGACTGGGAACACCCCGCCGCGGTGACGGCGACCTTCGAGCAGATCGACGTCGTGCGGCGGACGGTGACCACCCACCCCGACGTCTTCGCGTGGACCCCGACCGCCGCCGACGTGCGCACCGCGATCTCCGCGGGACGCATCGCCTCGTTGATCGGCGCCGAAGGCGGGCAGAGCATCGCCGGTTCCCTCGGGGTGCTGCGTGAACTGCGCCGGGCCGGGCTCGCCTACCTGACGTTGACGCACAACGACAACACCGCGTGGGCGGCCTCCGCCACGGGAGAACCGGTCGACTTCGGCCTCACGGACTTCGGCCGGGACGTCGTGCGCGAGATGAACCGCACCGGGGTCCTCGTCGACCTCTCCCACGTGCACGAACGGACCATGCACGACGCTCTGGACGTCACCACCCGCCCGGCGATCTTCTCGCACTCCTCCACCCGGGCCGTCACCGACGTCCCGCGCAACGCCCTCGACGCCGTCCTGGAACGGTTGCGGGACAACGGTGGCGTCCTCATGGTCACGTTCGTCCCCGCGTTCGTGAACGCGTCCTGCGCCGAGCACCGCGCCGCAGCCGCTGCCGAACAGGCACGCCTCGGCCTGAGCGGCGCCCCCTACGACCCCGTCGGTGCGCAGGAACCCGTGGCGGACTTCGCCTCCTGGCTGGAGCGCAACCCCCGTCCGCGGGCGACCGTGGCCGACGTGGCGGACCACGTCGACCACGCCCGCGACGTCATGGGCGCCGGGCACGTCGGCCTCGGCGGCGACTACGACGGCACCGACGAACTCCCCGTCGGCCTCGAGGACGTCTCCGGGTACCCGAACCTGCTGCGGGAACTGGCCGACCGCGGCTGGTCCGCTGCGGAACTCGCCGGTCTCACGAGCGCCAACGCGCTGCGCGTCCTGGAGGAAGCGCAGGACGGCACCAGCGTCGACTGAGCCCCGACGTCAGGGCAGGACGACACCGAGCAGGGCGGAGACGGTGCGACGCACCAGGTCCGGCGCCTCGGCGTCGTCACCCGGCTCCGCCGTCGCGGCCTCGACCCACGCGTCGACGGCCGCGACCGCGCCCGGCGCGTCGAGGTCGTCGGCCAGGCGCGAGCGGACCGTGGCGAGGAGTTCCTCGGCCGCGGGTCCGCTCGCCGCGGAGACGGCGGAGTTCCAGCGGGCGTACCGTGCCTGGGCCTCGGCCAGGACCTCGTCGGTCCACTCCCACTCGGCGCGCCAGTGGTGGGCGACGATGGCCAACCGCACGACCGCCGCCGGTACCCCCGCGGCGACGAGCTTCGAGACGAGCACCAGGTTCCCCTTGGACTTGCTCATCTTCTCGCCGTCGAGGGCCACCATCCCCGAGTGCGCGTACGCGCGGGCGAAGGGACGCGACTCCGGCCGCAGCAGGTGCGCGTGGGCCGCGCCCATCTCGTGGTGCGGGAAGACGAGGTCGCTGCCCCCGCCCTGGACGTCGATGGGCATCCCCAGGTGCTGCAGGGCGATCGCGGTGCACTCGATGTGCCAGCCGGGACGGCCGCGTCCGAGGACGCCCCCGTCCCAGGCGGGTTCACCGGGACGTTCGACGCGCCAGAGCAACGGGTCCAGCGCGTTCCGCTTGCCCGGACGCTGCGGGTCGCCGCCCCGTTCGGCGGAGAGTTCCAGCATGGTCTCGAGGTCGTAACCGCCGACGGTGCCGAACGCCACGTCGGAGTCCACCGGGAAGTACACGTCGCCGTCGGGGCCGCCGTCCACGCCCGCCACCCGGTAGGCCGCGCCGGCGTCGAGGAGGTCGCGCACCGCGGCGGAGACCAGGTCGACGGCCTCCACGACACCGAGGTACTCCTGGGGCGGGACGACCGACAGGGCCGTCATGTCCCCGCGGAACAACTCGATCTGGGACCGGGCCAGGTCGCGCCAGTCGACGCCCGTCGCCTCGGCCCGCTCGAGCAGCGGGTCGTCGACGTCGGTCACGTTCTGCACGTAGCGGACCTCCAGGCCCGCGTCCCGCCAGGCCCGGCCCAGCAGGTCGAAGGCCACGTAGGTGTTGGCGTGCCCCAGGTGCGTCGCGTCGTAGGGCGTGATGCCGCAGACGTACAGCGTCGCCGTCCCCGACTCCGGGCCGACGGGCACGAGTCCCCCGCTCGAGGTGTCGTGCAGGAGGACGCGGGGGCCCCGACCGGGGAGGGTCGGGACTTCGGGGACGGGCCAGGAACGCACGACCCGAACCTACCTGGCCCGCAGAACGCTCAGAACGGCGGCCACGGGATCGTGCGGTGACCCCGCGCCCGGGGCAACCGGTCCGCCTGCAGCAGCTGCTCGGTGCGCTCGAGGGTCGCGACGACCTCCTCGACGCTCAGCAGTTCGCCGAGCAACGCCCCCAACGAGCCGTTCAGGTCCGCCAGCAGGCCGGCGAGGACCTCGCGCTCCTCGGCCAGCAGGTGGCTCCCGCCGAACCCCCAGAGGACGGTCCGCAGTTTGGGTTCCTCGTGGAAGGTCAGACCGTGGTCCACCCCGTGGACGGCCCCCGACCAGCCGGGCAGCACGTGCCCGCCCTTGCGGTCGGCGTTGTTGAGCACGACGTCCAGGACGGCGATGTGCCGCAACCGCAGGTCGTCGGCGTGGACGAGCGCCACCGGGCGGCCCGCACCGTCCTCGGCCTGCAGCACGGTGTGCCAGCCGTCCGCCACCCGGCGCGGCGCGACGATGTCGATGAGGCCCGCCCCGGCCGAGGGCAGCACCACCTCGTCGGGCTCGGCGGGGTCCGCGCCGTCCTGCTGCAACCAGAGCTGGACGGAGCCCGGACCGAGCGGCCCGTCGCGGAACACGGTGGGCGGCACCACGTTCCAGCCCGTCACCGCGGACACCGCGTACGACGCGACCTCACGTCGCGCCAGCGTCTCGTCCGGGAAGTCCCACAGCGGGCGCTCCCCCGCGACCGGTTTGTAGACGCACGCGAGTTCGCCGTCGACACCGTCGACGACGGCGTAGAGCGTCGCGTTCGAGGCGTCCGCGAGCCGGCCGCGCACCTCGATCTCCCCCGCCACCAGCCGGGCCAGGGCGTCCTGCTCGGCGACGCCCGCGAACGTCCCGTTCAGCGTCGGTACCCGTTCGCGCGCGGACAGATGTGCCCGACGGGATCCAGCGGACCCGCGCAGAACGGGCACGGCGGACGACCGGCCGCCACGAGGGCCAGGGCCCGGGTCGCGAAGGCCCGTGCCGTCGTCCCGTCCAGCGAGACCCGCAGCAGGTTCCGGTCCGGGGTCAGGTCCGGGACCTCCGGGTCCACGTCCTCCTCCGACGCCTCGAAGCACTCGATGACCACGACGTCGCGTTCGCCGTCCCAGGCCAGGCTCATCGTGCCGACCCGGAACTCCTCGTCGATGGGGACGTCGAGCGGGGCGGTGTCCTCCGACCCCGCGGCGGGCATCGCGGGAACGGGAGCCTGACCGCCGGAACGGCGCACGATCTCGTCGAGGAGTTCGCCGACGCGTTCGGCCAGGGCGGACACCTGCGTCTTCTCCAGCGAGACCGACGTGAGGCGCTTCCCGCCCCGGGCCTGCAGGAAGAACGTCCGGGCCCCGGGCTCGCCGACGGTGCCCGCCACGAAGCGTTCGGGCGGGTCGTACTCGTACACGGGCATGGTGGCGACCCTACGCCGCGCCGGTGCTGCCACCGACGACCGCGTCCGAGGACGCCTCGGCACGCTTGCCCGCACGTCGGGTGCGCTTCTTGGCCGGGGCGAAGCCGGCCAGGTCGCCGCCGGAGTCGTTCATGCGGATCACGAACGGTCGCAGCGGTGCGTAGCGGATGACCGACACCGAGCACGGGTCGGCGGAGATCCGCTGGAAGAGGTCGAGGTGCATGCCGAGGGCGTCGGCGAGGATCGCCTTGATGACGTCCCCGTGGGTCACCGCGACCCAGACCGCGTCGTCACCGTGCTCGGCCGCGACACGGGCGTCGTGTTCACGGATCGCCGCCACGGCCCGGTGCTGCATCGTCGCCAGTCCCTCGCCCTCGGGACCGGGGAACACCGCGGCGGACGGGTGCGACTGCACCGTGCGCCACAACGGTTCCTTGGCCAGGTCCTTGATCGCCTTCCCGGTCCAGTCGCCGTACTTGCACTCCCCCAGCCGGTCCTCGGTGAGCACGTCGGGCCGCGGGCCGCCCGGCCCGTCGAGGGAGCGGAGCTCGCCGGCGGTCTCCTGGCAGCGTTCCAGCGGTGAGACGACGAAGGAGGCCACCGTGACCGGGGCCAACCGCCGCGCCAGCGCCTGCGCCTGTCCCCGGCCGACGTCGTCGAGGTGCACGTCGGGGGTCCACCCGGCGAGGACGCCGGCGGTGTTGGCGGTGCTGCGGCCGTGGCGGACGAGCAGGAGGGTCGGCACCCCCCCAGCTTATGGGCTGTTCCAACTGCGTCACTCACGGTGTTGCGGGTGGGTGAAGCTCGCGCATTGGCTCCGGTAACTGAATTTCCCCAGCTGTTGGTCGAGCCGGAAGACCGTGACGGGGGCACGATGTGCTCGTGATCGTGGACGTGGCCACCTACCAGGACGGCAAGCGCTCGGAGGTGGACGGCCTCACCGCCGGCCTGGACTCCTGTCGGGACACCGACGACGGGTTCCTCTGGGTCGTGCTCCAGGACCCCACCGCGGAGGAGCTGTCAGAGGTCGGCAGGGAGCTGCACCTGCACCACCTCGCCGTCGAGGACGCCGTGACCGGGCACCAGCGCCCGAAGGTCGAGCGGTACGGGGACACGGTCTTCGTGGTCCTGAAGGTCCTCTCCTACTTCGACGAGACCTCCAGCGTCGAGACCAGCGAACTCATGATGTTCGTCGCAGAGCGCTTCGTCGTCACCGTCCGCCGCGGCGACACCGGGCCGGCCTACGACGTCCGGGACACCGTGCGGCGGGATCCGCACCGGCTGGAGCTCGGTCCGAAGGCCGTCATGCACGCGGTGATGGAGCACGTCGTCGGCGAGTACACCCGCATCGACGACGAGCTCGAACGCGACGTCGAGCAGATGGAGGAGCAGGTCTTCTCCCCCGACCGTTCCTCCGACGCCCAGCGGATCTACTCCCTCAAGCGGGAGGTCCTCGAGGTCCGCCGCGCTGCGGTACCCCTCGTCGCCCCGCTCAAGGCCCTGGTCAACGACGACCACGAGCCCGACCACGATCACGAGACCGGGCACCACGTGCTCGACCAGCAGGCGCGGTTCGTCCTGCGCGACGTGCTGGACAACCTGACCCGGACCGTCGAGCACGTGGAGAGCTACGACCGACTGCTCACCGACATCCTCAACGCCCACCTCGCGCAGGTCTCGGTGCGCCAGAACGACGACATGCGCAAGATCTCGGCGTGGGCGGCCATCGCCGCGGTCCCGACGTTGGTGGCCGGCGTGTACGGCATGAACTTCCAGCACATGCCGGAGCTCTCCTGGCGCTACGGCTACCCCGGCTGCGTGCTGTTCATGGTGGCCGTCTGCTTCGGTCTGTTCCGGGTGTTCAAACGGTCGGGCTGGTTGTAGGAACCAGCCCGACCGTCGGGATCGTGCGTCAGGAGCCGCCGGGCGTCAGCTCCAGGTGAGCACCAGCTGCGGGCGCAGGTTCGCGTCCTTGTTCTCGCTCGACCACAGCCACAGGCTGTCGCCGCCCAGGGCGTCGACGGCCAGGCTCTGGGTCTTGCCGAGGACGGGGGTCAGCGGCGTGACGTCCAGCGCGACGTCGTAGGCGGAGTTCACCTTCGCGCCGGCCGCGACCTGGCCGAGCAGGGCTCCGGAGGCGGGCACCTTGTTGTTCCAGTTCATGCTCTGCTCCTTCCAGCTGTTGGAGGCGAGGCGGACCTGGTGGGCGTTGGCCGAGGCCGACAGCGGGTCGGAGGCGGTGTGGACGCGCAGGGTGGCTCCGGTGAGCTTCTTCCCGGCCGGGGCGGCCGGCAGGTCGAAGCGCAGGTAGGCGCGGGCACCGGGGCGCGAGACCAGCAGCGGGTCGCTGCCGTACTCGGTCCCGGGGGCACCCTCGTTGGCGTAGGTGTCGGCGATCGGGGCGAGGATCGTGGTGGTGGGCTTCGACACCGGCGTGACGGGAGCGGTCGTCACGGGGGCCGGGGTCGTGGGTGCCGGAACCGTGGGTGCCGGGGTGGTGGGACGGGGCGACGCGGGAACGGTCGGGGTCGTGGACGGAGCCGGGTCGCTGACGGCGACGGTCGAACCCTCGCGCCGGCTGGAGGCCGCCACGTAGTGCAGGTCCTGCACCGAGGGCGAGCTGGTGACGACCTTCGGCGAGGTGACGGCGGCGACGGTGCTGCTGCCGCGGGTCACGACGGCCGAGACGGCGCCGGTGGCGAGCGGGACCACGCAGGTGTCCACGCCCGCGTCGACCTGGCAGGAGTGCTTGGTGCCGCCGACGGTGACGGTCACGGTGCCGGGGGCGGTGAGGAAGGTCGTCGCCTCGACGGTGTCCTGGGCGGCGGTCCCACCGCGCAGCCGCATCGTCTTGCTCTGCGCGGTGGTCTGCTTGGCCGACACGGACTGGGTGCGGTGGGTGACGTAGACGGTGTCCCGCTTCACGGCCGGGGCGGAACCCGTCTTGAACCAGGACACGTAGTAGGAGTTCATGTCCAGGAACGACCAGCCCTGGTCGACCGACGGGGCGATCTGGCTGCCCTCGGTGTAGTCGTTCCAGGTCGGGATCTGCACCCAGTCGGCGCCGGTGTTGCGGGCGATCGCCCAGGTGTTGCGGAGGTTCTGGGTGTTCGCCGCTTCGTCGTAGATGCCCTGGTTCGGACGCTCGTCCTGCACCGAGACGGGCTGCATCCACTTCAGGCCGAGGTTCTCGACGGCCTTCGCGCGGGTGGTCGGGGCGGCGGCGGCGTCGGTGGAGTTCCAGGCGGGGTTGCGCGAGCCCCAGTTCGAGACGCCGTAGGCGATCGACTTGAAGGAGCTCAGGCTGGTGCGCTCGTCCAGCGACAGCGGGAAGAACGCGACCGGCTTCTGGTACTTGGTCTTCATGGTGGACATGAAGTCGCTCCACCAGGCCGCGTTCCGGCTGTCGGCGTGGAACGGGGCGACGACCAGGCGACCGTCGGCGAGACGGTGCGCGGCGGGGCTACCGGCCAGGTCGGCCATCGCGGCGGCCAGGGTGTCCGGGGTGGCGGAGGATCCACCGGCGGTCATGTCCGGCATCAGCAGGATGGTGAAACCGCCGACGTTGGCGGCGGCCTGGAGCAGCAGCTGCTGGTTCGCGTACAGCGGACTGGTCTTGTTGATCGACAGCAGGTCCACGCTGAAACCGTCGATGCCGGCCGACTTCGCCTGGCGCACCTCGAGTTCGAAGTTCTTGAGCTTCCAGTCGGAACCGGACTGCTTGGCGACCGGGAGGGGACGGTCGCGCAGGAACCCGCCGTAGGCGGCGTGCTTGCCGCTCTCACCGGTCGGCGTCAGGTAGTTCCGGGCGTAGTAGTCGTTGGCCGGGTCGGCGTTGTCCAGCGAGAGCGGCAGCGACGGCATGTAGTGGGCGAAGACGAGCTTCCCGTGAGCGGCGGCCGCGGAGGCCGACGGCATGTCGAACGGGAGGACGTCGTTCGTGGTGAACGCGCTGGCGCTGGTGCGGTCGCCGGTCGCCGCGGTCGCCGTGGTGGCGGTGACGAGCGGGACGAGCGTCGCGGTGGTGACGGCGGTCGCACCCAGCAGCGCGGTGAGGACGCGCTTGGTGCGGGTGGTGCCGGTGCGGAGCTGGGGGGACAGACGCATCGGGGGTTCCTCCGAGGTGGGGGGGGTGTGTAACGAATCTCTGACCGGTTTCGATGTGCGGTGAACTACTCAGAACTTCGGGTCCCCCCACGGGCCCCTTTAGCCGGTCGGCGCGGTGCGACTGCGCGTGACGATCTCCCACGTCCGGCGTTTCCGGTCCCCGGTGTCCCCGGCCTCAGCTGAGCCGAACGGGTGAAGAATCTCGCTCTGCGTCAGGAAACGGCGGTCGCGTAGATCGTCTCGAGGCGGGTGGTGACCGCCGCCATCGAGAACTGCGAGTGTGATGTGCGCCACGCGGCGCTGCCCGCGGCGGCCAGTGCCCCGGGTCGGGTCAGCAGGTCGCGCACCGCGTCGAGCAGGTCGGCGGGCTCGGGGCCGACGACGGCGCCGGCCCCGGCGGCCGCGATCGCGGGGGCGAGCCCGCAGTCGTCCACGACCACGACGCCCCGGCCCGCGGCCATCGCCTCGAGCACGGCGACGGGGAACGGTTCGGCGACCGAGGGCAGCACCACGAGCGAGGCAGCGGCCAGCCGGTCGGCGACGGCGGACGGCGCCAGCGCCCCCTCCCACCGCAGCCGGGGGTCGGCGGTGGCCGCCACGACGCGGCGGACGGCCGGCCCCTCCCCCTCGTCGGGTCCCACCAGGGCGAAGTCGGCGTCGATCCCCTCCGCCAGCAACGCGGCCGCCGTCGAGGCGAAGAGCGCCGGACGTTTGCGGGCCACGAGCCGGCCGAGGAAGAGGACACCGGGCCGGGCCGGCAGGGGCGGCACCGGGTCGACGCCCGGGATGCCGTTGGTGAGGCGCTGCCACCCCGGACCCGCGGGGACGAGGGCGCGCAACCCCGCCTCCTCGGCGGGGGTCAGGTGCAGGACGGCGGCGGCGCGGCGCAGGACGGTGCGGGTGGCCAGGGCGTCGAGCGGGCCGGCCAGCGGGTGGGCGCTCGGGACGACCATGCCGTGGGGCTGCAGCACCAGCGGGGTGCCGAGGACCAGGGCGAGCCGGGCCACCGGCAGGGTGACGAGGTCACGGGCGAGGTGGACGTGCACGACGTCGGCCCAGCGCAGCGCCCGCCGGGCGTCGGCGAGCAGGGCGGGCGAGGTCAGACCGCTGAACCCGGCCCCGGGCAGCACGCCGTGGAGGCGGTGGGCCCGCAGCGGGGTGCCGCCGAGCTCGGTGGGTGCGGGGCCGGGGTAGCCGCGGGCCCCGGCGAGGACGCGGACGTCGTGGCCCCGGGCCCGCAGGGCGGACGTCTGGTGGGTCGCGACCGCGACCGGTCCCCCGAACGCCCCGTCCGGTGAGACCAGCGTCAGCACGTGCAGGACGCGCACCGGCTCAGCGCCCCGGTTCGATCGCCTGCGGGGCGAGGACGGTGGCGCCGGCCGGCACGTCGCGCACGACGAGGGCGCAGGCCCCCACGACGGCGCCGCTGCCCACGACGACCCCCCGCAGGACGGTGGCCCGGGCGGCGATCCAGGCCCCGTCGCCGACTTCGATGGGCGCGTTGTCGAACTCGAAGGTGGGCGAACGGTGGTCGTGGCTGCCCGTGCAGAGCAGCACGTCCTGGGAGATGCAGACGTCGTGCCCGAGGACGACGGGTTCCAGGTTGAGCACCCAGGCGCCCTGACCGATCCAGCTGTCGGCCCCGACGGTCAGCTTCCAGGGCCAGTGCACGCGCACCCCGTGCCGGATGAGGACCCCCGCACCGATGCGGGCCCCGAACGCCCGCAGCAGGGCGACCCGCAGGGCGGCGGGGCACCACCACCGCACCACGACGAGACCCGAGACGAGCTGCCAGGCGATCTGCCACAGCGGGCCCCGGCCCTTGTCGTAGCCGGCGCCGGTGAAACCGGACAGCCGCCGGATCACGCCACCGGCTCCAGGGCACGCCGGTACCAGTCGTAGGTCGCCGCGACGCCGTCGGCCAGGGGGGTGGACGCACTCCAGCCGAGGGCGCGCAGCTTCGACACGTCGAGCAGCTTGCGCGGGGTGCCGTCGGGCTTCGACGCGTCCCACTCGATCCGGCCGCGGTACCCGGCGACCCCGGCGACCAGCCCGGCGAGTTCGGCGACCGTGACGTCGGACCCGGTCCCGACGTTGACCGGGTCGGGGTCGTCGTAGTGGCGCAACAGGAAGAGGCACGCCTGCGCCAGGTCGTCGACGTGCAGGAACTCCCGGCGCGGGGTGCCGCTCCCCCAGCACGTGACCACGGGGACGTCGTCGCGGGCGGCCTCGTGGAACCGGCGCAGCATCGCGGGCAGGACGTGGGAGGCCTCGGGGTCGAAGTTGTCGTGGGGGCCGTAGAGGTTGGTGGGCATCGCGGAGATCCACGGCAACCCGTACTGGCGACGGACCGCCTGCACCTGCAGGACACCGGCGATCTTGGCGATCGCGTAGGCGTCGTTCGTGGGTTCCAGCGGGCCGGTGAGCAGCGAGTCCTCGCGGATGGGCTGCTCGGCGAACTTCGGGTAGATGCAGGAGGAACCCAGCAGCAGCAGCCGCGGCGTCCCGACCGCGACGGCCGCGTCGAGGACGTTCACCTGGATCCGGAGGTTGTCGGAGAGGAACTGGGCCGGGAACGCTGAGTTCGCGCCGATGCCGCCGACCTTGGCGGCGGCCAGCACGACGACGTCGGGCCGCACCTCGTCGAAGAACCGGTCGACGGCGGGGCGTTCGCGCAGGTCGAGTTCACCGGAGGTCCGCACGACGAGGTTGCGGAACCCCTCGGCCTGCAGCCTGCGCAGCACGGCCGACCCGACCAGTCCGCGGTGGCCGGCGACGTAGACCGTCGACTCCGGGTCGAGGGGCCACCGTCCGTGACCAGTGGGGGCGTCCATGGCTCGAAAGGTACAGGTCCGGTGACCCGTTCGGCAGACAGATGTCCCCTCCGGATGATTGTATGCTCACTACGAGTGACCACGCAGTCCACGGGGGGCGACGGATGCGCAAGATTGCGCTCATCACGGGCATCACGGGTCAGGACGGCTCCTACCTGGCCGAGCTGTTGCTGGAGAAGGGCTACGCGGTCCACGGACTGGTGCGGCGGTCGTCGTCGTTCAACACCGCCAGGATCGACCACCTGTACCAGGACCCGCACGACCCGCACGCCCGGTTCTTCCTGCACTTCGGGGAACTGACCGACGGCTCCCGGATGGTGACCCTGCTCGACGACATCCGTCCCGACGAGGTGTACCACCTCGCCGCGCAGTCGCACGTGCGCGTGAGTTTCGAGGAACCGGAGTTCACCGGCGACACCACGGGACTCGGCACCACGCGCATCCTCGAGGCCATCCGCATGATCGGCCTGCAGTGCCGGTTCTACCAGGCCTCCAGTTCGGAGATGTTCGGCGCCACCCCACCTCCGCAGTCCGAGGTCACCCCGTTCCACCCGCGCAGCCCCTACGGCGCGGCGAAGGTCTACGGGTACTGGATGACGCGCAACTACCGCGAGGCGTACGGGATGTTCGCGGTGAACGGCATCCTCTTCAACCACGAGTCCCCCCGGCGCGGTGAGACGTTCGTCACCCGGAAGATCGCCGCCGCCGCGGCCCGGATCGCCGCCGGCAAGCAGGACACCCTCTACCTCGGCAACCTCGACGCCGTCCGCGACTGGGGTTACGCCAAGGAGTACGTCGAGGGCATGTGGCGGATGCTGCAGCAGGAGCGACCGAGCGACTACGTCCTCGCCACCGGGGTCGGCACCTCGGTCCGGGAGTTCGCGCAGAACTGCTTCGAGTCGGTGGGCCTGGACTGGCGCGACCACGTCGCGCACGACGAGCGCTACGAACGGCCCTCCGAGGTCGACGCGCTCATCGGTGACCCGTCCAAGGCCCGTCGTGAACTCGGCTGGAGCGCTACCGTGCAGGCCACGGAACTCGCGCAGTTGATGACCGAGGCCGAACGGCGCGCCCTGGTGTCGCCCGTCGCCCGCTGAGGAGGAACCCCGCCGATGCCCGGCAGCACGCAGCGCACCCGGGAACCGGTGGGGACCGCGGAACCGGGGCACGACTCCTCGACCACGGCGCTGGCCCTGGGCGCCGCGGTCGTCCTGGGCGTCGTCGTCCCGCTGCTCGTGGTGCGCTTCACCCCCGACCCGGCACCGGCGGACACGTTGTGGCGCTGGGCGATCGCGTTCACCGTCCTCGTGGGGGCGCGACTCGGCTGGGTCGTGGTGACCGCCCCCCGACGCCTGTTCGAGGTCGTGTTCTGGATCTTCGTGTACGTCTTCCTGGCCCTGGCCCCGGTGGTCCAGCTGCGGTCGGGACAGCACCCCGGGACGACCCCGCGTCCGCACGTCGAACTGCACGCTCAGGCGCTGCTCGCCGTCGTCGTGGGGACCTCGGCCGTCGCGCTCGGCATCGCCGTCGGTCGGCGACGGCGGGTGGCTGCGCGCCTCGGTGAGGTCCCGCGACGGCGGGCCGTCGTGCTCGCGGTGCTCGCGCTGCTGCTGTTCGGCTACTACACGTGGAAGACCGGGTTGCCGGCGATGTTCGCGGCTCGGGACACCCGCAGCGCGGCCGCCCTGGCGGCCTGGCCGGACCCGGCCGTCAACGCCGTCGTCCGCTCGTTGGCGACGTTCCCGCTCGTCGTCGCGTTCGTGGCGCTCGTGCGGATCCCGGCCCGCCGCGGCCTGCTGCTGGTGGTGGGGGCCGCGATCGTCGTCTCCATGAACCCGATCTCGAGCCCGCGCTACGTCGCGGGGACGGCCGGGCTCTCGGTGGTCGTGGCGCTGGGGGCCATGGCGACCAGGGGTCGGGCCCGCGCTTTCGGTCTGGGTTTCGTCGCCGCGCTGCTGCTGCTCTACCCGGTGGCCGACGCCGCCCGGCGGGTCGTCGCCGAGGTGAACACCCGCGGCGCGCTGCCGCCGACCCTGGACGTCATGACCTCGGGCGACTTCGACGCGTTCGAGCAGATCACCAACGCCGTCTGGTACGTCCGCGACCTCGGGTCGACCGACGGACGGCAACTCCTCGGCACCGTGCTGTTCTGGGTCCCGCGGGCCTTCTGGCCGGACAAACCGACCGACACCGGGATCCTGCTCGCCAACGCGCGCGAGTACCGCTTCAGCAACCTCTCGGCGCCGTTGTGGGCGGAGTTCCTCGTCAACGGCGGGTTCCTGCTGCTGGTCGTGGGGATGCTGCTCGTCGGTTACGTCGTGGCCCGCGCCGACGCCGGCGCCGACCTCGGGTTCCGCACCGGGCGAAGGCCCGTGCTGGCGGTCGTGATGCCGTTCTACTTCGTCATCCTGCTGCGGGGTTCGCTGTTGCAGGCCATGGCCGGGTTCCTCGTGATCCTGGCCTGCGGGCTCTTCGTCGAGCGGACCCGCCGGGCCGGGCCGATCGGCCCGGCGGGTCGTCACGTGCTGCTGCTCGACCGACCGATCAGCTGAACTGCAGGTCCAGGGCCGGCCGGGTGTCGACCCGGCTCTGCTCCCGGGTCCACAGCGTCAGGTTGTCACTGCCCGAACCCCGGATCGCCAGCGTCACCGTGGTCCCGGGGGTCAGCGCCCCGGGGGTCAGCACCACCGCGAACGACTGCTCGGGGGTCGTGCCGCCCGGAACGGTGCCGAGCACGACGGAACCCGACACCGGCTTGTTCCTCCAGGTCAGCGTGCTCTCCCCCCAGTTCCCCGTCGCCAGTCGCACCGACGCGGTGTCGGTCGAACCGGCCAGCTTGTCGCTGGAGGTCCGCAGTCGCAGGGTGGCCCCGGTCAGCGTGGTCCCCGCCGGAGCCGCCGGCACGTCGAAGCGGAGGTAGGCGATCGCCCCCTGATCCCCCCGCGACGTCATCTGGGTGCTGGTCCCGTAGTTCGTCCCCGGCGACCCCTCGTTGGCGAAGGCGTCGGCGGTGGGGACGAGGTTGACCGTCGGAGCGCCCTGCTGCAGGGTCACCGCGACCTCCGGGGAGGCGGGCGAGGTGTTCCCCGCGGCGTCCTTCGCCGTGACGCGGTAGTACCAGGTCCCCGTGGCCGGGTCGTCGGTCGCCGTCGTCGTCGTGGGGTTCGCGACCGCCGTGGCGGCGGAGGGGGTGGAACCCGACGTGTCGGAGCGGTGCACGACGTAGCTCGTCACGCCGACGGCGTCCGTGCTCGGCGTCCAGGTCAGTCGCACCTGGTCCCCTTCCACGGTCGCCGTGGGCGTGCCCGGCACCGTGGGCGG
Organism: Kineococcus sp. GCM10028916; assembly: GCF_042674865.1. Classification (NCBI taxonomy): domain Bacteria; kingdom Bacillati; phylum Actinomycetota; class Actinomycetes; order Kineosporiales; family Kineosporiaceae; genus Kineococcus; species Kineococcus sp. GCM10028916. Next base: position 351,922 of record NZ_JBHTFM010000001.1, on the reverse strand, counting down.
GGTGGTGTCGGCCGGGGCCGCACCCCGGGCGATCTCCACGTGGCGGGCGACCTGCGCCGCGGACAGCGCCTTGGCGTAGTAGGCCGTCTCGTCGAGGGACCCCACGAAGCTCGTGTTCGTCGGCTTGTCGGGCCAGGCCGTCGAGATCGTGTCGCCCCCCACCCGCCAGTACCCGGAGACGTTCTGGTTGGTCGTCGTCGAGTTCGAGGAGACCTTGGCCCCGTCGACGTAGAGGACCATCCCGGACGAGCCCTGGGTCGCGGCCACGTGGTGCCACTGACCGTCGTTGTAGGACCCGGTGGTGGAGAGGGTGACGACCTTGCCGCCGGCGAGGACGCCGAAGACGAGCCGCCCGGAGTTCGTCATGTACACGTGCTTGTCGTTGCTGCTGGAGTTCAGCGTGCGGCGGTCGCCGAACCCCATGATCTTCCCGCCGGCCGTGGTCGTCGTCTTGAACCACGTCTCCTCGGTGAAGGACTTCGGGGCCGCGTAGCGGACCTCGGAGAAGATGGTGCTGCCCCCACCGTTCAGCGTGCGCGCCGTGCTCGGGTCGTCGCCGACGGCCCCGGGGACGCGGAACGTGGCGCCACCGTTGAGGGCACCGCTCTGGTTGGCGATGCTGTCGGAGACGAGGACGTCACCCGCTTCGTCGTAGCGCCAGAGGAACACCGCACCGTCGGCGCGGACCTGCTCCGCGTAGGCCGAGGTGGTGCCGCGCACGGTGATCCCGCGCCAGTCGGTCGTCCTGGTGGTGTTGCCGTCGCTGACCTCCACCCGGTACCTCGGGGTGGAACCCACCGTCAACCCGGAGTCGAGCACGGTGGACTGCGGCCGGTTCCAGAACCACGAGGTGGCACTGGTGGTGGCGATCGGGGCGGTGGTCCCCTCGCGGTAGACGCGGTAGGTGAGGGTGGAGTCGTCGAGGTCGAGGGACCGTCGCCAGGCGACGCGCACCTGCCCCGGCGCGGGGGACGTCAGCAGGAACGGGGTCGCCGAGGGCGCGGCCTGTTCGGGACCGCTGCCGAACCGCGTGATGCTCTGCTGGGCCACCCCGTTGACGTTGGTGAACTCCCCGACCCCCCACAGGACCGCTCCGCGGGAGGCGGTCTGGGCGATGGTGATGGCGCGCGGCCCGATGTGCTCGCCGATGCCGTCGTCGGTGTTGGGGAACCACGACAGCAGACTGGGTTTGTCCCCGGTCTGGGTGGTCTCCGCGAGGAAGTGGTGGCGCTGCTCGTCGGGGTAGGCGCTGATCGGGCGGCAGTCGTGCGCGTGCGAGGCGCTGTAGAGGACGCCCTGGTAGACCGCGACGGCCTGGGTCGCCCCGAGGCAGCCGTCGCGCCAGCGTTGCGTCCAGGTGTCCCAGTCGACGGCGAAGCGACCGTCGAAGGACCCTGTGCCGTACCCCTCGTTGGCGACGTAGAACCCGGTGGCGTCCACCGCGATCGCCTTGACCCGCGAGGAGGCGGGGACGTAGGCGGGCGTGAAGCGGCGGACCGCCGTCCCCGTCGTGGCGTCCACCACGACGAGCCCGTGCGAGGCCGCACCGGTCGCGGTGTCGAAGAGTCCCCCGAGCACCACCTGGCCACCGGAGGGACGCAGGGCGAGGGCCAGCACGTCGTTGTCCAGCGCAGGGTCCCAGGCCGTGAGCGTTCCGGGGGCGGTGGTGGTGGCGCCGACGGTGACGGCGGTGACGGCGGCCGCCTTCGAACGCACGGCGGCGCCCACCTTCGTGAACGAGCCCCCGAACCAGACGGTCTGGGCGTCGGTGACGATGCTGCGGACGGGACCGTCGGGCAGCGGGGCGAACGCCGTGATCAGGGTGCAGCTGGCGATGTCGATGGCGGCGAGCTGCTGGCGGGGCGTGCCGGAGACGGTGTCGAAGCTGCCGCCGACGTAGAGGGTCGCACCGTCCGGGGAGACGGCCAGCGCGCGGACGGTGGCGGTGCCGCTCTTCAGGGTGAACGTCGGGGCGCAGGCCGTGGGCTCACCGGTGGCCGCGTCGAACACGGCGAGGTTCGTGCGGGGTTGTTCCCCCGTCCCGGCCGGGGACCCGGGTGGGCGGATCGAGGTGAACGTCCCGCCGACGAACACCTGACCCCCCGCGTTGGCGACGGCCCAGGCCACCCCGTTGGCCTGCCAGCTGGGCAGGGCCGCGGCGCCGAAGGCCACCGGCGCCTGGATCGCGGAGGCCGGGGTCACCGTCGCGACCAGGACGGCCGCCACGACCGCGAGGGCCGGCAGGACCCTCCTCAGCGGGTGAGTTCGCGCCGTTCGCTGCTGGAGGTCACCGGCGTGTACGGGAGGTAGACGACCCTGACGCCGCGGGCGGCGAACTCCTTCTCGAGGTGCATCCACTTGGGGCTTCCCTTCCAGTCGTCACCCTTGAAGACGACGTCGAACCCTACGTCGGTCCACGTCGCGAGCTTGTCGGTGGTGGTCTCGAGGTGCACCGCGTCGACGACCCGCATGGCGGCCACGATCTCCAGCCGTTCCCGTTCGCCGACGACGGGCCGACGGCCCTTCTGGGCGAGCGCGACGTCGTCGGAGACGACCCCGGCGATGAGGTGGTCGCAGTGGATCCGCGCGCGGCGCAGGATGTTGAGGTGGCCGATGTGGAACATGTCGAACACCCCGGGCACGTAGCCGGTGACGGCGCGGTGGCCGAGGGTCCCGCGCGAGCGGCCGGTCACCGCGCACCGTCGGAGGCGAGCTGGGCGTACCAGTGCCGCGACAGGGCGACGAGCATCGCGGTGTGGGCCAGGGCCAGGGCCAGGTAGGCGAACCCGAACACCTGCGGGAAGCCCCAGAGCAGGAACGCGGCGCTGATCACGCCGTGGTCGACCGGCAGCAGCAGCACCGGGGACAGCCGACTGGCTCCGGTCGCCTCGGACCGGCCGCCGCCCCGGGCCTCGTGCAGCTTGGCCGCCAGGGTCCCGCCCTGGAACATCACCAGCGAGACGAGGACGAAGAGCAGCGGGACGAGGAGCCACCCACCGCTCACCCCGTTGCGGTACCAGGCGATGAGCACCGCCGAGTGCAGGCAGACCTTCACCCCGCAGTCGACGACGTGGTCGAGCCACTCCCCCGCGGGCGAACCGCCGCCGGTCAACCGTGCGAGCTGCCCGTCGGCGGAGTCGAGGGCGAAGGCGAAGACCAGCGCGAGCCCCGCGAGGGCCCCCGTCAGCGGCCCCGGCGTCGGCAGGGCGATGAGGGCCGCGCCGAGCAGGGACACGAACGCGCTGGCCCAGGTGATCTGGTCCGGGGTCAGCCGCAGGGTCGCGGCCAGGGCCGCGAGCCAGCGACCGGCGGGGCGGTTGACCCGGGAGGAGTAGAGCGACACGCCGCGGGACGGCTTCTGGGCGGTGCGCAGTCGTTCGTGGTGGCTGCGCACCGACGCGTCCCCGGCCTCGGGCGCGGGGGTCCCCTCGGCGTGCAGGTGGGTCACTTCTACCCCGATCTCGTGCAGTCGGTCCTGGGTGCGGTCGTCGGCCGGGGAGCGGTCGTCGACGAACAGCTCGTCGAAGCGGACGGACTCCCAGACCTCCAGGGTGTCGGGGTGGTCCAGGGCGAGGGCCACGTCGACGCAGCGCAGTTCGGAGACGATGAGGAGCCGTTCGGTGAACGGGACCACGGGCCGCCGGCCGTGCAGGAGCTCGGCGAGCTCGTCGGTGGCGACGCCGACGCAGAGCAGGTCGCAGCGGGTCCGGGCGTCCTCCAGCAGGTGCAGCTGGGTGGCGTCGAAGAGGTCGAAGGCGCCGGCGGCGAACCCCACGCGCCCGTCGGCGAGACGGTGACCGGGATGACCGGGATGACCGGGATGACCGGGATGACCGGGATGACCGGAACCGGGGGTGGACAGGCGGGTCGTCTCGTCGTCAGGCATCGGCGTTCCGCAGGGTTCGGGCGGGCGCCGGCTCGGGCGCCGGCCGGGTGAGCAGGCTGTGCCAGCCGAGGCCGGTCTGGACCCCGGCGGCGAGGGCCACGGCGGCGGCCACGGCCCGGACGTCGCCGGTCGTCGCGGCCAGCGCGGTGCCGGCGACGACGGAGAGCACGGTGGCGACGACGCGCTGGCGCAGCAGGTCACCGGCGTGTTCACGGACCTTCAGGCCCAGGACGGCGGCGGTCCCGAGCGCGGTGAGGACGTACTCGGTGACGGTGAGGGGCAGGACGGTCGCGGCCCCGGTCCACGTCTCGCCGAACGCGGTGCGTCCCCAGCTGTCCGGCAGCAGCAGGAGGCACGTCCCCCAGAGCGCGGTGCCGACGCCGAGGACGAGGGCGGCGCGCGCGCAGAAGCGGCGGTCGCCGTCGCGGGCGCGGCGCACGAGGGTCGGGGCGAGGCTGAGGGAGACGTAGGCGAAGGCGACGTTGACGGGACCCATCGCGGTGGCGGCGGCCCGCAGGCTGCCGGCGGCGGCGGGGTCGATGAGGTGGGCCGCGACGGTGAGGACGGCGAGCAGCCCGAGGGAGGCGATGACGCTGTTGGCGGCCAGCGACGCGGCGAGGGGGTCCTCGCGTCGCGCGAGGCGCACCAGCAGGTCCCGGCCGGCGCGGACGTCGGGGCGGGTGCGCAGGCCGACGAGGGCCACGACGAGGGCGAGCGCGGCGCCACCGGCCCAGACGAGCAGCGTCGTGCGGCTGTCGGTGCGCAGCAGCAGGGCGACGCCGACCAGGGCGAGCCAGCTGAGGTCGGAGACGAGGGCGACGCCGGGTCGCCCGGCGGCGACGGCGCCGAAGCGCAGGACGTCCTGGGCGCAGACCACCGGGGTCGCGAGGCCGACGAGGAGTTGCAGGGCGGGGTCGTGTCCGCTGGTGAGCAGCAGTCCGGCTCCGGTCACGACCGCGGCCGTGGGCACGGCGAGCAGGGTGAGCGCGCCGAGGACCCCGGCGGTGACCCGGTGCGCGTGGTCGTGGTCGGGCGTGAGGGTGATCCGCGTGCCCAGGGCCGCGCGCGTGAGGGAGAGGACGAGGACCAGGACGGCGTAGCCGAGGGAGAAGCGACCGAAGGTGTCGGCGTCGAGGGCCCGGGCGAGCAGGACGAGGGCGAGGACGTTGGAGGCGCTGGAGGCGGCCTGGTCGAGGAGGGCGTTCAGCGAACGCCTCACGAGGCACCGAACCCGACGGTGCCCCACTTGCGGCGCCGGTAGGCGGTGTAGGCGGCGGCGTAGAGCGGGTAGGCGAACTTGACCGCCGCGGCGGGGGCGGCGACCCCGAGGCGGCCGTGCCGGCTGAGCCGGAGGAGCCCGCCGAGGGTGATGGCGCTGCGGGCGTCGCGGCTGGCGCAGGGGCCACGGCCCGCGGGCTCGCGGCGGTCGCGGCGGATGGCGTCGTTGAGCAGGGCGAGGTAGACGAAGCGGTACTCGAAGAGGAGCAGGTCGTCGCGCAGCTCGTCGCGGTGGCCGGGGTGCTCGCGGCGCAGGACCTCGACCTGGGCACGGACGTGGTCGCGGACGTCGAGCAGGTCGCGGGTGCGGGTCTCGCGGCTGTTGAGGATGGACCCCTCGTGCAGGACGTAGGTGTAGAGGCGTTCGTCGAGCAGTTCGGTGCGCTGCGAGCGGGCGAGCAGGGTGGCGACGCCGGCCAGGTCGGAGTGGGCGCGGGTGGCGGGGAAGCGGACGGCGGGGCGGTCACCGCGGGCCTCGAAGAGCTCGCGGCGGAAGAGCTTGTTCCACAGGTGGCCCTGCAGCTCCCCGCGCAGCAGCCGGCGGAACGCGTCGACGGGCTCGGTCACGTTCTCCTGCAGCGGTTCTCCCAGCGGCGTCCGAGTGGCGCGGTCGGCCCGACGGGTCCAGGCGTCGCAGACGACGACGTCGGCGTCGGTGCGCCGGGCGCGTTCGCTCAGCCGTGCGGTGATGTCGGGCGACCACTCGTCGTCGCAGTCGGTGAACCAGACGTAGTCGGCGGTGACGTGGTCGAGGGCGCGGTTGCGGGCGCCGGCGACCCCGGTGCGGGTGCTGTTGCGCAGCAGGGTGGCGCGGGGGTCGTCGCGGGCCCAGGTGCGCAGGGTCTCGGACGTGGAGTCGGTGGAGGCGTCGTCGACGAGGAGGAGCTGCAGGTCGGGGTCGGTGAGGGCCTCGACCTGGGCCCGGGCGGCGGCGAGGTGGTGCTCGCCGTTGTGGACCGCGAGGACGATGCCGACGCGGGGAGGGGTCATCGGGAGATCACCTGCGGGCCAGCAGGTGTTCCGGGTCGTCGACGTCACGGTCCTCGAGGGTGAGCGCGCGGCGGCGGACGGCCTGGTCGCGGGCGGTGGCGGCGAGGACGCCGAGGACGAGGCCGGCGGCGAGGCCGATCCCGATGCCGGTGGGGACGTCCGGTGAGGAGGGGGTGGTGGGCGCGGTGGCGGGGCTGGTGACCGTGGCGTCGACGATCTGCTTGCCACCTGAGGTGTCCTGCTCGAGGGTCTCGATGGTCGTGGCGAGGGCGTCGGCGGTGGCGCCGGCGAGGTCCTGGGCGTGTTCGGGGGTGGCCGCGTGGGCGGTGACGCGGAGCAGGACGGTGCCCGGCGGGACGGTGGCGGTGACGGAGTCGGCGAACTGCGCGGCACTGAGCCCGAGGCCGACACGGGTGTCGACGCTGGTCGCGATGTCGGGTGAGTCGACGAGCTGGGCGTAGGTGCTCATGCGGCCCAGGACGAACTGGGAGGCGGAGTAGGACCCGCCGCCGGAGTCGTTCTGGCCGTTGAGGACGCTGCCCACGAACAGTTCGGTGCTGGAGGCGTAGCTGCGGGGCGAGAGGTAGGCCCAGCCGCCGGCGGCGAGCGCGCCGAGCAGGAGGCCGGCGACGATCCACGTCCAGCGGCGGCCGACGAGGCGGAGGTGGTCGATCAGTTCCACGGCGTCTCCCCGAGATCCCGGATCCAGTGGTCGTAGGCGTCGATGGCGGCCCCGGCGCCGAGGCGGCTGGCGGCGTAGGTGGGGCCGGCCGCGGCGAGGCGGCCGGCGAGGTCGGGTCGTTCGGCGAGGCGGCGCAGACCGGCGAGCGCCGCGGCGGGGTCGCCGGGGTCGACGCGGAGGCCGGCGCGGGCGTTCTCGAGTTCGGCGGCGGCGGCGGAGTCGTCGTGGGTGGCGGCGAGGACGGGGCGGCCGGCGGCGAAGTAGGAGGTGAGTTTGCTGGGCGCGCACATGTCGTGCAGGCCGGGTAGTTCGTTGAGGAGCAGGACGTCGGCGGCGGCGAGGTGGGCGGTGAAGTCGGCGTCGGGGACGGGGTCGATGAACTGCACGTTGGGCAGGTCGGCGGCGAGGGCCTGCAGGGCGCGGCGGCGGGCGCCGTCGCCGAGGAGGACGAAGTGGTGGGGGGCGCCGTCGGCGAGGGCGAGGCGGGCGGTGGCGAGGACGTTCTCGAGGTGCTGCTTGGCGCCCATGTTCCCGGCGTGCAGGACGACGGGGGTGCGTGGGTCCCAGCCGTGGCGGGTGCGGACGGCGGTTCCGGCGGCGGCGTCGGCGCGGGTGACGTGGGTCCAGTTGGGCAGGACGGTGAGGTTGTCGGCGGGGACGCCGAGGGCGGTGACGGCGGGTCGGAAGCGTTCGTGGGCGAGTGCGACGCCGGTGGCGCGTCGCAGGAGGCGGCCTTCGAGGCGGGCCGCGACGCGCAGGGCGGCTCCCCCGGCGTTGGTGGTGTCCACGGCGGTGCGGCTGTAGACGTCCTGGACGACGACGCCGACGGGGGCGTGGGCGGCGTGGCCGTGGGCGAGGGCGGCGGCGACGGAGAGCAGGGCGGGGCTGACGGCGACGACGACGTCGGTGGGGGTGCGGGTGAGGCGGTGGTGGGTGAGTGCGGCGCCGGCGGCGAGGGCGAACCCTGCTTCGAGGCCGACGCGGCCGGCGCCGAGCGGGGCGCTGGGCACGGGGTGCCAGACGCGGGTGACGTGGACGTCGCCGTCGTTCTCGTGGCGCACGACCCCGGGGTAGTCGGGGTCGCGGCGCCAGGCGGGGTAGTGGGGCATGCCGGTGACGACGTGGACGCGGTGGCCGCGGGCGGCGAGGCCGCGGGCGACGCCGGTGGTGTAGGGCGCGATGCCGGTGGGTTCGGGCAGGTAGTTCAGTCCGACGAGGGTGACGTCGAGGCCGTCGGCGGCCCGGGCGGTGTGGACGAGTTCGGGCGCGCGTTGGATGCGCAGGTCGCTCGTTCGTCCTGTGCGTGGGCGTGTCGTCCCCATGCGGCGTTCCACAGTCGGCCCCCCCGGCGGTTCCGTGACATCCGTGAACGCACGGTAGCGGGTCATCGACCGATCAGGTCACGTTTCTCCGTTTTCGAACGCGGAGTGTCACGGGTCATCCGAAGTTCGTGCCGTTGAAGGCCGGGAGCACGTGGGTGAGCACGAGGACGTACACCACGGCGGCGGCGGCGAGGCGGTAGAGCACGAACGCGCGGTAGCTGTGGGTGGAGATGAAGCGCATGAGCCAGGCGATGACGACGTAGCCGACGACGAAGGCGACGATCGTGGCGGCGATCGTCGGGCCCCAGGCCACGGCGGCCCCGTCGTGGACCTCGCTGAAGAGCTGGAAGAAGCCGGAGAGGACGACGGCGGGGATGGCGAGCAGGAAGGAGTAGCGGGCGGCGGCCTCGCGGGTGTAGCCGAGCAGCAGGCCCATGGAGATCGTGCCGCCGGAGCGGGAGACCCCGGGGATGAGGGCGAGCGCCTGGGCGAGTCCGAACAGCACGCCGTGCTTCCAGGTGAGCTGGTCCAGGGTCCGTTCCTTGGCCCCGAAGCGGTCCGCCGCGCCGAGGACGAGGGCGAAGAGCCAGAGCGTGGTGGCGATGACGACGAACCCGCGCAGGACGGTCTCGATGGAGTCCTGGAAGAGGAGGCCGAGCACCCCGATGGGGAGGGTGCCGAGGATGACCAGCCAGCCCATCCGGGCGTCGGGGTCGGTGCGCGGGACGCGGCCGAGCAGGGACTGCACCCAGCGGCTGATGATCCGGGCGATGTCCTTGCGGAAGTAGCCGATGACCGCGGCCTCGGTGCCGAGCTGGCAGATGGCGGTGAACGCCGCGCCGGGGTCGTCGGCCCCGATGAGGGTCCCGACGATGGCGAGGTGGGCGCTGGAGGAGATGGGCAGGAACTCGGTGAGTCCTTGCACGAGACCGAGGAAGGCGCCCTCGACGATGCCCATGCTCACGCGCGGGCACCCCCGCCCGGTCGGTGGGTGGGGGCGGTGGGCGGGACGGCGGTGAGCACGACGGGAACGCTAGCGGCTCCCCCGCCTCGCTCTCCTGCGCGCTCACGCGCAGGGCACCGAACCCTCACAAGGGGGTGGGGGGGTCCTCGGAGTCCTCGTCGTCGGAGTCGGACTCGTCGTCCTCGGGGTCGTCGTCCTCGTCGTCCTCGTCGTCGTCTTCGCGGTCGTCCTCGACGTCGTCGTAGAGGACGAACGGGGTGACCTCGTCGTAGGCGTCGTAGAGCGCCTCCTCGTAGGCCTCGAAGGCGTCGGCGACCCGTTGGTAGGCGTCGGCGACGGCAGGGTCGGTCTCCCCGCGTCGGTTGGCCGAGGCTGCGAGGTGGTCCTCGAGCGTGGCCACGAGTCGTGCGAGGGCCGCGCGCGGGTCGTCCGTCATGCAGCGACCGTATCGGAGATCCACCCCCGGGTAGCGCGTCGGGTGCACCGCGTCGGGTGCATCATGGTGGGGATGTCTGATCACACCGGGCGTTCCGGCACCTCCGCGGCGGAGCAGTACGAGTACCGCGTCCTCACCCTGTCCCGCGAGACCACCCGTTCCGACGCGCGGCGGCTGCTCACCGAGCACGCCGAGTACGGGCACTGGGAGCTGGCCCGGGTGCGCCTCTACATGGGCGGCAGCCGCAAGGTCTGGCTGCGTCGCAAGATCATCCGCGTCGCCAGGACGGCCTGAGCGTCCTACGCTGCGACGCCGTGGGAATCTTCCGGACGAAGAGCGTCGAGGACGCGATCGCGAGCACGGACGAACCGGGCCAGCGGCTGAAGAAGACGCTGGGGGCCTGGGACCTGACGGTCTTCGGGGTCGGGGTCATCATCGGGACGGGCATCTTCGTGCTGACCGGGGAGGCGGCCGGGACCCGCGCCGGGCCAGCGGTGTCGCTGTCCTTCGTGGTCTCCGGCATCGTCTGCGCGCTCGCGGCGCTGTGCTACGCGGAGTTCGCCTCGACCGTCCCGGTGGCGGGGTCGGCGTACACGTTCTCCTACGCCAGCCTCGGTGAGGTGGTGGCGTGGATCATCGGCTGGGACCTCGTGCTCGAGCTGGCGCTCGGCGCGGCGACCGTCGCCGTGGGCTGGTCCGGCTACGCCGCCGACCTCCTGGACCAGACCCTCGGCCTGGAGGTGCCGGGGTGGTTGTACTCCGACTCCCCCGGCCCGACGCAGCCGAACCTCATCGCGGCCGCCGTGGTCCTGGCGCTGACGGCGGTGCTCTGCGTGGGCTCGAAGACGTCGGCCCGCTTCAACGCCGTCGTCGTGTGCGTGAAGCTCGCCGTCGTCGCGGTGGTGATCGTGGCCGGGTTGTTCTTCGTGAAGACCTCGAACTGGTCGCCGTTCGTGCCGCCGACGGGGTCCGCGGGCGCCTCGGCCGCGCCGGTGGCCCCCTCGCTCTGGGCGGACCTGGGGGTGCCTCTGGGCACGTTCGGGATCGGCGGGGTGTTCACCGCGTCGGCCCTGGTCTTCTTCGCCTTCATCGGGTTCGACATCGTCGCGACCGCCGCGGAGGAGACGAAGAACCCCCAGCGCGACGTCCCCCGGGGCATCTTCGGGTCGCTGGCGATCTGCACCGTGCTCTACGTGCTGGTGTCGCTGGTGATCACGGGGATGGTCCGCTACGACCGGATCAGCGTGGAGGCGCCGTTGGCGAACGCCTTCCGCGACGTCGGGGCCGACCTCGTCGCGACGCTCATCAGCGTCGGCACGGTCGCGGGGCTGCTGACGGTCATGATGATCCTCATGCTGGGGCAGAACCGGGTGCTCTTCGCGATGGCGCGCGACCGGCTCATCCCGGCGTGGTTCTCGACGGTGTCCGAGCGCCGGGGCGTCCCGGTGCGCATCACCGTCGTCACCGGTGTCGTCGTCGCGGTCGTCGCGGCGCTGACACCCATCTCCGACCTGGCCGAGATGGTGAACATCGGCACGTTGTTCGCCTTCGTGCTCGTCTCGATCGGGGTGATCGTGCTGCGCCGCACCCGCCCGGACCTGCCGCGCGCGTTCCGGATGCCGGGGGTGCCCGTCCTGCCGGTGGTCTCGGCGGTGGCCGCGGTGGTGCTGATGGGCTTCCTGCCGGGGATCAGCTGGGTCCGGCTGGGGATCTGGATGGCGCTGGGGCTCGGCGTCTACGCCGCCTACGGCTACCGGCACTCCCGGCTCGCCCGGGCCTGACGCCGGGAACAACCCGTAGTGCTGTACGCTTCAACGAAGTACATGCAAACGCATGGACTTCCAGGAGGAGCGGGTCATGCAGTTCGGGATCTTCAGCGTCGGCGACATCACCCCCGACCCCACCACCGGTCGCGAGCCGACCGAGCACGAGCGCATCAAGGCGCTGGTGACCATGGCCGAGCACGCCGAGCAGGTGGGCCTGGACGTCTTCGCCGTCGGCGAGCACCACAACCCCCCGTTCGTGCCGTCCGCCATGACCACCCTGCTGGGGTGGATCGCCGCCCGCACCACCCGCCTGACCGTCTCGACGTCCATCGCGCACATCACCACCAACGACCCGGTGCGCATGGCCGAGGACTACGCGATGCTGCAGCACCTCAGCGACGGCCGCGTCGACCTCGTCCTGGGCCGGGGCAACGACGGGCGCCTCTACCCCTGGTTCGGTCAGGACCCCCGCCGCGGCGTCGAGCTCACGGTGGAGAACTACCAGCTGCTGCGCCGGCTGTGGGACGAGGACGTCGTCGACTGGGAGGGGGAGTTCCGCACCCCGCTGCAGGGCTTCACCTCCACCCCCCGTCCCCTGGACGGCGTGGCGCCCTTCGTGTGGCACGGATCGATCCGGACCCCGCAGATCGCCGAGATCGCCGCCTACTTCGGCGACGGGTACTTCGCCAACAACATCTTCTGGCCCAAGGAGCACTACATCCGCCTCATCGACCTCTACCGGGAGCGCTACGCCCACTACGGCCACGGCACCCCCGAGCAGGCGATCGTCGGCCTCGGCGGCCAGGTCTTCATGGCCGAGAACTCCCAGGACGCGGTGCGCGAGTTCCGCCCCTACTTCGACAACGCCCCCGTCTACGGGCACGGGCCCTCGCTGGAGGAGTTCAGCGCGCAGACCCCGCTGACCGTCGGCTCCCCCCAGCAGGTGATCGAGAAGACGCTGACCTTCCAGGAGTTCTTCGGCGACTACCAGCGCCAGATGTTCCTCATGGACCACGCGGGGCTGCCGCTGAAGACGGTGCTCGAGCAGCTCGACCTGCTCGGGGAGCACGTCGTCCCCGTGCTGCGCGAGGAGTTCGAGGCGCGGCGCCCCGCCGGTGTCCCCAGCGACCCGCCTTCGCACGCCGCGCGGGTCGCGGCGCGCGACGCGAAGGCCGCCGGTGCCGCCGTCGTCTGAGGGCCGGACCGGTGCGGCCGTCGAGGCCTGGGAGGCGTTGTTCCGGGTCCAGTCGACGTTGCTGCGCCGGTTCGCCGAGCAGGACGTGTGGGGCGGGCTGAGCGTGCGCGAGTACGACGTGCTCTACACGCTCTCCCGCTCCCCGCAGGGACGGTGCCGCCTCGGCGAGCTCAGCGCGGACGTCTACCTCCCGCAACCCTCCCTGAGCCGACTGGTGGACCGCCTCGCCCGGCAGGGGTTGCTGACCCGCGAGGCCGACCCCGCCGACGGGCGCGGCGTCGTCGTCGCGCTCACCGCTGACGGCGCCGCGCTGCGGCGCGAGGTGGGCGGACGGCACGCGGCGAGCATCGCCCGGGAGCTGTCCGTCCTCGACCGCGACGAACTCGCGGAACTCACACGCCTGTGTGCGAAGGTCCTCCCGGCGTGAGCGCGTCGCTCCAGCTGCCGTAGGAGCCCAGCCCCTCGCCGTCGACGACCTCGACCGCGGCCCCGGCCGGGTCCTCGACGCCCGCGAAGCACACCTGGAACGTCACCGTCTGGCCCGGTGAGAGGTCCGGGAGGTCGTAGGCGTCGGGGCTCACGGCCTCCCCGCAGTCCGTCGCCGAGAACTCCTCGCCGTCGGCGGAGTCGAGGTAGCCGTACAGGTCGTCGTAGGCGTTGCCGGTGTCGCTCCCCGTGTACTGCGCGCTGAGGTCGGCGTAGAGGACGTCGCCCTCGGTGTGGACGGAGTCCACGCTGACGACGTACTGGTCGAGGGCCGCGGACTCCCCGTAGCCGAACTCCCCCACCGACGCCCCGGTGGAGTCGCCGTAGGGCTGCGGCGCGGAGTCGTACTCCCCCTCCGCCCACTCCTGGTCGAGGGCACCGCTGATCCCCAGCAGCAGGAACGAGCCGTAGACCACGAACAGCACGACCGTCACGACGACGCCGACCAGGGCCCCCACCCCGCCGGTGACGAGGCCCGCGATCGCCAGGCCACGCCCCGGTGTGCGCTTCGTCAGCGCGATCGCGCCCGTGACGATCCCCGCCACGCCCAGCCCGAGCGCGAGCAGGCCGATCACCGGCGCCAGCACCGCCGAGAGGATCCCCGCGACCAGGGACACGACCGCCAGGGCGGGCGACGGCTGCTGCTGCGGGGGCGGCTGGAGGTACGGCGGGGGCGCGGGGTACGGCGAGGACATCCCTCCAGTGGAGCACCACGGACCTCGCCCGGTGGCCGGGCGTGCGTCCGTCTCGCCCGGTCGGATCAGTCGACGGGACCCCCCTGCGGCGGCGCCGGGGCGAAGGAGCTGTGGCGGTGCAGCTCGGCGTAGCGACCCCCGCGCGCCAGCAGTTCGTGGTGGGTTCCCCGCTCCACGACCCGACCGGCCTCGAGCACGAGGATCAGGTCGGCGTTGCGCACGGTGGAGAGCCGGTGGGCGATGACGATCGCCGTCCGACCCTCCAGCGCCTCGTCCAACGCGGCCTGGACGGCGACCTCGGAGGTGGTGTCCAACGACGCCGTGGCCTCGTCGAGCACCACGACCCGGGGCTGGGCCAGCAGCAACCGCGCGATCGTGAGCCGTTGCCGCTCCCCACCGGAGAAGCGGTACCCCCGCTCCCCCACGACCGTGTCCAGACCGTCCGGGAGCGCGGCCACCAGCTCCCCCAGCCGGGCCCGGCCCAGCGCCTCGAACAACTCCTGATCGCTCGCCCCCGGAGCGGCGAGGCGCAGGTTCGAGCGCAGCGACTCGTGGAACAGGTGCCCGTCCTGGGTCACGACCCCCACGGTCTCGCGCACCGAGGCGAACGTCAGGTCGCGGACGTCGCGACCCCCCACCCGCACGGTGCCGTGGTCGACGTCGTAGAGGCGCGCGAGGAGCTGGGCCAGCGTCGACTTGCCCGCGCCGGAGGACCCCACGATGGCCACGACCTGACCCGGCTCGACCCGGAACGACACGTCGTGGATGACCTCCACCCCGCCCCGGGTGTCGAGGGTCGCGACCTCCTCCAGCGACGCCAGCGACACCTCCGAGGCGGCGGGGTAGGCGAAGCGGACGTTCTCGAACTCCACCCCCGCCGGACCGGCGGGCACCGTGGTCGCCGTCGGCTTCTCCTGCACCAGGGGCACGAGGTCGAGGACCTCGAAGACCCGGTCGAAGCTGACCAGCGCGCTCATGACGTCGATCCGTGCGCTGGCCAGCGCCGTCAGCGGCGCGTAGAGCCGGGTCAGCAGCAGGGCCAGCGCGACGATGTTGCCGGCGTTGAGGGTGCCCGCGATCGCCGCGAGCCCGCCGACCCCGTAGACGACCGCGAGCGCCAGCGCGGAGACGGTGGTGAGGGCGGTGACGAAGACGGCCTGGCGGATGGAGCTCTTGACCCCGATGTCGCGCACGGAACGGGCCGCGCCGGCGAAGGAGCGGGACTCCTCGTCGGGTCGGCCGAAGAGCTTGACGAGGGTCGCCCCGGGGGCGGAGAAGCGTTCGGTGGTCTGGTTGATCATGGCCGCGTTGAGGACGGCGGCCTCCCGGGAGAGCTGGGCGAGGTGACGGCCCATCCGCCGGGCGGGGAGGACGAAGATCGGCAGCAGGACCAGGGCGATCAGCGTGATCTGCCAGGAGATGCCGATCATGACGACGGCGGTGAGGACGACGGCCACGACGTTGCTGACGATGCCGGAGAGGGTGTCGCTGAACGCGCGTTGCGCACCGAGGACGTCGTTGTTGAGGCGGCTGACCAGGGCACCGGTGTGGGTGCGGGTGAAGAACGCGACGGGCATCCGCTGGACGTGGTCGTAGACGCGGGTGCGCAGGTCGAGGATCAGGTCCTCGCCCAGGGTGGAGGAGAGCCAGCGCACGACCAGGCCGAGGCCGGACTCGGCCAGGGCCACCGCGGCGATGAGGAGCGCGATGGTGACGACCCGACCCCGGTCGCCGGCCCCCACGGCGTCGATGGCCCGGCCCGCGAGGACGGGGGTGGCGACGGCGAGCACGGCCAGCACGACGCTGCCGCTGACGAAGAGGGTGAGGCGGCGGGAACGTTCGCGGGCCATCGCGAGGACGCGACGGACGGTGCCGGGGCGGAAGGGCTTCTGGTCGGGAGCGGCCATCGCCCGCCACATCGAGGTCCTGGCGACGTTCTCCATGCTCATGGCTCGACGCTAGGGGGTGCAGCGCGCTGCAGCTCCACCCGGTCCCGGCGACGACCGGGGAATCGACTGCGACGTCAGCCGCGGAGCACGCCGAGGAAGTCCAGGGTGACCTCGTCGGGGTAGTTCCCCGTGGCGTGCATCTCGAGCAGTTCCGCACCGGTGAACCCGAGGGACAGCAACCGCAGCGACCGCAGCGCCGAGGTGGTGGGCCCGGCCGCGTCGTCGCGCAGGACGCGCTCGACCTCGCGGGCGGCGTCCCGGACGGCGAGGACGTCGAAACCCTGCAGGGCGAGGAACCAGCCGGCCGCCACGGCGGCCTCGCGCAGGCTCCCGCCGTCCCCCCGGCTGGTGAGGGCGTCGCGGAAGGCGTCGGCCCGGTGCTGCGCCTCGTGGGCGAGGTGCGGGTCGCCCACGAGGTCGCGGTGGCGTCGCTGCGCGGGGGCGAGGTGACGGCGGCCGTTGTCGCGGGAGCTGCGCCAGGCGCCCGGGTGCACGAGCAGGGTCAGCGCCTCCGCGGTGAGGACGTCGAACGGGAGGGCGGCGACCTCCGCGCTGACGGTGTGGACCGGGCGGGTGCGCGCGAGGTGGGCCCGCAGGTGGTGGTCGTGACGTTGCTCGGGGACCCCGGGACCGAGGAAGCGGGGCAGCGGCCACTCGCCCGGCAGCAGGTCGTGCGGGGGCTCGACGTCGAGGGCGGGCCGGCACGCCGCGCACCCCTGCGGCGGGGTGGTCTGCAGTCCGAGCGCCTCGGGGCCGGGGTCGGGCAGGTCGCCGAAGGAGTTCACCCGGAGCAGGACGACCTCCAGCCCCGCGTCCTGGCAGGCGTGGACGTTCGTGCGCTGGGCCGGGCTGAGGCTCGTGGTGGGGGTGAGGACGCGGAGGAGGTGGGGACGGTCCGCGAAGCGGCCGCGGGTGTCCCCGCCCGGCCAGCTGAGGTGGGTGGGCCAGCCGGTGCGGCGGGCCGGCCAGTCCTCGCCCGCCCAGCGCAGCAGGTGCGCCAGCACGGGGACGGGGACGACGTCGAGGACGGTGTGCACGGCGCGCCGGTCGCACTCGTCGTCCGGGACGGCTCTCGGGGCCAGGGAGGCCCGGTGCTCCGTGGTGGCCTCCCAGCGCTCCTCGACGTGGCGGTGCAGGTCGGGGTGGTCCTCAGGGTCGGCGGGGAGGTCGGCGGGCAGGTCGGCGGGCAGGACGCCGAGGAGGTCGGCGACGACGGTGGGGCCGAAGGCCATGACGTGACGGCCCCGGGCCAGGAGGTGGTGGAGGGCGTAGCGCTCGGGGGAGACGGCCGTGCGTGGGTCGTCGTCGGGGTGGGTGAGGAGTGCGTCCCGCCCGGTCAGCGTCCAGGCGAAGAGGTCCTCGGTGGGGACGACGAGGCGGGGTGGCACGCGCGGCACGGTAGTCGCTGGGTCACGCCCAGCCGGGGAGGAGCGCGGCGAGGAGTTCGACCTTCTCGAGGGTCAGGGTCCCGTCGCGGTGGGCCTGGACGATCTCGGCGGCACTGAGGCCGGCGTGGGCGGCGGCGAGGACGAGGGTGAGGTCCATCCCCGGCAGGTGGGGGGCGAGGTCGGCGTGCAGGCGGGCGTAGGCGAGGACGTGGGCGGGCTCGAGGGTGCGGCGGTGGCCGGCGAGGACGTGGTGGGCGCGCAGGACGCTGGTGGGTTCGCCGCGCTGGAGGGGCCGACCGTCGAGGTGGGTGGCGACGACGCGGGTGCCGAGGGCGGTGACCTCGACGTGGTGGCCGGTCTCGCGGGCGAGGTCGGGCAGCAGGAGGTGGCGGTGCAGGTCGGCGAGCGCCGCGGGCCAGTCGAAGGGGGGTTGGTCCTTGCCGCTCCACAGGACGCGGGGCAGGCCCCAGTTGGGGTCGGGGCGGCCGGGGGGTGGGGCGAGGAGGTCGGTGGCGTCGAGGACGAACCGTGGTGGGGGTGGCCCGGGTCGGGGGCGGCGGTGACGCCTGCGGGCGGGCACGTCCCGAGGGTATGTCGGGGCTGTGTCGGGGGTGGCTGTCAGGGTGCTCGGCGTGGAGTCGTTGCCTGGGGGTCGTGCGGAGCCGTTGCCTGCGCACTGGGACGAGCTGGCGTGGCCGCGGCCGACGCCGGCGGCGTTGTTGACGGTGCTGGTGTGGGCGGTGCGCCCGCCGGTGCGTCCTGCCGCGGAGGTGGCGGGGGTGGTGGGTCCTCCGCGTCGTCAGGTGGGGCGTCGTGTCCCCTCGCGTCGGGTGGCGCCGGAGGTGGACGTGGGGTCGTTGCCGGACTACGGGCGGTTGCGGGCGTTGTCGGGGGTGGCGGCGATGTCGGCGGAGGAGTTCGGGGACGACGACGCGTTCGTGACGGAGATGTGGTTGCGGTCGTGGGTGCGTCGCCACCGTTCGGTGGCGGTGCGGGCGTGGTTGCGGGCGCAGCACCCGGGGGTGTCGCCGGAGGTGGTGACGGGGACGGTGCGGGAGATGAGCGTGGAGCTGGCGTTGGCGGTGGGCGACGTCGGGGTGCTGGTGGTGGGTCTGCGGGACGGGTGGAGCGAGGAGTGGATGGTCGCGGTGCAGGAGGCGGGGTTCGGGGCGGAGGAGGCGCTGGCGCTGGCGGGGCGCGAGGACGGGTGGGAGGTCGTGCGGACGATGGTGGCGTTCTCGGGGTCGGCCTCGCGGTGACGTGGCCGCAGGGGTGGGCGCGTCGGAGCGCCTTCTCCTGCATCGCCGTCGTCATCGCCACCACCACCGACTCCAGGGCGGGGACACCTACGAGCTGAGGCGACCGCCGGGCCGGTCTCCCCGCGCTGCGCCTGGAGCAGGACGCCGGCCAGGGGACCTCACCGGGACCGCGGCGACTCTCCCCCGCTCGGGGCGAGGGCGGCGAAGGCGCCGTCGGTGAGTGCGTCCAGCGGCTGCGTCCCGCCGCTCTCGATCCACGCGTCGAAGGCCACCATGAGGCAGCCCAGGGCGGCCATGACCCGGGTGCGCACCGCGAGCAGTGCCGGGGCCTGCGCCGCTGACGCCGTCGAGCGCTGCACCAGCAGGTCCACCAGGGGTGGACGCCAGCTGCCGTGCTTCTCGTGCAGTCCGGCCCACAACGCCGGGGTGGACCACACCAGGCGCAGCAGCGTCAGACCCGCCTCCGGGTCAGCGGCGATCAGCTGCACCGCCGGGTCGACGGCGCGCCGCAGCACCGTCCAGTCCTCCTCCGCCTGTGGCCGGGCGGCGAGGGCGGCGGTCATCTGCTCCCCGAGCGGGTCGAAGACGTGCAGGACGACGTCTTCCTTGCTGGCGAAGTAGCGCAGGAAGGTGCTGCGCGAGACCCCGGCCGCGCCGGCCAGGTCGTCGAAGGTCACCGCGTCGAAGCCGACGTCGACGAAGCGGGGCAGCGCGACGGCGGCCAGCTCCTGGCGCACCGCGGCACGGCTGATGGCACGCGTGCTCAGTCCACTCACCCGCCCAGCCTACGAGAAGGACGTACTCACTTGCACATCTGGAACTCACTTCGTAACCTGACACTCAGTTCCAGACGGGGAACGCAGACTCATCTGCTCCCCGGCTCCGGGAACGTCACCGACCTCGAGGAAGAAGACCCACGTGTCCCCCACGTCCTACGACCTGCCCGCCCTGCACGTCGCCGTCGCCGGCGGCGTGGCCACCGTCACCATCGACAACCCCCCGCTGAACCTCCTCGACGCCACCCTGCTGCCCTCCCTGCGCCGCTTCGTGGCCCAGGTCCGCCACGACCCCGACGTGCGGGTCGTCGTCTTCGACAGCGCCGACCCCGACCTGTTCATCGCCCACGGCGACACCCGCTTCATCACCGAACCCGACACCCTCGCCGCCGCGGGGGCGGCCACCGTGGCCGCCAACCCCGACGCCGACTTCCCGACCGACCTCAACCTCATGCAGGTCGTGCACGAAGAGGTCCGCGCCCTGCCCCAGGTCACCATCGGCAAGCTGACCGGGCTGGCCCGCGGTGGCGGCAACGAGTTCCTGATGGCCCTGGACATGCGCTTCGCCGCCGTCGGCACCGCCGGTCAGGCCCAGCCCGAGGTCCTCATGGGCATCATGGCCGGCGGCGGCGGGACCCAGTACCTGACCTCCCTGGTCGGACGCGCCCGGGCCCTGGAGATCCTCCTGGGTGCCGAGCTCGTCGACGCCGAACTCGCCGAACGCTACGGCCTGGTCAACCGGGCCCTGCCCGCCGATCAGATCGACGCGTTCGTCGACGCCCTCGCCCGCCGCATCGGCGCGCTCGAGCCGCAGATCGTCGCTGCCGTCAAGCAGGCCGTGAGCGCCGCTCCCAGCCCCGTCACCCGCCAGGGCCTGGCCACCGAGAACGCCCTCCTCGGCCCCCTCTTCACCCCCGCCGCCGCCGAACGGGCCCGCGAGCTGCTCGAGGCGGGCATGCAGACCCGCGACGGCGAGATCGACCTCGAGGCCCTCATCCGCCGGCTCTGACCCGCGATCCGCACCCTGATCGGTACGGGGTCGGTACGGGATCGGCGGAGGGCGAGCACGGGTCGACCCCGCGCAGGCGACCTCGCTCGATCAGTCGTCCTCGACGACGATCTTGTGCATCCAGGTCGGGACGGTCGTGCGGTCCCCGTCGAGCAGCAGCGCGACGTAGCGGGCGTCGGGGTTCTCGGCCGGTGGGGCTTCCGGCCAGGGGGTGTCGCCGTCGGTCATGGTGATGACGAGGTCGAAGCGGGGACGGGCCTGCGCGGCGACCTGCAGACCGACGCGCATGTCGGTGCCACCGCCGCCGACCATGGTGACGTCGCTCATCGCCCGGACGGTGCGTGGGCGGGAAGCGGCTGCGTCGCAGGCGATGACGGTGACCCCCTCGCCGCGGGAGCGTTTGACGATGGCTTCGGTCTCGGCGTGGACGCGGGAGAGCATCTCGTCGCTGATGGAGCCGGAGGTGTCGACGACCTCGGCGACGCGCGGGGGGCGGGGCTGGCGCATCGAGGGCAGCACGACGTGGGGTACCGAGGCGGCGCGGCGGGAGGGTCGGGCGTAGGTGTAGTCGCGCATCCCGGCGACGTTGGCGCTGACCCGGCGGGTGACGCTGTTCATCTCCTTGCGCCAGTCGACCCGGGGTTCGAGGACGAGGGTGGCCCAGCGTTCCCACCCGGCGGGGACGGAACCCCGGCTGCGGGCGTGCTCGAGGACGTTGCGGGCGGTCTGCTGGCGGATGAGTTCGCCCCGTCCGGCGTCGACGCTGCCGTCGTCGCGACCGTCCTCGTCCGTGCCGGTCTCGTCCTGTTCCCAGGGTCGCCGGGTCCCACCGGCCCCCGATCCGCAGTCGTCGGTCGTCTCCTCCTGACCGGCTCCCGCACCGGAACCGGCCTCGGGACCGTCCTCGGAGTTCTGCTCCTGCTCGGGTTCGTCCTCGGAGTCCGAGGAACCCTCGCCGTCCGGGGAACTCTCCCCACCCACCGTCAACGGCGCCGACGCCCGGGCCTCGCCGGTGGTGAGGACCACCACGTAGGTCCCGTCGTCCAGCGGGCGTTCGATCGAGACGTCCACGAGGGAACCGCCCCGCAACCGCGGGGGCCCCGCGGCGCCGTCGACCTCGATCCCCAGGTCGTCGAGGACGGCGAGCGCCGTGGTGTCGTCGAGGGTGAGGTCGTCGACCTGCCCGGAGAGTTCGACGGGAACGACGAACCCGCTCGGGAGGTTCGACGGTTGCAGGTCGAGGTGGGGCAGGCCGATCGGGAGGACGGCCTGGACGACCTCGTCGCCGCTGCGCACCCGGATCCGGTAGGCGCCGTCGGGGAGGGGCCCCAGCTCGAAGGTCAGACGGGTCGCGCTGATCGGGGTGAGAGCCGAGACGACGTCCAGGGCGCGGCCGTCGGGGTGCAGGACGTGGACCCGCGAGGACGGCCCGAAGTGGGTGTCCTCCCCCACCACGACGATCTTCTCCGCGGGTTCCCGAGCGCGGGTGAGGTGGTCGGGGCGGAAGGTGAGGCTGGGTGCGGTGATCGTCAGGTGGGCCGAGCTCTGCTCGGTCCCGTGGGTGAGCACGACCTCGTAGCGGCCCGCCGGCAGCGGCGGGTTCAGGACGAGGGTCCCACCCCGCGGGTCGCGCACCTCGAACCGTCCGGCCGCGCCGACGACGGGTTCACCGTCGGCGCCCAGCACCTCGACCGTGCTGGACCCCGCCAGCACCGGGTCGCGGGTCAGGCACAGGAGCGTCGCGGGGATCTCGTCCTCCCGCAGCGTGTCCGGCAGCAGGACGAGGGCCGGGTCACGCTGCGCGAGGCGGCGGCCGAGCGGTCCGGCCAGCAGCAGCCGGTACACCTCCTCCGCGGTCATGCCCTCCCGCGCTCCGGGGACGCGTTCGGGGTACCAGGCCTTCACGGCGGGCAGCCGGACCCCCGCGAGGCGCAGGTCGGCGTTGATGGCGGTGTCGGCGGCCCGGTTCCACAGCGGCACCCGCTCGGGAGGTTCGCGCAGGGCGGCGAAGCGTTCACCGTGCTCGCGCAGGGGGTGGCCGATCTCGTGCAGCCACGCGCCGGCGACCTCCTCGACGGAGGTGGTGAGGACGAACTCGGGGTTGTAGTACATGCGCCAGCGACCGTCGATGGCCAGCGTCGGGAGGTCCCCGCTGGGGATCGCCTTCACCGCGTAGAGGGCGTCGGCCAGGTAGGGCATGAGGTCGGTGGCCTTGGCGCGGCCGGCGGCCAGGCGCAGGTTCGCCTGGCGCAGCAGGGTCTCCTCCACGGCTCAGCCCTTCGTGGTGAGCAGGTTCAACTCGGTCAGGATGGGCGCCAGACCCTTGACGATCCGTGCGGTGGGCAGCGCACCGGCGGGGCGGGCCGCGGCCCAGGCCCGGCCGTAGGAGAAGGCGATGTCGGCGCTGCCGCTCTCGGCGATCACCGCCAGGACGACCCCGCAGTTGACCCAGCGTTGCGCGGTGTTGCGCGCGGCCGTCGCCGACCACACCGACGCCGCGACCGCGTAGGTCTGGTCGGTGCGGCGGCGGTCCACGACGTAGACGTCGGGGTCGGCGAGCAGGGTCTCGGGATCAGGCAGGTCGAGTTCACGCAGGTAGTTCAGGAACATCCCGCCGGCGGTGATGCCCACGGTCCCGGCCATCAGCATCGTCACCACGGTGCTGTTCATCCCCGCCGCGGTGGCGTAGGCGTGCAACCGGGCCGCCATCTCCCACGACCGCGGCGTCGGGAAGGCGCGGCCGGCCTCCTCGGAGGTGCGGGGCATCTGGGTGACCAGTTCCGGTTTCGACCCCAGGAACACCCCGACAACGGCGAGGGTCTGCGCGAGCAGGGCCTCCACCGCGGCCTCCTCGAGAACCGGCACGGCGACGCTCGGCCAGCCCGTGGTGAACCCCTCGCGGACGGTGTCGGCGTCGAGTTCCCACGTGAGGTGCACGAACCGGTTCGCGACGGGCGGGGCGAGGTCCCAGCCGTCGGCGGCGACGTCCGGCGGGTTCGCCGCGGCGATCGTGCGGACCCCGTCGGGCAGGCGCAGGTCCCCCACGACGCCCTCGAGGATCGGGCGCAGCAGCGCCGCCTGGGTGGCGGGCGGGGCGGTGGAGACCTCGTCGTAGAACTGGATCCCGGTGCGGCCCTCCTCGAGCACGGCGTCGCGCAGGCGCACCGCCCACGACGGCGCCGCGAGGGAGGCCGTGCGGGTGGCGGGGTCGACGACGGGCAGACCCGCGAAGTCGCTGGGTTCGCGGATGGAGGCGATGACGGTCTCCAGGTGGGCGCCCATCCCGCTCGCCAGCTCCTGGATCACCGAGGACTTCCCCTGACCGGGAGGGCCCCACAGGATGACGGGCACGTCGGCGAGCAGGGCAACACCAAGGGCGTTGCAGGTGTCGGTGTGGCGCTGGCTCATGCCGCCATTGTCCGGGGCCCCCGCA
Organism: Kineococcus sp. GCM10028916; assembly: GCF_042674865.1. NCBI lineage: Bacteria > Bacillati > Actinomycetota > Actinomycetes > Kineosporiales > Kineosporiaceae > Kineococcus > Kineococcus sp. GCM10028916. Next base: position 328,408 of record NZ_JBHTFM010000001.1, on the reverse strand, counting down.
CGGCGGGTGAGACTGGTCGGGTGTGGCGAAGCGCAGGGGTCCGCGTCCGCTCGACGGTGGCGGCGACGGCGCTGCTCGCGGTCCTCGTGCTCGCCGGGGCCGTGACGGGTCTGGTGCTGCTGCGCTCGACGCTGTACTCCGGCGAGCAGGAGACCGGCTCCGTCCAGGCGCGGCTGGTGCGGCTCTCGGTCACGACGGCCGCGCTGAGCGGATCGGACGCCACCGCACGACAGACGCTGGACACCGCCGTCGGCGCGCAGGCCGACCGCGGCTCGCACATCCAGGTCCTCGACGCCGACGGCGACGTCGTGGCCCGCAGCGCCCGTCTCGCGGGCCTGCCCGCGCTGACGGCGTTGCGCCCGGCCTCGGCACGCGTCGAGCACGAGGTCGTGCGCCTCCCCGCCCTGGGCGAGGACCACCGCTGGGTCGTGACCGTGCTCGGCGCGGACGTGGAGGACCGGGACTTCCACGTCGTGGTCGCCGAGTCGACCGCCGACGCCGACCGGGTGCTGCGGTGGGCGGGGGTCCTGCTGGGCGTCGGGTCCCCGCTGCTGCTGTGCGCGATCGGCGTCGCGACCTGGACCTTCGTGGGCCGTTCGCTGCGTCCGGTGGAGGCGATCCGGGCCAGGGTCGAGGGCATCAGCGCCCGGGGCCTCGACGGGCGGGTCCCGGTCCCCGCGGGCGAGGACGAGGTGAGCCGGCTCGCGGTGACGATGAACGAGATGCTGGCCCGGCTGGAGGCGGCCCAGGCCGGCCAGCGGCGCTTCGTCGCCGACGCCAGCCACGAACTGCGCAGCCCCGTCGCCACCCTGCGCGCCGCCGCGGAGGTGTGGGCGGGGTCCGGGGGCAGCCTGGCGGAGTTCACAACCCTGGTGGCCTCGGAGAGCGGACGGCTGGAGACGCTGGTCGCCGACCTCCTCGCCCTGGCCCGCGCCGACGAGGGCCGCCTCCTGCTCGTCCCGCAGGAGGTCGACCTCGACGAGGTGGTCGAGGTCGAGACGACCCGCCTGCGCAGCGTCAGCGGCCGCACGGTGCAGGCCGTGATCGTGCCCGTGCGCGTCCTCGGCGATCCGCTCGCGCTGGCCCGCGCCCTGCGCAACCTCACCGACAACGCCGTGCGCCACGCCACCTCCCGCGTGGAGCTGGAGGTGGCGCAGGAGGGCGACGTCGCCGTCCTGCGGGTGGGCGACGACGGGCCCGGCATCCCCGAGGGGGACCGTGCCCGCGTCTTCGAACGGTTCGTGCGCCTCGACGGGAGCCGCGGACGAGGTTCGGGCGGAACGGGACTGGGCCTGGCGATCGTCGCGGAGACCGCCGCCGCGCACGGCGGTTGCGTGAGCGTCCGCGAGCGCCGGGGTGGGGGGTGCGTGGTGGAGGTGCGCCTGCCCGCGGGTGGTCCTCAGCCGCCGTCGGCGGCGAGGCGGTAGCCGGCGCCGCGGACGGTCTGCAGGGCGTGGCGCTGGAAGGGGAGGTCGATCTTGAGGCGCAGGTAGCGGACGTAGACCTCGACGACGTTGGGGTCGGTGGTGACGTCGGGGTCCCAGACGGCGCGGAGGATGTCGGGTTTGGCCACGACCTGGTCGCGGTGGCGGAGCAGGAACTCCAGGAGGGCGAACTCGCGGGGGGTGAGGGTGAGGGGGGTCGCGCCGCGGACGACGCGGCGGGTGGCGGGGTCGAGGGAGAGGTCGCCGGCGGTGAGGACGGCGGGGCGTTCGGGGGCGCCGCGGCGGTGCAGGGCGCGCAGGTGGGCGAGCAGGACGGGGAAGGAGAAGGGTTTGGTGAGGTAGTCGTCGGCGCCGAGGTCGAAGGCGTCGACCTGGTCGTACTCGCCGTCCTTGGCGGTGAGGATCAGGACGGGGGTCCAGACGCCGGCGGTGCGCAGGTCGCGGCAGATCTCGTAGCCGTTGCGGCCGGGGAGCATGAGGTCGAGGACGAGGACGTCGTAGCCGGCGGTGGTGGCGCGGTGGTAGCCGGTGGTGCCGTCGTGGGCGACGTCGACGGTGATGCCCTCGACGCTGAGGCCGCGCCGGACGGTGTCGGCGAGGAGGGTCTCGTCCTCGACCAGGAGCACCCGCACGTCTGCAGGGTAGCCGCGGTGAGCCTCGACGTTCAGACCTCACGACGTCGGCGGCTCACCCGGCCGCAGGGTTCGTCCACATCACCTGCCAGCCGTGGCCGTCGAGGTCGAAGAAGCTGCGGGTGAGCATGAAGCCGAAGTCCTCGAGCCCGTCGGCCTCGACGCCGCCGGCGGCGAGGGCGGCGTCGGCGACGGTGTCGACGTCCTCCCGGGTGGCGACGGTGAAGCAGTACAGCGCCAGGGCGTGGGTGGTGGGGTCGCCCGGGGGGAGCTTGGAGAGCTCCGCGAACCGGGCGCGGTCGGCGAGCATGACGCGGGCGTGGTCGCCGACGAGCAGGCAGGCGCCGTGCCCGTCGGCGAAGTCGGGGTCGAACGTGAAGCCCAGTCGGGAGAAGAAGTCTTGGCTGCGGGCCACGTCGGCAACGGGCAGGGTGACGAAGAAGGTGCGGCCGGGGGGCGCGGGGGTGGTCATGGCGGGTCTCCAGTCGCTGGTGCGGGTGGTGTCGTGATGACCGGGTGGGGTGGTGGAACTCATCGGTGGGTGCGCGCGCAGGACGGATCCGGCGCGGGTGGGGCAGTCTGGTCGGGTGAGCCGCGGCGGAGGGGTCCCGCCCGGGCCGTACCCGGGACGGCGGGCGGTGCTGCGCGCGGCGCCGCTGGCGGCGGTGGCGGCGGTGCTGTCCCTCACCGCCTGCCGCGAGGACGACGCCGGCGACGCCTCCCCTGCCTCCCCTGCCGTCCCGGCCCGGGCCGGTGGTGGGCCACCCGCACCGGACGTGCGGGGGTGGACGCCGTTGCCCGCCGCGCCCCTGCAGGTTCCCGTCCTGCGCGCCGGGCAGGCGGCGGTGTGGACGGGCAGCCAGGTCCTGGTGTGGGGCGGGTGCACGCCGTTCCGTGACGGGTGTGCCCTCGCCCTCACCGGCGACGGGGCCGCCTGGACCCCGGGGGCCGACGGGGCCGGCTCGTGGGACGTGCTGGCGCCGGCGCCGGTCGCGGCCCGCGCGCAGGCGCGGCTGTGGTGGACGGGGTCGTGCGCGGTCCTGGTCGGTGGACTCGACCCGTGGGCGGCGTGCGAGGCGCGGCCCGCGGGGTTCCTGGACGTCGCGTCGTTCACCCCCTCGCCGACGGGTCCGGGGACGTGGACGCGCCGGCCGGACCTGCCGTGGCCGGTGGGGACGACGGTGGACGCCAGCGTGTGGGCCGGTGGCGCGGAAGGCGGTGCGACGGGTCAGCTGTTCGCGTGGTCGGCGACGGCGGGGGCGTGGAGCCTGGGACTGGGCGACTCCTCCTGGACGCGGCTCCCGGAGCCGCCCTGGACGCCGCCCGCCGCCCCGCTGTCCTGGTCGGCGGTGGAGAGCTGGTGGACGGGGTCGGAGTGGCTGGTGATGGGCCACGTCTCGACGGGGGAGGCGCTGGTCGTGGGGTTGGCCTTCGACCCGGCCCGCTCGGTGTGGCGGACGCTGGATCCCGGCCCGCTGGCCGGCCCGGCGGTGCGCGCCGTGTGGACGGGTGAGCGGCTGCTGACGTTCGACGTCGAGGCCGGGGTCAGCTCCTACGACCCCGTCGTGGACCGGTGGACGGCGGCGCCCTCGGGCCCGTTGGACGAGATCTGCACGTGGTCACCCCAGGGTGGGCCTGCGCTGGCCTGGACCGGTGCGGAGCTGCTGGTGTGGGGTGGGGCACGCCGGGGACGGGACACGGGGATGTGCATCGACGGGAACGGTCGCGACGACCCGGAGTTCGCCTACGGCGGCCGGTGCAACCCCGCGACGGGCCCGTTGGGCGCGGCGTTCGACCCGGCGGCGGGCACCTGGCGCACGGTGCCCGACGGTCCGTGGCAGCGTCGGGGTGGTGCCACCGCGGTGTGGACCGGGGAGAGCGTGTTCCTCGCCGGCGGGGTCGACCTTGAGGCGACCCGGACGGGTCAGCTCCCGCCGTTCCCCGACCACCCTGAGCAGGCGTTCGTGCTCTTCACCCCGGCCCGGGCCTGACCGCACCTCACGTGTCAGGATGCTGACATGGATGAGGGTGACGCCGGCATCGACCTGGACACGTCCCTGGGCTACCTGCTGAAGGAGGCCGCCAACGCCCTGCGCGCGGCTCTGGAGGCGGTGCTGCGACCGCTCGGCATGACGGTGACGCACTACTCCTGCCTGGAACTGCTGGCCCAGCGCCCCGACCTGTCCAACTCCGACCTCGCCCGCGGCACGTTCGTGACCCGGCAGTCGATGAACGTCCTGCTCCACGCGCTGGAACGCGACGGCTCGGTGAGCCGGGCGACGCAGGCCCCGGTCGGCAAGGCCCTCCCCACGCGACTCACCCCCCTGGGACGGCAGCGGTTGGCGACGGCGAGCGCCGCCGTGCGCGCCGTGGAGGTCAGGATGCTGGGTGGGATGACCGGGGAGGAGCAGGCGGCGGCGGCGCGCGCCCTGCGGAGCATGGTCCGGTCCCTGGAGGAACCCGAGCGGAGCTCCTGAAGGCCGCGGCGAGGCGCTGCACGTCCTCGTCGGGCATCCCCGCGAGCGATCGGCGACGCAGGTGCCCGCCCTGGGGCAGGCGGATCGAGGGTTCCTCGTCCCACCGCCCGGCGGGGCGGACGTCGGCGACCTGCGACCACGGGACGAGCGGGCCGAAGCGCCACCCGGTGCGCAGGCGGACACCGTCCGCCGCGACCAGGACCGCGGCGGGGTAGCGCCTACGCAGCACCAGCACGGCCGCTACCACGGCGAGGAGGGCGATCGCGAACCCCTGGGCCCCGGGGTCGCGGGGGTGGTCGAGCAGGCGGAGGACCGTGGACCCGGTGAGGGCGCCCACCACCCCGGCCAGGACCCGCCGGGCGAGGACCGGCGGGCGCAGCAGGTAGAGCGGCTGGAGGCCGGTGGTGTCCAGCGCTCGACCTGCCCCGCCCGCCGCGTTCACTCCCGGACCGGGGCGGCCTTGCGCTGGTGGCGCACCCCGACGGCGACGACCCCCGCGGTCAGCACCAGCGAGAGGCCGAGCTGCACCCGCTGCCCGGGGAGCACGACCATGAGGATCAGCACGACGGCGATGAAGGCGATGGTGGCGTAGGTCAGCCAGGGGAAGAGCCACATCCGCACCACGGGGCGCTCCCCCGCGGCGTCGAGGCGACGGCGCACGACGACCTGGCTCAGCGCGATGAAGGCGTAGATGACCAGGGCGAGGGCACCGCTGGTGGCGAGGAGGTAGTTGAAGATCGTGTCCGGCAGGACGTAGTTGCCGATGACGGCGACGAAACCCACGACGGTGGAGATGAGGATCGCCGGGTAGGGCACGCCGCGGCGGGAGACGTGCGACAACCACACGGGTGCGTCCCCGCGCCGGGAGAGGGAGAAGACCATCCGGGAGGCGGTGTAGAGGGCGGAGTTGAGGCAGCTGGCGACGGCGGTGAGGATGACGACGTCCATGATGGCGCCGGCGCCGGGGATGCCGATGGTCTCCAGGGTGGTCTGGAAGGAGCCGCCCTCCTCGAGCTGGCTGGAGTTCCACGGGACCAGGGCGACCACGATGAAGATGGAGCCCAGGTAGAACAGTCCGATCCGCCCGATCACGGAGTTCACCGCACGACGGACCCCCTTCTGCGGGTCGGGGGATTCCGCGGCGGCGATGGTGACGATCTCGGTGCCCATGAAGCTGAACATCGTCAGCAGCATCCCCGCGAGGACGGCGGAGAAGCCCTTGGGCAGGAAACCGCCCGCGTCCCCGGTGAGGGAGAACCCGGGTGTCCCGCTGACGTCGGTGCCGGGCAGCACCCCGAAGATGGCCAGCAGGCCGACGACGATGAACCCGACGATGGCGACGACCTTCACCCCGGCGAACCAGAACTCGAACTCGCCGTAGTTGCCGACGCTGGCCAGGTTGGAGGCGGTGAGGGCGAGCGTCACCAGCAACGCCCAGACCCATTGCGGGGCACCGATCCAGTTGCTGAGGATGTTCGCGGCCGCGGTCGCCTCGACGGGGATGACGAGGACCCAGAACCACCAGTACAGCCAGCCGACGCTGAACCCGGCCCAGCGTCCCATCGCGCGGTCGGCGTAGGTGGAGAAGGACCCGGTGTCGGGGTTGGCGGTGGCCATCTCCCCGAGCATGCGCATCACCAGCACGACGAGCGTCCCGGCGAGGGCGTAGGAGAGGAGCACCCCCGGGCCCGCTTCGGCGATGGCCGACTTGGACCCGACGAAGAGGCCCGCCCCGATGACTCCGGCGATGGAGATCATCGTGATGTGGCGGGGTTTGAGCCCGGTGCCCAGCCCCTGCTGTTCCTGCGTGGTTGTCACGGTGTCGACCTCTCGAGTGCGGAGCTGCTCCTCGGCTGTGCGAAACGGCGGCTCACGGTAGCGTCCCGACCCATGAGTCCGCGAACCATCGCCACGTCCCGTCGTGTCGAACTGCCCGAACTGCTGGACTTCGTCCGCACCCGCCACCACGTGGTCCTCACCACCACCCGCTCCGACGGTTCACCGCAGATGTCGCCGGTGACCGCGGGGATCGACGAGCAGGGACGCCTCGTCGTCTCCACCTACCCCGACCGCGCGAAGGCCGGCAACGCCCGCCGCGACCCGAAAGGTTCGGCGCTGGTCCTCTCCGACGACTTCGGCGACGCCTGGGTCCAGCTGGACGGCGAGTTCGAGGTCCTCGACGGTGAGGACGCGATCGAGCCGCTGGTGGACTACTTCCGCTGCATCTCCGGCGAGCACCCCGACTGGGAGGAGTACCGCCAGGCCATGCGCGACCAGGGGAAGTCGCTGCTGCGGATGACGATCCGGCGGTGGGGCCCGATCGCGACGGGTGGTTTCCCGGCGCGCCTGGCCGACTGAGCGGCGCGGCTGAGCGGCGGGGGCTCAGACCTCGTCGTGCAGGTTCGCCTCGACGGCGCGCACCAGGGCGTCGTCCACGTCGACGTGGTGGTCCTCGCGGGCGTGGGCGGCGACCTGGGCCAGGATGTCGGCGCGGTCGACCCCGAGGAACTCGCGGTTGCACCCCGGCACGACGTCACCGCAGCGGAAGGCCTTCACGCACCCATCCTCCACGGCTGGCGCCGGTAGCCGGCCGTCGGGTCGGCGGCGAGGTCGAGGACCACGTCCTCGACGCCCACGACCCCGATGTAGCGGCCGGTGGAGTCCGTGCAGACCAGCGGGTCGAAGCGGACGCCGGCGGCCCGGGCCAGGGCCCGTCCCGCGGCCTCGGACACCGGCGTCTCCGGCGCGAGGCGGATGTCCACGGGTTCGACGCGGGGCCGCTCCCCCGGGCGGTGACCGGGCAGGACGATGACCCGGGGCACGTCCTCGACGTCGACGACGACGACGGGGGCGCAGTCCTCGACGGCGACCCGCACCGCGGCGGAGACGCTGCGGGAGGTCTTGGTGCGCCGAGCGAGGTCACCGCTGCGACGGACGGGGTCGAGAGCGGGACGTTCGGGGCGGTGCAGCATCCGCAGCGCCTCCGTCCCCAGACCGGCGAAGTCGTCGCCCGGGCGGGCCAGCAGGAACCCCTGGACCAGGGGGACACCCATCCCCCGCAGCACGTCGAGCTCGGCGACGGTCTCCACGCCCTCGGCGATGATCCAGGCGTCGAGGCGTCCGGCGCACTCGCCGAGGAACTGCACCAGCGACCGTTTGACGAGGTCCTCCTCGAGGCCCCGGACCAGCTGCAGGTCGATCTTGAGGATCTCCGGGCGCACCACGGCCATCCGCAGCAGTCCCGAGTGCCCGGTCCCGACGTCGTCGAGGGCGACGATGGCCCCCCGGGCCCGCAGCACCGCGAGCGGCTCGACGAGGTCGCGGGGGTCGCAGGCCGCGTGCTCGGTGAGTTCCAGCACGACGCCGGTGAGGTCCTGCGCCCGCAGGATCGACATCACCTCGGGGTCGGAGAGGGAGGTCGGGCTGGCGTTGACGGTGAGGAAGGCCCCGTGGGGCAGGCGGTCCAGCAGGCGCAGCGCGCCACGCAGCACGACCTTGTCGAGGTCGGCGTCGCGCTCGAGGGTGCGCGCCGCGACGAACCAGTCCTCGGTGGGGATGGTGGAGGGGAAGCGGCTCAGCACCTCGTAGCCGGCGACGCGGCCCGCGGCGACGTCGACGACGGGGTGCAGGACGAGGCGGAACAGGCTCGGGTCCCCGCACACGGCGTCGAGTCTCCGGTTCCACCGCGCGCGGTGCGTGACCCCACCCACAGCGCCACCTCCCCCTGAACCATCACTCTCGGTGGCAGATACCCCATCACGCTGTGAACGAACCCTCGTCCGTGAGGGAACGGTGCAGATCCGTCGCAGCGTCGAGGGAGCATATAGCGGTAACCGCTCGACTACACCCCGCTGATGAAGTCCGTGTCTCAAGAACGACCCGGGGGCCGTCGATCACCTCCGGGTGAACCGTCGATCGCTCCCCGCGCTGGTGCTGGTCCTCGGCCTCGGCCTCGGCGCCGGTGGGCTCGCCGGTGCCGCCCCCGCCCTGGCCGACCCCGGCACGGCGGCGCAGGCGCGCCAGGAGGCCGCGGCGGCCGCCCAGGCCGTCCAGCGGGCTGGTGAGCGGGTCACCGCGGCCCAGGAGGCCCTCGTGCGGCAGCGGAGCGACGTCGCGAACGCGGTGAGCTCGAGCATCGGGGCGCAGGTGCAGGCCGACCACGAGGAGCGCGCCGCCGACACGGCCCGCACCCGCACCGCCCAGCGGGTGCGCTCCATCTACATCGACGGCGGGGTCGTGGGCGGGGCCGGTCGCGGGCTCGCGCTGTTGACGTCGCTCACCCACGGGGCGGACCCGACGGTGGCGCTGGCCGGCCTGAGCGCGGCCCGCCGGGTCGACGACGCGGTCGACGCGGCGGCGCGGACACGGGCCGCCTCCGCCCGCGAGGACGCCCAGCAGGCCGACGGGGGTGCCGTCGCGGCGGTCGCCGGACTGCGCGACGTCGCCGCGCAGGTGAGCGCGATGACCGACGCCCTGGCCGGCGCGCAGCAACGGCTGCAGGCCCTCACCGCGGAGGCCGCCTCCCTGCAGGCCGCCGAGGACGCGGCCGCCGCACTGGCCGCCGCCCAGGCCCGCGCGGCGGCGCTGAACGCCGCCGCCACCAGCTCGGCCGAGGGGGTGCACGCGCGGTCCGTCCCGGCCGACTACGACGACCTCTACCGCCGCGCGGCGGCGACCTGCGCGGGGATGCGCCCGGAACTGCTGGCGGCGGTGGGTCAGGTGGAGAGCGGTCACGGGGTGAACGTCGGCCCGAGCTCCGCCGGCGCGCGGGGCCCCATGCAGTTCATGCCCGCCACCTTCGCCAGCTACGGCGTGGACGGCGACGACGACGGGACCGTCGACGTCCAGGACCCCGCCGACGCGGTGTTCAGCGCCGCGAAGTACCTGTGCGCCAACGGCGGTGGGCAGGGACGCGACGGTGAGGCCGGCGCGTTGTTCCGCTACAACCACGCCGACTGGTACGTCGCCATGGTCCAGCGGGTCGCCGACGAGCTCACCGGGAGCGCCTCCCTCACGTCTCCGTGAGCCGCAGCACGGCCGTCCCGCTCAGGGTCTGCACCTCGACCCGGGCGATCTGGGACCGCGTCCACGACGTCGCGCCGCTCAGCCTGGCGTCGCGGCCGGGGATGGCGGTCCAGGTCCCGACCTGCTGGGTGGTGCCCGCGGCGTCGACGATGACCAGCGCGTAGGGGAAGGGGTCCTCGGCCGCGGCCTGGGCGTAGGCGCACACCAGGTCGACCTGGGTGCCCCAGCCGACCTCGGTGAGCTGGACGGTCGCGGTGATCGGCACGGGCAGCAACGGGTCCATCTGCTGCACGTCGCCGCTGGTGGCGCCGGGTGCCGCGCCCGCGACGGGGGTGGACGTGCCGGCCTGGTCGCCGTCGCGCCAGACGAGCGCGGAGACGAGGGCCGCGGCCGCGGCGAGTCCGCCCGCGAGCGCCGCCCGGCGGGTGGTGCGGTGCCGGCGCACGGCGCGCAGCAGCGCGGGCAGGACGGTGTCGGGGACGGCTTCCTCGCCGTGGCCGCGCTCGCGCAGGACGGCGACGGGGTCGTCCTCGCCGAGGGCGTCGACGACCTCGCGGGGGGTGCGGGAGAGCAGCCCGGGGAGTCCGGCGAGTTCCTCGACGGCGCGCCGGCAGTCGGGGCAGGTGCGCAGGTGGGTCTCGAACCCGGCGCGCTCGCCCGGGGAGAGGGCGCCGAGGACGTAGGGACCCGCGGTGGTGGTGAAGTCGTCGTCGTGCGCGGGGTGGCCGGTCATCAGCGGCTCACCCCCATCTCCTGCAGGGCCAGTCTGAGGTTCATCAGGGCGTAGTGGGTGCGGGACTTCACAGTTCCCTCGGGGATGCCGAGGGCGCGGGAGGCCTCGGCGACGGAGCGGCCCTGGAAGTAGCACTCGCGCAGGACGGCGCGGTGCTCGGCGGAGAGACGGGTGAGGGCCTGGGCGACGACCCACTGCTGGAGGACCTGCTCGGACTCGTCGACGACGACGCGGTCGGGGACCTCGGCGTGGACGCTCTCGCGGCGGTTGCGGGCCGAGCGCCAGTCGTCGATGACGAGGCGGCGGGCGACGGTGAAGAGCCAGGCGCGGGTGGAGCCGCGTTCGGGGTCGAGGGACTCGGGGTGCCGCCAGGCGCGCAGGAGGGTCTCCTGGACGACGTCGTGGGCGCTGACGCGGTCGCCGGTGAGGGAGACGACGTAGCCCCACAGGGCGCCGGCGTGCTCGTCGTGCAGGGCCCGCACGAGCTCCTCGTCGGCATCGGTCATCGCTGTTCTCCTCCTCGTGCTCTCTCCGAGGACACCACGAGACAGCACCGGAAACGGTTCGACGGGGTTCCTAGGGTGGGCGTGTGGGTGAGCGAGAACCGTCTGGGGAATCGTCCGGGGAGTCGTGGCGCGGGGTCCAGGTGCCGGTCGGGCCGGTTCCGGTGCCGGAGCCGTTGCGGGAGGTGGTGGGCCGCTGGGGGGCGCCGGCGGGGGCGCGGGAACTGCCGGCGGTGTGGGTGAACGCGGCGGGCGGCATCACCTTCCCGCTGCAGGGGTCGGCGGTGTTCTGCAAGTGGGCACCCGCGCGGATGGGCGGGCACCTGGCGGCGGAGGCGGAGCGGGCGCGGTGGGCGATCCGGTGGCTGGCGGTGCCGGAGGTGCTGGAGCACGGCTCCTGCGCGGACGGGGAGTGGCTGGTGACGCGGGGGTTGCCGGGGCGCACGGCGGTCGACCCGGACTGGCGGGCGCGCCCGGAGGTGGCGGTGGTCTCGCTGGGGCGGGGTCTGCGTCGACTCCACGAGACCCTGCCGGTGGCGCGGTGCCCCTTCGACTGGGGTGTCCCCCACCGGCTGGCGCGCGCCGTGGGGGACGTCAGCGGGTTGCCGCAGCCGCCGCCGGTGGACCGCCTCGTGGTCTGCCACGGCGACGCGTGCGCGCCGAACACGTTGCTGGCCGAGGGCTCCGGGGAGGCGGTGGCGCACGTGGACCTGGGTGGGCTGGGGGTGGCGGACCGGTGGGCGGACCTGGCGGTGGCGACGATGAGCCTGGGCTGGAACTACGGGCCGGGGTGGGACGCGACGTTCCTGGCGGCCTACGGGGTGGACTCGGACCCGGTCCGCAGCGACTACTACCGGGCGTTGTGGGACGTGGGTCCGTGACGGGGCACGGCGTGGGCGCGGGTACCGTCGCGGGGTGAGCTCGGGTGGCGCGGACCTTCGACACTTCCTGGCCGGGTTGGCCTGGCCGGAACCGCAGGGACCCCTCTTCGACCCCGACACCGCCCCGGCGGATCCCGTCGAGCTGTTCGTGCGGTGGCTGCGCGAGGCGGTGGACCGCGGTGCGCCCGCGCCGCACGTGATGACGCTGGCGACGGTCGACGCGGCGGGCCGTCCCGACGCGCGGGTCACCGTCCTGGAGGACGTCGACGACGCGGCGTTCTGGGTCGCGGCGAGCGAGTCGAGCCCCAAGGGCAAGCAGCTGGGCCGGGTCCCGGTGGCGGCGCTGGTCTTCCACTGGCCGCTGCAGGGTCGTCAGGTGCGGGTGCGCGGCACGGTCCGCCCCGCCGGGGAGGCGCGCACGGCGGCGGCGTTCGAGCGGCTCAGCGCCCACGAACGCGCCGAGCTGCTGGTGGACCGCCAGAGCGGGCCGCTGCACGACGAGGAGTGGCTCTCCAACGCCCTGGGTGACCCGACGGAGCTGCTGGAGCTCGAGGGCGCCGGACCGGCCGCGGCACCCACGTGGCGGTTGTGGGGGGTCGACGCGGGTCGGATGGAGTTCTTCCAGGCCGCCCGCGACGGTCACCACGTCCGTCTGCGCTACTCCCGCGACGAGTCCGGCTACGCCACGGAACTCCTGCGCCCCTGAGCGGGCGGAGCTAGAGCGCCCGGGCGGAGAACCTGCCGTCGCGGTGCTCGACGTCGAGGGCGAGCCCGAAGGTCTGCGACAGCGTCGCGGAGGTGAGGACGTCCTCGACGGGACCGCCCGCGACCCGGGCCCCCTCGCGCAGCAGCAGCGCGTGGGTGGTCCCGACGGGGATCTCCTCGACGTGGTGGGTGACCAGCACGGTCGTGGGGGCCGCGGGGTCGCCGGCGAGGGCGGTGAGGCGGCGCAGCAGGTCCTCCCGGCCGCCGAGGTCGAGCCCGCCGGCCGGTTCGTCGAGCAGCAGCAGCTCGGGGTCGGTCATGAGGGCCCGGGCGATCTGGGTGCGCTTGCGTTCACCGTCGCTGAGGGTGGCGAAGGCGCGGTCGGCGAGGTGGGCGACGCCGAGCAGGGCGAGCAGTTCCTGCGCGCGGGCCTCGTCGTCGGGGTCGTACTCCTCGCGCCAGCGGCCGGTGACGCCGTAGGCGGCGGTGACGACGACGTCGCGGACGCGTTCCTGGCCGGGGACGGAGTTGCCGAGCGCGGTGCTGGCCAGGCCGATGCGCGGGCGCAGCTCGAAGACGTCGACGCGGCCGAGGGTCTCACCGAGGATGCCGACGGTCCCCGAGGTGGGGAACAACCGCCCGGCGGCGATGGAGAGCAGGGTCGACTTCCCCGCGCCGTTGGGGCCCAGGACGACCCAGCGTTCGCCCTCCTCCACGGCGAGGTCGACGGCGTCCAGCAGGACGCTGGTCCCGCGCCGGACGGTCACCGCGGACAGGTCCAGCACCGACGCTGGGACTCGGCTGGGGTCGCTGGTCATGCGGGCGACCCTAACGACCCAGGTGGGAGCGGGCCCGCGCGGGTCGTAGGCTTCCGGCGTGCTGGACCTGCCCCGCTCCGCGCGGTTGGCCGCCTGGGGAACGGGTGTGCTGAGCGCGAACGCCTCGCTGGAGTCCGCGGTCGCCGCGGTCGTGCGCGACGACGAACCCCACACGGTCTCCTTCGCGGAGTCCGCGCCCACCCTGCCCGGGCTGCCCGGCGCGGGCGGGACCCCCGACGACGTGACGACCCTGCTGGCGGCGCTGGCCGAGTGCGCCCACGCCGCACCGGGCGGGGGCCGGTTGCTGCTGGCGCTGCCCGTGCCCGGGGACCCCCGCGGACTGCCCGGACCGGCCGCCGTGAACGTCACCGCCCTCGAGGTCGGCGAGTGCGTCGTCGCCGAGCTCGGCGGGCACGACACGCGCTGGGCCCTGGTCCCGGAGGTCACGGAGTTCGGGTCGGTCTGGGAGCCGGGGGCCCTGGTCACCTGGACCGTGCTCGGCGCCGCACCGCGCCGGGCGCCGGAGAGTTCCAGCGTCGCGGAGTCCGAGCGCGAACTGCGGGTCGCGCTCGCCACCGCGACCCAGGCGCTGGCGACCCTGGACGTGGCGCGCTGGCGCGAGGACGCCGCGGACCGGATCGCCGCGGTGCGCGACGGGGGCCTGGCCCGCGACGCCGTCCCCGCCGACACCTCCCCGAGGGCGATGCGGGTCCTGCAGACCGCCGCGCGGGTCCTCGCGATCGTCGACCTGGCCACCGAGGACGACGGGGCCGCCATCACCAGCCTGGAGGCGACGTCACGGGCGCAGGCGCTGCGCGAGGTCGCCGGGGTCGCCCGCCGCGCCCTGGTCGCGGCCGTGAACGCCCACACGGAGCCCGCCCGTCCCTGACCGGCCCTGACCTACGTAGCCCGGGCTGGCCGGATCTCGACGGTGGGTGTCCCCTCGGAGCGCTCCCGGCGGGTCGCGGGGTGCGCCACGATGGCGCCGTGAGCACCCGCACCACCTCCTCCGCGTCCTCCCCCGCGTCCTCGAGACGCCGCGTCCACCCGGCGTGGACCGTCGCGGCCGTCACCTTCGCGACGCTGCTGGCCGCCGGCGCCTTCCGTTCCGTCCCGGCGACCCTCATCGACCCGATCTCCGCGGAGTTCGGCTGGTCGACGGCGTCGATCTCGGCCGCGGTCAGCGTGAACCTCGTCCTCTACGGCCTCATCGCCCCGTTCGCGGCGGCGCTGATGCAGCGCTTCGGGGTGCAGCGCGTCGTCGCGGTCGCGTTGCTGCTGGTCGCGGCCGGGTCGGCGGGGTCGGCCTTCGTCGAGGCCCGCTGGCAGCTGGTGGCGACGTGGGGTGTCCTCGTCGGTCTCGGCACGGGGGCGATGGCGATGTCGTTGGCGGCGACGGTCGTGGGGCGCTGGTTCGTGCTGCGCCGGGGCCTGGTGACGGGCCTGCTCGCCGCGGCGGCCTCGGCGGGTCAGCTGGTGTTCCTGCCGCTGGTGGCGCGCCTGGCGCAGGCCCACGGCTGGCGCACCCCGTGCCTGGTCATCGCGGCGGTCGCGCTGGTCGTGGTCCCGCTGGTGGTGCTGCGCCTGCACGAGCACCCCGCCGACCGGGGCGTCCTGCCCTACGGCGGGACGAGCGCGGTCGACGTCCCGGCGCGGGCGTTGGGAGCGCTGGGCGCGCTGCGGGTCGCGGTGCGTTCCCGGGCGTTCTGGTTCCTCGCGCTGGGTTTCGCGATCTGCGGCGCGTCGACGAACGGACTCATCGGGACGCACTTCGTCTCCGCCGCCCACGACCACGGGATGCCGGCGACGACGGCCGCGTCGCTGCTGGCCCTCGTCGGGCTCTTCGACGTGGCGGGGACGATCGCGTCGGGCTGGCTGACCGACCGGGTCGACCCCCGGTTCCTGCTGCTGGCCTACTACGCGCTGCGCGGGGTGTCGCTGCTGCTGCTGCCGAGCGTGCTCTCCCCGGGGGTGCAACCGGCGACGTGGGTGTTCGTGGTGTTCTACGGGCTGGACTGGATCGCCACCGTGCCGCCGACGATCGCGTTGGCGCGCAAGCACTTCGGCGACGCAGGTCCGGTCGTCTTCGGCTGGGTCTTCGCCTCCCACCAGCTCGGCGCGGCGGTCATGGCGTTCGTCGCGGGTGTGGTGCGCGACGAGACCGGCGACTACCGCGGCGCGTTCCTGGTCAGCGGGGCGCTGTGCCTGATCGCTGCGGTGGCGTCGACGGCCGTGACAGGGCCGCGAGCGCGCGGTTCTCGGCCGGCAGCCGGAACCCCAGCAGCAGCACCGCGTTGAGGACGGTGAAGGCGAGCGCCGTGACCCACGCCGTGTGCACCAGCGGCAGAGCGAACCCCTCCAGCACGACGACGACGTAGTTGGGGTGGCGCAGCCACCGGTAGGGACCCCGGGCGACCAGGGTGAGACCGGGGACGACGATGACCCGGGTGTTCCACTGCGGCCCCAGCGCCGTGATGCACCACCAGCGCAGGCCCTGCGCGGCCAGGACGAGGACGAGCATCGGCCAGCCGAGGGCGGGGACGAAGGGCCGGTCGGCGGCGAGGACCTCGACCAGGCAGGCCAGCAGCAGCCCGGTGTGCAGGACCACCATGGGCGGGAAGTGGCCGCGACCGGACTCCACGCCGCCCCGCGCGAAGGACCACCGGGCGTGGCGGGTGGACACGACGAGTTCCGCGATGCGCTCGAACCCCGTCGCCAGGACGAGGGCGGCGAAGAGCCAGGTGCTCACCGGGCCTCCAGCAGCAGGGTCTCGGTGCTGACGCCGGGTCCGACGCCCAGGACGAGGGCCCGTCGCCCGGGGGTGCGCTCGGTGTCGGCGAGGACGTGCAGCACCGCGGAGCTGGAGAGGTTCCCGCTGGCGCGCAACGCCGCCCGGCTCGCGTCGAGGGCGTCGGGCGGCAGGTCCAGGGCCGCCACGACGGCGTCGAGGACCTTCGGCCCACCGGGGTGCACCACCCACTCGTCGACGCCGGCGACCCCGCCGTGGGGGTGGAGGAAGGCGCGGACGTCGTCGCCGACGTGGGCGCGCAGGACCTGCGGGAGCCCGGCGGAGAGGACGATCCGGAACCCCTTCGAGCCGATCTGCCAGCCGAGGGCGTCGGCGCTGCCCGGCAGCAACCGGGAGGTGTGCTCCAGCACGTCCCAGCCGGGACGTCCCCCCGCGCGCTCGGCACCGGCGAGGACGACGGCGGTGGCTCCGTCGCCGAACAACCCGCTGGCGACGAGGTTCGCCGTGGAGGGGTCGTCCGGCTGCAGGGTGAGGGAGCACAGTTCGACGCTGACGAGCAGGCCGACGGCGTCGGGGTGGCCGGCCAGGTGGTCGTCGAGGCGGGCCAGCCCGGCCGCTCCCCCGGCGCAGCCGAGCCCGAACCCGGGCCAGCGCACGACGTCGGGGCGCAGGCCGACGCGCTCGACGAGCAGGGCGTCGACGGAGGGCGCGGCGACGCCGGTGACGGTGGTGAAGAGCAGGACGTCGACGTCCTCCGGCTGCAGGCCCGCGGCGGCGAGGGCTCCCTTGACGGCGCGTTCGGCGAGGTCGAGGGCGATCTGGGCGAAGGCGGCGTTGGTGGCGTCGAAGGCGTCGGGCCGGGTGACCAGCTCGGGGTAGTCCGACAGCGGCAGCGCCAGGTGCCGGAAGTCGACGCCCGCGGCGCCGTGCAGGCGCCGCATCAGTTCCCGGTGCCGGCCGGGGCGGGACAGCAGCGGGGCCAGGGTGTCGGTGATCTCGGCCTGGGTGTGGCGGTGGGCCGGCAGGACCGGCTCGGTGGCCAGCACGCGGGAGGGGTTCCGGAGGCGTGACGTCACGCGGCGATGCTCGCACCCGCACCGCCCGGGCGCAGGACCGAGGGTCCGGCGGTGGCCGGGACGTCGTCGCGGGGGTGGACGACGTCGTGGCCGGACTCCGCTCGACCTCGTCCGAGGACCCGTCCTCCTGACCCGGCTCGCTAGGGTTCCCGATCGTGACGACGCCGTCCTCCACCCCGCCGTTCGTCGTGGCCGTCGACGCCGGGGGAACCGCGACCCGGGTCGGCTGCTACGCCCTCGACGGAACGCTGCTGTCCTCCGCCACCGGCGCGGCGGGTGCGGCGCACCACGACGACGACGCGGCCCGGAACCTCACCGATGCGGTCTCCGCCGCGCTGACGTCGGGGGGACTCGATCCGGCCGCGGCGCGGGGGCTCACCGCCGGGGTGGCGGGGATCGGCCGGCCCGGGTCCAACCAGGGGGTCGGTCGCGACGGGGCGTGGGCCGCGTCGTTCTACCCGCTGGACCTCCTCGACTGCCCCCGGACGTTCGTCAACGACGCCGTCGTGGCGCACCGCGGGGCGTTGCTCGACCAGGCCGGGATCGTCGTGGTCGCCGGTACCGGTTCGATGGTCCTGGCGATCGACGAGAACGGCGTCGAGGTCGAGAGCGGGCAGTTCCAGCACTACGCCGGTGCCGCCCGCCACGTCGCCTTCGACGTCGTGCACCAGGTCCTCGCCGGGAGGGCGGAACCGGCGGACGGAGAACTCGTCGCGCGGGTCCTGGAGCACTGGGGCGCCGCGGACGTCGACGCCCTGCGCCTGGCGCTCCGGCAGCAGGACGACGTCGCCCACAACGACGTCAAACGCGCGTTCGGGAGCTTCGCCCCCGTTGTCACCAAACTCGCCGACACGTCACCCCTGGCGGATCGCGCCCTGCGGAGGCTGGCCGACGTCACCGCCGACGGTGTGCTCCTGCTCGCGCCCCTCCTGCGCGACACCCCCGTCCCGGTGAGCCTCGCCGGCTCCCTCGCTCTCGACCCCGCGTTCTCGACGCGTCTCGACGCCGCGCTCGACGTCCCCGGCGCCACCCCCGTGCACCTGGCGCCACCCGCGCTGGACCCCTTGGGCGGCGCCGGGTTCCTGGCCCTGCGGCGCCTCGGCGCCCCGCTCGGCCCCGAGGTGGTGCGGCGGCTAGGTTCGTCGGGGTGAAGATCGTTCTCCCGGGCGGCACCGGCCAGGTCGGCGCGCTGCTGCGCCGCGCGTTGCTCGCCCGCGATGCCGAGGTGGTGGTGCTCAGCCGACGCCCGGAGGTCCTGGAACCCGGGGTGCGGCACGTGCTCTGGGACGGACGGACCCTCGGCCCCTGGTCGCGTGAGTTCGAGGGGGCCGACGCCGTCGTGAACCTCGCGGGGCGCACCGTCAGCTGCCGCTACACCGACGCGAACCTGCGCGAGATGATGAACTCCCGGATGGACTCGACCCGGGTCGTCGGTGCGGCGATCGCGGGAACCCGGGAACCCCCGCGGGTCTGGTTGCAGATGAGCACGGCCACCATCTACGCCGACGCGCGGTCCCGGCCCGACGACCTCGCGCACGACGAGGCGAACGGGATCATCGGTGGTGAGGAACCCGACGTCCCGCTCTACTGGGAGTACAGCGTGCACATCGCCCGCCGCTGGGAAC
Source organism: Kineococcus sp. GCM10028916 (assembly GCF_042674865.1). NCBI lineage: Bacteria > Bacillati > Actinomycetota > Actinomycetes > Kineosporiales > Kineosporiaceae > Kineococcus > Kineococcus sp. GCM10028916. The sequence goes on along the minus strand of NZ_JBHTFM010000001.1, from coordinate 309,739 downwards.
AGGCCCAGGCCGACTCCCCCACCCCGCGCACCCGCCAGGTCGCGTTGCGGGCCGCGATGGTCATGACCCCCGACCGCGGCGGGGTCTTCGACTACCTCTCGGGGATGGCCCGCCTCGGGGTGGGCGGGGCGTCGCCGGTGGTCACCAGTACGTCTCGTGGATCCACGGCGACGACGTGGTGCGGGCCGTGGAGTTCCTGCTCGCGCGCGACGACCTCGACGGGCCGGTGAACCTCTGCGCCCCGCAGCCCGTGCCGCAGCGGGAGCTGATGCGGGACCTGCGCGCGGCGTGGGGTTCCCGCGTCGCGGTCCCGGCCACCGCGTCGATGGCCCGGCTCGGCGCGTTCGTGCTCGGCACCGACGCGGAACTGCTGCTGAAGAGCCGGCGGGTGGTCCCGGGCCGGTTGCTGGACGCGGGTTTCACCTTCACCCACCCGCGGTGGCGACCCGCGGCGGCGGACCTCGCGTCCCGCGCCCGGGAACTCAGGACCTCGGCACGCAGCGGTTGAGCACCGCCCGCAGGAGTTCGCGGGTCACCCCACCCGTCGGAGGACGAGGCTGACGTCGCGGTCCGGCACCAGCGCGATGCGCGACTCCCGACCGGTGCCGGTCATGCCTCGTGCGTGGCACCGCGGCCGGCGACTGGGGACGCACTACGGTCCGGGTCGTGCTGCCGACGGGGTTGTCCATGCTGTGGGAGCCGTGCGATCCGGGACCCGCGCTGCACGAACGCTTCGGGTTCGACGGCGTCGACGCGGCGGCGGACTGGCTGAGCGCCGCCCTCGCGGGGACCTGGGGCACCACCGTCCACGCGTGCCCGCGGTTGGTGATCAGCGACCGGAACGTCATCGCCTGGGCCACCTCCGACCGGGGTGACCTGGTCGTGAAGTGGTCCTGCGACACCGGACGCTTCGCGCGGTTGGACACCTCCACCCGGCTGCTGCGCGACCTCGCCCGCCAGGGGATCCCGGTCGCGGCGCCGCTCGCGACCCGCGACGGGGACGACCGGGTGGTGCTGCCGGGCCCGCTGGGCGAGCTCTCGGTCGCCGTCCTCCCCGAGCTCACCGGCGACTGGCTGGACGTGGACGACCTCGCCGCGGTCCGCTCCGCCGGGTCGTGGCTGGCCAGGGTGCACGCCGCCTTCCCGCCGCCCACCGACGGCGCCGCGACCCCGCTGCACGAGCGCGTCGAGGCCTGGCTGCGCTCCGCGGACCCGGGCTTCGTCCCGGCGGCCTCGACGCGCCTGGCCACCCTCCTCGCCACGGCTCCCCCGCTGAGCGAGCGACCGCAGTACGTGCACGACGACTTCCGGGCCGCGAACCTGCTCACCCGGGACTCCGAGGTCGTCGGCGTGCTCGACTTCGACGAGGTGCGGGTGGACCACCGGGTGGGCGACCTCGCCAAAGCCAGCGTCTACCTGGCCACCCGGTTCACCGACTGGGGTCCCACGTCGCCGCCGGTGCGGACGGCCTTGCGCGCGGGCTACGAAGCGGTCCGGCCCCTGAGCCCCGAGGAAGCGCGCTGGCTGGAGGTCCTCGTGCTGTGGCAGGGGGTGATGGCGGTCCGCGGTCCCGGTGACGCGGCGGGGTGGGCCCTCGGCCTGTGACGCCGCGCACCGGGGCGGCTCAGCGGACCGAGCGGTAGACCTCCAGGGTCCGGGCCGCGATGGCGTCCCAGGAGAAGTGCTCGACCGCGCGGGCCCGGCCGGCGGCACCGCGGGTACGGGCCCGCTCGGGGTCGGAGACGGCGTCGGTGAGGGTCGCGGCGAGGTCGGCGACGAACTTCTCGGGGTCGACGGGGGCGCCGGTGCCGTCGGTGACCTGCTCGATGGGGACCAGCCAGCCGGTCACGCCGTCCTCGACGACCTCGGGGATGCCGCCGGTGGCGGTGCCGACGACGGCTGCGCCGCAGGCCATCGCCTCGAGGTTGACGATGCCCAGGGGCTCGTAGACGGAGGGGCAGACGAACACCGTCGCCTGCGAGAGGTGCTCGAGGAGTTCGGGACGGCTCAGGTGGCGGTCGAGCCAGACGACGCCCTCGCGGGTCTTCTGCAGTTCGGCGACGAGCCCGGCCACCTCGGCGGCGATCTCGGGGGTGTCGGGAGCCCCGGCGCACAGGACGAGCTGCACCTCCGGCGGGAGCTGGGCGCAGGCCCGCAGCAGGTGCGGCAGCCCCTTCTGACGGGTGATGCGCCCGACGAAGACCACGCTGGGGCGGTCGGGATCGACCCCGTTGGCCCGCACCAGGTCACGGCCCTCGACGGGGACCCACTCGGAGGCGTCGATGCCGTTGTGGACGACGTGGACGCGGGCGGGGTCCAGGGCCGGGTAGCTGCGCAGGATGTCGGCGCGCATGCCGGCGCTGACGGCGATGACGGCCGCGGCGGCCTCGAAGGCGGTCTTCTCGGCCCAGCTGGACACGCGGTAGCCGCCGCCCAGCTGCTCGGCCTTCCACGGCCGCAGCGGTTCCAGGCTGTGGGCGGAGACGACGTGCGGGACGCCGTGCAGCAGGGAGGCCAGGTGGCCGGCCATGTTGGCGTACCAGGTGTGGGAGTGCACGACGTCGGCGCCGGCGACGTCCTGGGCCATCGCGAGGTCGACGCCGAGGGTCCGCAGGGCCGCGTTGGCCCCCTCCAGCGTCGCCGGTTCGGGGTAGGCGGTCGCGCCGGGCTCGGTGCGGGGCGCGCCGAAGCAGCGGACGGCGACCTCGGGTCCGTCGGGCACGGAACGCAGTGCTTTCACCAGTTCCTCGACGTGAACTCCCGCTCCGCCGTAGATCTCCGGCGGGTACTCCTTCGTCAGCAGGTCGACACGCATCGAACTTCCTTCCCGTACATGGTGGGCACGCCACCGTAGCGGGGCCTATCGTGCCCCTCGTGGCCACACCGAACGTCCTCGCGATCGTCCTCGCCGGCGGGGAGGGGAAGCGGCTCATGCCGCTCACCGCCGACCGGGCCAAACCCGCCGTCCCGTTCGGGGGGACGTACCGGCTCATCGACTTCGCCCTCTCCAACCTGGTGAACGCCGGGTACCGCAAGATCGTCGTCCTGACGCAGTACAAGTCCCACTCCCTGGACCGGCACATCTCCCAGTCGTGGCGGATGTCGAACCTCTTCGGGTCCTACATCGCCTCCGTGCCCGCGCAGCAGCGGGTCGGCAAGCGGTGGTACCTGGGGTCGGCGGACGCCATCTACCAGTCCATGAACCTCATCTCCGACGAGCGTCCCGACATCGTCGTCGTGGTCGGTGCCGACCACGTCTACCGGATGGACTTCTCCCAGATGGTGGAGGCCCACATCGCCTCCGGCTCGCCGTGCACCGTGGCGGCCATCCGCCAGCCCATCTCCCTCGCCGACCAGTTCGGGGTCATCCAGACCGAACCGGGTTCGAACAAGATCGCCGAGTTCCTGGAGAAGCCGAAGGACCCGCAGGGTCTGGAGGACTCCCCGCACGAGGTCCTGGCCTCGATGGGCAACTACGTCTTCACGGCCGACGCGCTCGTGGACGCGGTGACCCGCGACTCCGAGGACGAGGGCTCCAAGCACGACATGGGCGGCGACATCGTCCCCGACTTCGTCTCGCGCGGGCAGGCCTCGGTCTACGACTTCAAGGACAACGAGGTCCCCGGGGCCACCGACCGCGACCGCGCGTACTGGCGCGACGTGGGGACGCTCGACTCCTACTTCGAGGCCCAGATGGACCTCATCTCGGTGCTGCCGGTGTTCAACCTCTACAACTACGAGTGGCCCATCATCACCGCGCAGGACTACTACCCGCCGGCGAAGTTCGTGCACGGCTGGCAGGGCACCTACGGCCACGCGGTGAACTCCATCATCTCCCAGGGCACCGTCGTCTCCGGTGCGCTGGTGGAGAAGTCGGTGGTCTCGCCCAACGTGCGCCTCGACTCCTGGGCCCACGTCAGCGAGTCCGTCCTGATGGACGGGGTCCAGGTCGGGCGTCACGCCGTCGTGCAGCGGGCCATCGTCGACAAGTTCGTCACGATCCCCGAGGACGCGCGGATCGGCGTCGATCCCGACGAGGACCGGGCCCGGGGTTTCCACGTGACCGACTCGGGCATCACGGTCGTCGGCAAGGGCCAGACGATCCCGAGCTGATCCCGGACCTGGTGGCAGCGCCGGGCGGGATCTAGGGTCGAGACATGACCGCAGATCCGCGCCCGGTGCGCATCGGCATCCAGATCCAGCCCCAGCACGCGCAGTACCCCGCGATCCGCGCCGCCGCGGCGCGGGCGGAGGAGATGGGCGCCGACATCGCCTTCAACTGGGACCACTTCTACCCGCTCTACGGCGAGCCCGAGGGCCTGCACTTCGAGGCCTGGACGATGCTGGCCGCGTGGGCGGAGGCGACGTCGCGCATCGAGATCGGTGCGCTGGTGTCCTGCAACTCCTACCGCAACCCCGAACTGCTCGCCGACATGGCCCGCACCGTCGATCACGTCTCCGCCCACGACACGGGATCGGGCCGCCTGATCCTGGGCATCGGGTCCGGGTGGTTCGAGAAGGACTACGACGAGTACGGCTACGAGTTCGGCACCGCCGGCGGACGGCTGAACAAGCTCCGTGATGACATGCCCCGCATCGAGAGCCGGCTGGCGAAGCTGAACCCGGCGCCCACCCGCAAGGTTCCCGTCCTCATCGGCGGCGGCGGGGAGCAGAAGACGCTGCGCATCGTCGCGAAGCACGCCGACATCTGGCACTCCTTCGGCGACGTCGAGACGTTCACCCGCAAGAGCGGGATCCTCGACGAACGCTGCGCCGAGATCGGCCGGGACCCCCTCGAGATCGAGCGCTCCGTCGGGGTCGAGCCCAAGGACGGGGTCGAGGCGGCGGAGGCGCTGCACGCCGCCGGCGGCCGGCTGTTCACCTTCGGGACCGGTGGACCCGACTACGACATGGGTTTCCTCGCCGACCTCATCGCCTGGCGCGACAGCAAGAACGCCTGACCGTCACCGCAGGGCACGCCCGGTAGGGTTCCGGGCGTGCCTGACAACGTCTCCCCGACCACGGTGCTGGTGACCGTCACCGGACCCGACCGGCCCGGGGTGACGTCGGCGTTGTTCGCCGCCCTCGCCGGGACGGCGGCCCACGTGCTGGACGTGGAGCAGGTCGTCGTCGGCGGGATCCTGACGTTGTCGGCGCTGGTCACCGACCCGGTTCCCGGGGCGGTGGCCTTCGCCGTCTCCCCCGGAACCGTCGCCGGCCTGCAGGGGCTCGAGGTGACCTGCGCCGCACCGGAAGAGGTGCTCGTCACGGCCCGGCCGCGACGGTTGCACGTGACGCTGCTGGGAGCGCCGTTGGTGCCTGCCGCGATCGCGCGCATCACCACGGTGCTGGCCGAGGCCGGGGCCAACGTCGACCGGATCCGGCGGATGTCGGTCCACCCGGTGACCAGCGTCGAACTCGACGTCTCCACCCACGGCGGCCCCGAGGAACTCCTCGCCCTGCGCCGCACGCTCTCCGTGGAGGCCGGCCGGCACGGCCTCGACGCGGCCGTCTCCCCCGCCGGTCTGGCCCGGATGGGTCGACGCCTCGTCGTCATGGACGTCGACTCGACCCTCATCCAGCAGGAGGTCATCGAACTCCTGGCCGCGCACGCCGGGCGCGAGGCCGAGGTGGCGGCCGTCACCGAACGCGCCATGCGCGGGGAGATCGACTTCGCCGCCTCGTTGCGCGAACGCGTGGCCTGTCTCGAGGGTCTCGACGTCTCGGTCATCGACGCCGTCCGTGCGGCCGTCGTCCTCACCCCGGGGGCGCGGACCCTCTGCCGGACGCTGCACCGGTTGGGTTTCACCCTGGCCCTGGTGTCGGGGGGGTTCCTGGAGGTCGTCGGCCCCCTCGCCGCGGAACTCGGGATCGCGCACGTGCGGGCGAACCGGTTGCAGGTGGTGCACGGCACGCTCACCGGGCGGGTCACGGGACCCGTCGTCGACCGCGCGGCGAAGGCCGTGGCCCTGCGCGACTTCGCGGCCGCGGAGGGACTCCCGCTGCACCGCACCGTCGCCGTCGGCGACGGCGCGAACGACCTCGACATGCTCGCCGCAGCCGGGCTGGGGATCGCCTTCAACGCCAAACCCGTCGTGCGTGAGCAGGCCGACGCGGCCCTCAACGTCCCCTACCTCGACGCCGTCCTGCCGCTGCTGGGCATCACCCGCGACGACGTCGAGGAGGCCGACCTGCTCGACCAGGCCGGACGGAGCGGTTCCGGGGACGCGGCGCTCAGCCGCGGTTGAGCGCCCAGGTGGAGAGCCCGGCCAGCCCGAGGATGACCACGATCATCACGACGCCGTAGAGGGCCAGGCGCCGGCCCCCGGAGGGTTTCGGGTCCGCCACCTCAGTGCCCCATCCCGAGGCCGCCGTCGACGGGCAGCACGGCCCCGTTGACGTAGCCGGCGTCGGCGAGGAACAGCGCGGCCTGCGCTATCTCGGCGACGTCGCCGAAGCGGCCGGCGGGGATGCTGCCCTTGTACTGGGTGGCGGTCGCCTCGGGCAGGGCACGGGTCATGTCGGTGTCGATGAACCCGGGCGCGATGACGTTGGCCGTGATGCCGCGGCTGCCCAGCTCGCGGGCGATGGAGCGGGCCAGGCCGATCAGGCCGGACTTGGACGCCGCGTAGTTGGTCTGGCCCGGGGAGCCGTAGAGGCCCACGACGCTGGACATGAAGATGAGGCGTCCCTTCTTGGCCCGCACCATCCCACGCACCGCACGGCGCGCCACCCGCCAGGCCCCGGCGAGGTTGGCGTCGAGGACGGAGTCGAACTCCTCGTCGCTCATGCGCATCAGGAGCTGGTCGCGGGTGGTGCCGGCGTTGGCCACGAGGACCTCGACGGCGCCCTGCTCGGCCTCCACGGCGGCGAAGGCCGCGTCGAGGGAGGCGGGATCGGTCACGTCGGCGCGGACCCCGAACAACCCTGCGGGCGGCTCCCCGGAGCGGTACGTGATCGCCACCTGGTCCCCGGCGGCCGCGAAGGCCTGGGCGACGGCGAGGCCGATGCCACGGTTCCCGCCGGTCACGAGGACGCTGCGGGGAGTTCGTTCGCCGGTGGGGGCAGTGAGCTGCGACACGATGGGCGAAAATAACGCATCCGGCTGTGAACTGGGCGGGTGGGGGTCGTCGGGCAGGCATAGCGTGAACGTGTGCAGGAGCAGGAACCGAGCTACCAGATCACCGCCGCCCCGACGTCCCAGACCGACGACATGGGGGTGCGGTACCGCAAGTACGTCATCTCGATGATCATCCGCACGCTCTGCTTCCTGTGCTTCGCGTTCATCGACCACCCCATCCGCTGGGCCTTCGTCGGTGGCGCGCTCGTGCTGCCCTACATCGCCGTGGTGCTCGCGAACGCCGGCCGGGAGTCCCGTGGGCCCGCCCCGGACTCCTTCGACATCACCGCGCCGGCCCCGCGGCCCCCGGAGCAGCTCCCGGCGATCGAGGCCACGATCACGTCCGTGCGCTCCCCCCGGGACGACGTCCGCTGACGTCCGACGTTCACGCAGGGTTGGACGGGACGTCGCTCGGTGCGAGACTGCTGACGTGGAACCTGGTGCACAGCCCGGTACGACTCATGGCGATGCCTCGCCGCGCTACTCCCCTCCGACCGTGGTCTCGATGCACGAGCCGCCGTCGGACCCCGTCTGCAGCGCTCGGGGGTGCACCCACCACGCCGACTTCGGTCTGCGGTGGAACAACCCGAGCCTGCACACCCCGGAACGCCGCAAGACGTGGCTGGCCTGTGCCGAGCACCGCGACCACCTGTCGGAGTTCCTCGGGGCGAGGGGCTTCCTGCGCGAGGTTCTCGAAGTGGCACAGTTGCGGGCGTGAGCGTTCTGCGACTGCTGCGTGAACCACGGTGGCTGCGTGGACTGGCGGTCGCCGTCCTGATCGCGTTCGTCTGCCTCCTCCTGGGTCGCTGGCAGTGGCACCGCCGTGAGGAGCGTCTGGCCGCGAACGCGCCCCTGGTCCAGAACTACGACGCGCGACCCGTCGACGTCACCCGGGTGCTGCCCGTCGGCTCCGAGCTGGCCCGGGCCGACGTGTGGACGCCGGTGCGGGTCACCGGCACCTACGACGTGGCCGACACCCTGCTGGTGCGCAACCGGCCGCGCGACGACACGGCCGGCTACGAGGTGCTCGTGCCGCTGGTGCTCGGCGACGGCACCGCCCTGGTCGTGGACCGCGGCTGGCTGGCGGCCGGCGACGACACCGACCGTCCGGACACGCTGCCCGCCCCGGCGCAGGGCGAGGTCACCGTCGTGGCGCGCCTGCGCCAGTGGGAGGAGGCCAAGCGCGGGACCGTCCCGGCCGGCCAGGTCGGCTCCATCGGACGTGCGCAGGTCGCGGCGGCCGTGCCGGGGCTGAGACTGCTCGACGGGTACGCCGTGCTCGCCTCCGAGGACCCGTCCGCGGCCACCGCCCCCGCTCCGGCGCTGCGTCCCGACGTCGACGAGGGGCCGCACCTGGCCTACACGGTGCAGTGGTTCGGGTTCGCCCTGACGGCGCTGGTCGTCTGGGTCGTCGCAGGCCGGCGGGAGCTGGACCTGCGGGCCGGCGAGACCGGCGACACCGAGGCGAGCATGGAGACCACGGAGGGTGAGCGGGTCGAGAAGACCGTCGAGGCGGTCGAGGCGGCTCCCGCGCCACGCCGGGGCGCCCGACGCGCGGTGCGGTCCGGGGTGGACGAGCAGGCCGAGGATGCCGAGCTGGACGCCGCTGACCAGCGGTTCTAGAAGATCCCGGGTGTCGGCGGACCCCACCGAGGTTCGCCCGTTCGGGGGCAAACGATCATGCTGTGTGTACCAACGGCCACTCTGCGCAACAATGGACCCATGGACCTGGGCCTGAGTGACCGCGTGTACATCGTCTCCGGTGCGTCCACCGGGCTCGGGCTCTCCTGCGCCAGGGTGCTCGCCGACGAAGGTGCACTCCTCGTGCTGCACGCGGGAGACGAGGACGAGCTGCGCACGGTGATGCCCAGCATCGGCGATCCGTCCCGTCTGCTGCCCGTCCCGGGCGACATCTCCGACCCCGGCACCGAGACCCGTCTCGTCGCCGCGGCCCACGCCCGGTTCGGGCGCCTGGACGGCGCGGTCATCTCCTGCGGGGCTCCGCCCACCTCCACCGTCCTGGAGGCCTCCGACGGGGCGTGGCGCGAGGCGTTCGAGTCGAGCCTGCTCGGCCCGCTGCGCCTGGCCCGCTCGGTCGGCAAGGCCGCGACCGGGGAAGGCGCCTCGATGGTGCTGCTGCTCTCCAGCACCGTCCGCACGCCCGTCATGGACGCCGGCGTGGCGAACGGGCTGCGTCCGGGCCTGGCGATGGCCGCCAAGGCCCTGGCCGACGAACTCGGCCCGCGGGGGGTGCGGATCAACAACCTGCTCGCCGGGCACGTCGACGCCAGCTCTCCGCTGGAGTTCGAGGACTCCACCGAACTGGCCCCCGACGTGCTGGAGGACATCCCGCTGCGTCGGGCCGGACTCCCCGACGAGTTCGCGCGCGCCGCGGTGTTCCTGCTCTCCCCCGCGGCGTCCTACATCACGGGGGCGTCGCTCACCGTGGACGGGGGAACCGACCGCTCGCTGTGAACGGCCGGCCCCCCGCTCGGCAGTGGCCTCTCAGCCCTGCCGGGTCTTGCCGCGTGTGGCCCCGCCACGACTGCGCAGGGTCACCTCGTTCTCGCTGAGCAACCGGTGCACGAAACCGTAGGAACGACCTGTCTCCTCGGCGAGTGCGCGGATGCTCTTCCCCTCGGCGTAACCCTTCGACAGCTCGCCGGCGAGCTGCTCCCGTTCGGAACCGCTCAACCGGGTTCCCCGCTTGATCGTTTCGGTCATCCCGACCTCTCCTCAACGTCGTCGCAGACCCCAGGACCCCCTCCATGGTCACCACCACCGGCGGTTCCGGCCACTCGAACGGGGAGATCACTGCTCCTTCCGTGATCTTCGGACCCCTGCTCCGACCTGCACAAACGTTTCATCGTGGGAAGGTCGACCCGTCGGACCGGCGTGGTGACGCGGACGGGGAGGTGCGGAACCTCGGGAACCCGCGACCTGGTCGCCGAGCACGCCGGGACGAGTCGCTGCTACCGCGACGAGGTCGCCTTCGAGGAGACGCTGCGCCGGCACGTGACGAAGGGTGACGTGGCGCACGGGTCCGGGAGGCCGAGATGCGTTCCTGGCGGCCGGACCGGGACCCGCTCACGGGCGTCGACGAGCGCACCCCCGACGCGGCGTGCACGGCGCAGCAGACCCTCGCCACGGTCCTCCGCGACTGCGGTCGGGGCTGAGGGCCCAGCTGAGGGCCCCAGGACTCAGGCCAGCGAGACGAGCTCCTGGTAGCCCGCGTTCCACAGGTCCTCCACCCCGTCGGGCAGCAGCACCACCCGCTCGGGGCCGAGCGCCTCGACGGCGCCCTCGTCGTGGGTGACGAGCACGACAGCACCCTCGTAGTGCTTGAGCGCGTCGAGGATCTCGGCGCGCGAGGCGGGGTCGAGGTTGTTCGTCGGTTCGTCCAGCAGCAGCACGTTGGCACTGGAGACGACGAGGGTGGCCAGGGCCAGGCGGGTCTTCTCCCCGCCGGAGAGCACGCCCGCCGGCTTGTCGACGTCGTCGCCGGAGAAGAGGAAGGAGCCGAGGACGGTGCGGACCCGGGTGTCGTCGAGGTCCGGGGAGGCGGAGCGCATGTTCTCCAGCACGGAGCGGTTGACGTCGAGCGTCTCGTGCTCCTGGGCGTAGTACCCGATCTTGACGCCGTGGCCGCCGATGATCTCGCCGGTGTCGGGCTGCTCGACCCCGCCGAGCATCCGCAGCAGCGTCGTCTTCCCGGCGCCGTTGAGCCCCAGGATGACGACGCGCGAGCCGCGGTCGATGGCCAGGTCGACGCCCATGAAGATCTCCAGCGAGCCGTAGGACTTCGACAGCCCTTCCGCCATCAGCGGGGTCTTGCCGCAGGGGGCGGGCTTGGGGAAGCGCAGCTTGGCGACCTTGTCCTGGACGCGGACCTCCTCGAGGCTGCCCAGCAGCCGCTCGGCGCGCTTGGCCATGTTCTGCGCCGCCACGGCCTTGGTCGCCTTGGCCCCCATCTTGGCGGCCTGCAGCAGCAGCGTCCCGGCCTTCTTCTCGGCGTTGGCGCGTTCGCGGATGCGGCGCTTCTCGTCGGTCTCGCGCTGCTTGAGGTAGTTCTTCCAGCCGACGTTGTAGAGGTCGATGGTGGCGCGGTTGGCGTCGAGGTGGAACACCCGGTTGACGACGACCTCGAGCAGTTCGACGTCGTGGCTGATGACGATGAGCCCACCGGCGTAGTTCTTGAGGTGGTCGCGCAGCCAGGCGATGGAGTCGGCGTCGAGGTGGTTGGTCGGTTCGTCCAGCAGCAGCGTCTCGCTGGCGGAGAACAGGATGCGCGCGAGCTCGACGCGGCGGCGCTGACCCCCGGAGAGCGTCTTCAGCTGCTGCTCGAGGATGCGCTCGGGCAGGTTGAGGTTCGCGCAGATCCGGGCGGCCTCGCTCTCGGCGGTGTAGCCGCCGAGGGCCACGAAGCGGGCGTCAAGCTTGGTGTAGCGGTCCATGGCCTTGTCGCGGACCTTGTCGTCCTCGCTGGCCATGTCGACCTCGGCCTTGCGCAGCTTGGCGATGACGTCGTCGAGGCCGCGGGCGGCCAGGATGCGGTCGCGGGCCAGCATCTCGGGATCGCCGGCGCGCGGGTCCTGGGGCAGGTACCCGATCTCCCCGGAGCGGGTCACGGTGCCCGAGGCGGGCTGCCCCTCCCCGGCGAGGACCTTGGTCAGGGTCGTCTTCCCGGCGCCGTTGCGGCCCACCAGTCCGATGCGGTCGCCGGCGGCGACACGGAAGTTCACGCCCTCCATGAGGAGACGGGCCCCTGCACGCAGTTCGATGTCGGACGCGACGATCACGAGGGCAGCTCTCAAGGGTTTCGAACGACGGGGGTCGACGACGATTCTACGGCCCTCGGTACCGGTGCACCGTCCGCTAGGTTTCGGCCCGTGACCTCGCCCACCCGCCGGCGCCCGGCGACCGCCCCCGACGCCGGTCTGCGCCGTCCCGTCGAACCCTCCCGGGACCTGGCCCTCGTCGCCGTCTTCGCCGCCCTGGTGTGCGCGCTGGCCCTCACCCCGGGCATCCCGATCGGGCTGCTGGCCATCCCGATCACGCTGCAGACGTTGGGGATCATGCTCTGCGGTGCGCTGCTCGGCCCGTGGCGCGGGGCGGCGGCCGCGGCGCTGTACCTCGTGGTCGGGGCGGCCGGTGTCCCGGTCTTCGCCAACGGGGGCGCCGGGCTCGGCGTGTTCGCGGGGGCGAGCGCCGGGTTCCTGCTCTCCTACCCCTTCGCCGCCTTCGTCACCGGGCTGATCACCCGCGCGGGGGTGCGTCGCGGGCGCACCGTCCTCGGGCTGGTCGCCGGGACGGTGGTGGGCGGGCTGCTCGTCGTCTACGCCTTCGGCATCCCCGGGATGGCCTGGGGCGGCGGCCTGACCTGGGGGAAGGCCGCTGCGCTCTGCCTCGGCTACGTGCCCGCCGACCTCGTCAAGGTCGTCCTCGCGGTGCTCGTCGCGGCCCCGGTGCACCGCGCCTTCCCCCGCCTGAGCGCCCGCTGAGGTCGCACGTCCCGTGATCCGCCTGGCGGGGGTGCGTGTGGAGGCCGGTGAACGGACCGTGCTGCACCACCTCGATCTCGAGATCGACCCGGCGAGCAGCCCGATGACGGCGCTGATCGGGCCCAACGGTTCCGGGAAGTCCACGCTGCTGCGGCTGCTGGACGGTCTCGTCCTGGCGAACGCCGGTCGGATCACCGTCGACGGGCTCGACCCCGAACGCGAGCTGAAGGCGTTGCGGCGGCGGGTCGGTTTCGTCTTCACCGACCCCGACGCGCAGCTCGTCATGCCGACGGCGGTGGAGGACGTGGCCCTGTCGTTGCGCCGCACGGAGGTCCCCCGCCGTCACCACGACGCCCGGGCCCGGGAGCTGCTGGCCGCCGCGGGGCTGGGCGCCCTGGCCGACCGGTCGGTGCGGGAGGCCTCCAGCGGGCAGCGACAGCTGCTGGCGCTGACCTCCGTGCTGGCGACCGGTCCGCGGGTGCTGCTCTGCGACGAGCCGACGACCCTGCTGGACCTGCGCACCGCCCGCCGGGTCGGCGACGTCCTGCGGAACCCGCCGGCCCCCGTCGCCCAGGTCGTCGTCGCCACCCACGACCTGGACCTCGCCGGACGCGCCGACCGGGTGCTGTGGATCGAGGACGGCCGGGTGCGGGGCGACGGGGGTCCCGCCGAGGTCGTCGCCGCCTACCGCCGGGCCGCCGGGTGAGGCGCGGCCTGCTCGGGGTGCCGCCGCTGCTGGGGGTGGTGGAACCGGGTGACTCCTGGCTGCACCGGACCGCTCCGGGGGTCAAGCTGGCCGCCCTGCTCGTCCTGGGCACGGTGGTCGGGGTGGTGCGGCTGGTGGTCCCGGACGTGGTCGCCGCCGCGGTCCCGGTCGGTCTCGGTGTGCTGGTCGTCGTCCTCGCCCGCGGTGGCGGGCTGCGGGTGCGGCTGCTGCTCGTGCAGGTGCGCCGGGTGTGGGTGCTGCTCCTCGCGCTGGCGCTGGTGCAGCTGTGGAGCGCAGGGCCGCTGCGCGCGGTCGCCACCGTCGCCGGTCTGCTCGCGTGCCTGTGGGCGGCGACGGTCGTGACCGCCACGACGCCCGTCCCGGCGGTGCTGGACACCGTCGTGCGGGCCGCCACGCCGCTGCGCCGCCTCGGGGTGGACCCCGACCGGCTGGCGCTCGGGCTGACCCTGACGATCACCAGCATCCCCGTCGTCGGTCGCCTGCTCGCGGAGTCGCGCGAGGCCGCGGCCGCCCGCGGACTCGGTGGCGACCCGCGGGCGCTGCTCGTGCCGACGCTGGTCCGCACGGTCGCGCACGCCGAGGCGTTGGGTGAGGCGCTGGCCGCCCGGGGGCTCGACTGACCCCACGAGGGCCGGTCACCGTTGGGCCGACCGGGTGATCACGGTGTTGTGGGGCTCAGGACCGAGGGTGACGACTGCCGACAGGTGGTGGAGAGCCTGCGGACTCCTCCGGCGGGACCCATGAGCGGAGAGTTGTGGCATGTCGCGTCTGCGGGACCTGAGGGTCGCCTCGAAGCTGTTCGCCGGCTTCTCCGTCGTGGTGGTCCTGATCGTCACCGTCGGGGCCGTCGGGTTCCTCGGCCTGCGCTCGGCCCAGCACCGGCTCGAGGACATGTACTCCAACAGCGTGGTCTCGGTCAGCACCCTGCAGCAGGTCCAGACCGACTTCGTGCAGAGCCTGAAGAGCCTCGACGACCTCGTCATCGCCTCCGACGACACGCACACCACGGCGGCGGCCGGCGACCTGCGAGCCGCCGACGCCGCCCTGGACGCCGACTGGAAGGCCTACCTGGCCACCGACCCGGTGCAGACCCCGGCGCAGCTCGACGCCTTCGAGACGGCCCTCGCCCAGTACCTCACGGCGCGCAAGGGTCTGGAGGAGATCGCCCAGTCGTTCGACTCCAGCGCCTTCAGCGGTCGGTTCGACGCGACGGTGAAGCCCCTGGAGGCCTCCCTGGAGCAGCAGCTGCGGGAGATGGACGACCGCGAGCTCGCCGCGGCGAAGGCCTCCCGGGAAGCGGGGGCCGCGGCCTACGCCCGTGCCGCCGTCCTGATGGTCGCGACCATCGCCGTCGCCGCCGTGGCCTCGCTGGTCATGGCCACCGTGATCGCCCGCAGCATCGCCCGTCCCCTGCACCGGGTCGTCGCGGTCGTGCGGGGCCTCGCCGAGGGGCACCTCGACGAGCGCGTCGGCCTCACCAGCAAGGACGAGATCGGCGTCATGGCTCAGGCCCTCGACGCCTCCACCGAGCGTCTCGGCTCGGTCATGGCCCAGATCGTCGCGAACTCCTCCACGTTGGCCGCCTCCGCCGAGGAGCTCACCACCGTCGCCACCCAGATGTCCGCCGGCGCCGAGGAGAGCTCGCACCAGAGCCAGGTCGTCTCCGCGGCCACCGAGCAGATCTCCGCGAACATCGGGACCGTCGCCGCCGCCGGCGAGGAGATGACGGCCGCGATCCGCGAGATCTCCGCCTCCACCGCCGACGCCAGCCAGGTCGCCGGCACCGCCGTCGTCGCCGCCCAGGCCGCGGACGAGACCCTCACCCGTCTCGCGGTCTCCAGCCGCGAGATCGGCGAGGTCGTCAAGCTCATCACCTCCATCGCCGGGCAGACGAACCTGTTGGCCCTGAACGCCACCATCGAGGCGGCCCGCGCCGGGGAGATGGGCAAGGGGTTCGCCGTGGTCGCCGAGGAGGTCAAGGAACTCGCGCAGCAGACGGCCCGGGCGACCGAGGAGATCGTCGCCAAGGTCGGTTCGACGCAGGCCGACGCGACCGCCGCCGGGGCCGCGATCGCGGAGATCTCCGAGGTCATCGCCCGCATCGACGCGCTGCAGTCGACCATCGCGGCAGCCGTCGAGGAGCAGTCCGCCACGACGTCGGAGATGGTCCGCAACGTCACCGAGGTCTCCGCCGGCGCCGGCGAGATCTCCGCCACCATGTCCGGGATCGCCCAGGGCGCCGTGGAGTCCGCCAACTCCGCCGGGCACACGGCGACGACCAGCCAGGACGTCTCCCGGGTCGCGAGCGACCTGCAGAGCCTCGTCTCGACCTTCCGGTTCTGACGCCCGCCCAGCTCACGCAGAAGGCCCCCGGACCTGTGGTCCGGGGGCCTTCTGCGTGGAGGGGTCGGCTCAGACGTTGAAGCCGAGCGCCCGCAACTGGTCCTTGCCGTCGTCGGTGATCTTCTCGGGACCCCACGGCGGCATCCACACCCAGTTGATGCGGTGGTCGGCCACCACGTCGACGAGGGCCTGCTGCGTCTGGTCCTCGATGACGTCGGTCAGCGGGCAGGCCGCGCTGGTCAACGTCATGTCGATGGTCGCGACGTTGTCGTCGGAGACCGTCAGCCCGTAGATGAGGCCCAGGTCGACGACATTGATCCCCAGTTCGGGGTCCATGACGTCCTTGAGGGCTTCCTCGATGTCGGCGATGGCCGCCGGCGTCGGCCCGCTGGCCGACGTGGTGGTCGTCGCCGGCGTGGCCGGAGTTTCTGTCTCGCTCACCAGGGCCTCCTCAGGCGTGGGTGAGGAAGCGGTCGTAACCGGATTCCTCGAGGGCGTCGGCCAGTTCCGGACCGCCCTGTTCGGCCACCCGGCCGTTGACGAACACGTGCACGAACTGCGGCTTGATGTAGCGCAGGATCCGCGTGTAGTGCGTGATGAGCAGGACGCCCGGGTTCACGGTCGAGAGCGAGCGGTTCACGCCCTCGGAGACGATCTTCAGCGCGTCGACGTCGAGGCCGGAGTCGGTCTCGTCGAGGATTGCGATCTTCGGCTTGAGCAGCTCCATCTGGAGGATCTCGTGGCGCTTCTTCTCGCCGCCGGAGAAGTGCTCGTTGACGTTGCGCTCGGCGAAGGTGGGGTCCATCTTCAGGTCGTCCATCGCCTGCTTGACGTCCTTGACCCACGTGCGCAGCTTGGGCGCCTCACCGTCGATCGCGGTCTTCGCGGTCCGCAGGAAGTTCGACACGGTGACCCCGGGGACCTCGACGGGGTACTGCATCGCGAGGAACATCCCGGCGCGGGCGCGCTCGTCGACGGTCATCGCGAGGACGTCCTCGCCGTCGAGCGTGACGCTGCCGCCGGTGACGGTGTACTTGGGGTGGCCCGCGATCGAGTAGGCCAGCGTCGACTTGCCGGAACCGTTGGGCCCCATCACGGCGTGAACCTCACCGGAGTTGATGGTGAGGTCGACCCCGCGCAGGATCTCCTTCACGGAGCCGTCGGCTTCGTCGACCGTCACGTGCAGGTCGCGGATCTCCAGGGTGGACATTCAGTTCTCCTCAACGGTTTCTCGCTCGGCGAGCTGGCGTTCGATGGTGGTCATGAGACGCGACGAGACGTCCGGGATCCCGATCTTGTCGACGATGCTCGCGAAGAAACCGCGGACCACCAGTCGACGGGCCTCGTCCTCGGTGATGCCGCGCGACTGCAGGTAGAACAGCTGCTCGTCGTCGAAGCGACCCGTCGCGGACGCGTGGCCGGCGCCGACGATCTGCCCGGTCTCGATCTCGAGGTTCGGCACGGAGTCGGCGCGCGCGCCCTCGGTCAGGACGAGGTTGCGGTTCAGCTCGTAGGTCTCGGTGCCCTCGGCCGCGGCGCGGATGAGGACGTCACCGATCCAGACGGCGTGCGCGCCCTGGCCCTGCAGCGCGCCCTTGTACTCGACGTAGCTCTTGCAGTTGACGGCCTCGTGGTCGACGAACTGGCGGTGCTCGGTGTGCTGACCGGCTCCGGCGAAGTAGACGCCGAGCGCGGTGGCGTCGCCGCCGGGGGCCGCGTAGCTGAGGTTCACCGAGATCCGGACGGCCTTGCCGCCCAGCGAGACGCTGATGTGGCGGACGCGGGCGTCGCGACCGGCCCGCACGTCGTGCTGGCCGATGTGGACCGCGTCGGCGTCCCACTCCTGCAACGACACGACCGTGACCTCGGAGGCGTCGCCCGCGCGGACCTCGACGTTGCCGCGGTGCGCGCCTCCGCCCAGGTGCGAGAGCACGACGAGCGCCTTGGCGTGGTGCCCCGTCTCGACCACGACGTGACCGGCGGTGGTGCGGCCGGCCTCCCCGCGGATGGTGACGAGGACGGGTTCGTCGAGTTCGGCCTCGGCCGGCACCTTCACCAGGTGCGCGACCTCGGTGGAGCTCCAGCCGGCGGCCGCGGCGCGGTCACCGGGCACGAACGCCGACCCCGCGCCGACCTCGGCGAGGGTCCCGGTGCGGTGCTCGACGACGGCGGGGCCGGAGACCTCGACGCTCGCGGCGTTCCCGGCGACCGCGTCCGCGGCCTCGAAGAGCGGGCCGAACTCGCGCAGCGGCGAGAACTTCCACTCCTCCTCGCGACCCGTGGGCACGACGAAGTCGGCCACGTCGAAGGAGGTCCTGCGCTCGGCGCGGGACGCCTCGGGGACGGTCCCGCCACCGTGGCTGTGGGCCCCGGTGGTGTCGCCCTTCTGAGCGGCGCGACTCTCGTCGAGGGCTTCGTTGAGCAGGGTCATCAGCCGACGGCCCCTTCCATCTGCAGTTCGATGAGGCGGTTGAGTTCCAGCGCGTACTCCATGGGCAGTTCCCGCGCGACGGGTTCGATGAACCCGCGCACGATCATCGCCATGGCCTCGTCCTCGGCCATGCCGCGGCTCATGAGGTAGAAGAGCTGTTCGTCGGAGACCTTGGAGACCGTGGCCTCGTGACCCATGACGACGTCGTCCTCGCGGATGTCGTTGTAGGGGTAGGTGTCCGAGCGGGAGATGGTGTCGACCAGCAGCGCGTCGCAGCGCACCGTGGAGGCCGAGTGGTGCGCGCCCTCGAGGACCTGGATGAGCCCTCGGTAGGACGTGCGGCCACCGCCGCGGGCGATCGACTTCGAGATGATCGAGCTCGCGGTGTAGGGAGCCGCGTGGACCATCTTGGCGCCGGCGTCCTGGTGCTGACCCTCACCGGCCATGGCGATGGACAGCGTCTCGCCCTTGGCGTGCTCGCCCATGAGGTAGATCGCGGGGTACTTCATCGTGACCTTGGACCCGATGTTCCCGTCGACCCACTCCATGGTCGCGCCCTCGGCGGCCGTGGCGCGCTTGGTGACCAGGTTGTAGACGTTGTTCGACCAGTTCTGGATCGTCGTGTACCGCACGCGGGCGTTCTTCTTCACGATGATCTCGACGACCGCGGAGTGCAGCGAGTCGCTCTGGTAGATCGGCGCCGTGCAGCCCTCCACGTAGTGCACGTAGGAGTCCTCGTCGGCGATGATCAGCGTGCGCTCGAACTGACCCATGTTCTCGGTGTTGATCCGGAAGTAGGCCTGCAGCGGGATGTCGACGTGGACGCCCTTGGGCACGTAGATGAACGAGCCGCCGGACCACACCGCGGTGTTCAGCGACGCGAACTTGTTGTCGCCCACCGGGATGACGGTGCCGAAGTACTCGCGGAAGAGTTCCTCGTGCTCGCGCAGGCCCGTGTCGGTGTCGACGAAGATGACACCCTTCTCCTCCAGGTCCTCGCGGATCTGGTGGTAGACGACCTCGGACTCGTACTGCGCGGCGACGCCGGCGATGAGGCGCTGCTTCTCGGCCTCGGGGATGCCCAGGCGGTCGTAGGTCGCCTTGATGTCCTCGGGGAGCTCGTCCCAGCTGGTGGCCTGCTTCTCCGTCGAGCGGACGAAGTACTTGATGTTGTCGAAGTCGATGCCGCTGAGGTCGGAACCCCAGTTCGGCATCGGCTTGCGGCCGAAGAGGCGCAGGGCCTTGAGGCGCAGGGCGAGCATCCACTCGGGCTCGTTCTTAAGCGAGGAGATGTTGCGCACGACGTCCTCGGAGAGCCCGCGGCGGGCGGTCGAGCCGGCGACGTCGGAGTCCGCCCAGCCGTAGGCGTACTTGCCCATGCCCTCGAGTTCGGGCGGGCCCGCGGTGGTCTGGGTGTCGGACACGGTGTCGGTCACGAGCGTCGTCCTTCCGTCTGGTCCCCCGTGGCGGTGGCCACGGTGTCGTCTTGCGGGTCGTGCTGGTTCTGGGTCAGCGCCTCGAGCGGTACGAACGAGGTGCAGACGTGGTCGCCGTGCGCGAGCGTGGCCAACCGCTGGACACGGGTGCCGAGGATCCGCTCGAACGTGCGCCGCTCGGCCTCGCACAGCTGCGGGAAGGACTCGGCCACCCGTTGCACCGGGCAGTGCCCCTGGCACAACTGGAGCCCCTCGGCCGCTGTTCCCCGTGCCGCCGGGCGCGAACTGGCCGAGTAGCCCTGGGCGGCCAGCGCCTCGACGAGGGCCTGCACCCGTTCGGGCACCGTCCCCTCCAGGCCGGCGAGGGAGTGCTCCAGCGCGGCGAAGCGCCGGTTCGCGAAGTCCTCGACGGCCTGCGGCCCCTGGACCTCGGCGAGGTAGGCCAGGGCCGAGAGCGCGAGGTCGTCGTAGCCGGCCGGCAGGGCGTCGTGCCCGGCCGAGCCGACCACGTAGTCCTTGGCGGGCCGGCCCCGGCCGCGGCGGGCGTCCGCACGCGGTTCCCGGGTCTCAAGCACCCCTTCGGCCACCATCGGGTCGAGGTGGCGCCGGACGGCGGCGACCGTGAGGCCCAGCAGTTCGGCGATGCGGGCGGCGGTGACGGGACCGAACTCGGCGACGGTCGCCCGCACCCGGGTACGGGTCCGTGCGTCCTCACCAACTAAGGTCGGCCTCACCATTTGCACAACACCCATGTTACCTAATTGGCTGCCGCTCGCCCAACCACCCCACCGGGTGACCTGGCCCACGTGGTCGGGCGGCTACTACCCGGGCTCGTAGACTCAACCCTCGTGGCGATCGGCTCCCCCTCACCCCTGACCCTGGGCGACTTCCGCAAGGACGCGGCCGTCGAGGTGAGCGACCTGCGCAAGACCTACCCCGGCGGCCCCGCCGTGCTCGACGGCCTGTCCTTCCGCGCCGAACGCGGTCGCGTGACGGCCCTGCTCGGCCCGAACGGGGCGGGCAAGACGACGACGGTCGGCATCTGCGAGGGGCTCCAGCGCGCCGACTCCGGCACCGTCCGCGTCCTCGGACTGGACCCGGTCGCGGACGCGGCCACCCTGCGGCCGCGGGTCGGGGTGATGCTGCAGGACGGCGGGTTGCCCAGCGGCGTCGGTGCCCTGGAGGCGCTGCGCCACCTCGCCGGGCTGCACACCGACCCCCTCGACGTCGACGCCCTCGCCGAACGGCTCGGGCTCACCTCCTTCGCGAGGACCCGGGTGCGCCGGCTCTCCGGCGGGCAGCGCCAGCGGCTCGCGACGGCCTGCGCGCTCGTGGGCCGGCCCGAACTGGTCTTCCTCGACGAGCCCAGCGCCGGCCTCGACCCGCAGGCGCGGCTCGCCGTCTGGGACGTCGTGCGCGAGGTGCGGGCCGCGGGGGTGGCGGTCGTGCTCACCACCCACCTCATGGAGGAGGCCGAACGCCTCGCCGACTCCGTCGTCGTGGTCGACCACGGCCGGGCCGTCGCCACCGGCTCCCCCGACGAGCTCACCCGCGGTCCCGCCTCGCTGGCCTTCCGGTCGCGGCCGGGGCTGCCCACCGGGTCCCTGGCCCGCGCGCTGCCGGTCGGCGCGGACGTCTCCGAGGTCGACACCGGCCGGTACCTGGTCAGCGGCATCGACGTCGACCCGCGGGTCGTGGCGACCGTGACCAACTGGTGCGCCACCCACGACGTCCTCGCCGAGGGGGTTGGACCGGTGCGCCGGACGCTCGAGGACGTCTTCCTCGACCTGACCGGGAGGACCCTGCGATGACGTCCGGTGGAACGACCCTCGACTTCACGCCCGCCGGGACCGCGGCGCCGCTGGCCCGCCGGGTGCTGCGCCAGGCCGCGTTCGAGACCAAGGTCTCGTTGCGCAACGGCGAGCAGCTGCTGCTGACCCTCCTCCTCCCCGCCCTGGTGCTCGTCGGGGTCACCCGCGTCACCTCCCTCGACCTCGGTTCCGGCGACCGCCCGGCGCTGGCCCTGGGCGGTGTCGTGGCCCTCGCGGTGGTCTCCACCGCCTTCACCGGACAGGCCATCGGGACGGGGTTCGACCGGCGCAACGGCGTGCTTCGCCTGCTGGCGGCCAGTCCGCTGGCGCGCTCGGGCCTGCTCGTGGGGAAGGTCCTCTCGGTGCTGGCCGTCGTGGTGGTCCAGGTCGTCGTGCTCGGCGTCATCGCGCTGTTCCTCGGCTGGTCCCCCGACGCCGCCGCCCTGGCCGCGGCCGTCCCGGCCGCGCTGCTCGGCGTCGCGGCGTTCACGTCGCTGGGCCTGCTGCTGGCCGGGACGGTCCGCGCCGAAGGCACCCTCGCCGTCGCCAACTTCGTCTGGGTGCTGCTGCTCGCGGGGGGCGGACTGGTGCTGCCGTCCCCGCTCGGCGCGTTCGCCGGGGTACTGCCCTCGGGGGCCCTGGGGACCGCCGTCCGGCAGGCTCTCGCCACCGGCACGGTCGCCGTCGTCCCGCTGCTCGTCCTCGCCGCGTGGGGCCTCGTCGCGGGCCTGGCCTGCGCGCGCTGGTTCCGCTGGGAGTGACACGGGTCCCCGCCCGCCCGGTGGGATCGTTGCCTCCCCGACGTCACCAGGCGTCCTCGGGGAGGCAACGGTCCCACCGCCCGACCCACCGCAGCCACGGCGCGGGAACGGGAAGAGCCGCCGTGGACACCTCGTCCACGGCGGCTCTCGTCGTTCGTTCGTCAGACGGTCAGAACGGCCAGCCGACGCTCACGAACGGGTCGACCGCGACGGCGGTCGACAGCAGCGTCAGGTAGGTGATCGAACCGTGGAAGACCCCCATCGGGGAGATCTGCTTCAGCTGCTCCAGGGTTCCGGCGTCACGCCCCCCGGTCTCCCGCTCGAAGCGGGTCGCCCTGCGGTGCAACCCGATCGTCTGCACGAGGAACCCGACGCCCAGCACGAGCGCGGCCACCCCGTAGACGACACCGGCGTTCCCGAGCGGCACCAGCAGCAACGAGCAGAGCACCATCGCGATCGTGTAGAGCACGATCTGGCGCGAGACCGTCGTGGGTTTCGCGACGACGGGGAGCATCGGGACACCGGCGTTGGCGTAGTCCTCGCGGTAGCGCACCGAGAGCGGCCAGTAGTGCGGCGGGGTCCAGAGGAAGATCACCCCGAACAGCACGAACGGCGCCCAGTCCAGGGAGTCGCGCACCGCGGTCCAGCCGATGAGCACCTGCATGCACCCCGCGACCCCGCCCCAGACGATGTTCTGGGAGGTCCGGCGCTTCAGCAGCAGCGTGTAGCCCACGACGTAGAGCAGGATCGCGAGCAGCGCCAGCGCCGCGGAGAGGACGTTGACGAAGGCGACGAAGATCGCCGTCGAGGCGAGCCCCAGGACCGTGGCGAAGACGAGCGCCTGGTTCGGCGAGATCAGACCCGTCACCAGCGGTCGGTTCTCGGTGCGCTTCATCAACGCGTCGATGTCGCGGTCGAAGTAGCAGTTGAGCGTGTTCGCGCAGCCCGCGGACAACGCCCCCCCGACGAACGTCGTCAGGATGAGCCAGCCGGACGGCAGGCCACCCGCGGCGAAGAGCATGACCGGGATGGTCGTGATGAGCAGCAGCTCGACGATGCGCGGCTTGGTGAGCGCCACGTAGGCGGCCACCCGGGGGTAACGCGGAGGACGCCCCTTGCGGCGCCGGCCCAGCAAGCTGGTCCGGGAGTGCGCGGGGGCGTCGGTCAGACGCGGGTCGGCGACGGTCACAGTGTCCTCAGGGCGAGGCGACAACGGGCGAGCACGAGCTTACGCCGCTGCTACGCAGTGTCGTACGCGGTGCCACCTCCCGTGTCGGCGACGGGGCGTCGCGCGAGGCCCCTGAGCACTCCCGGTGCGCCACCCTCACGAGCTGCGCCAGAGTCCCGTGCGAGTAGGCTCGCTCTCGGTGATCCTCCCGCCGCGCCCGTCGTGTCGGGACGGAGGAGCCGCACACAGACGAACGCCTCGGGACGTCGCACCGCACGCGGTGGCGACGGACGACGGAGACACAGAGCGGACCACGGCCGGTCCTCCACCGCCATCCCGGCGCTGGTCGGTCAGCTGGTTCGCACGGGAGGAGACACGTGAGCCAGCCCAGCTTCGAGTGGAGCGACTTGGACCAGAGGACGGTGGACACCGCCCGCGTCCTGGCGATGGACGCGGTGCAGCGCGCCGGCAACGGTCACCCGGGTACGGCCATGAGCCTCGCCCCGGTGGCCACCCTGCTGTTCCAGAAGGTCCTCCGGCACGACCCCGCCGACCCGGACTGGGTCGGGCGCGACCGGTTCGTGCTGTCCTGCGGGCACTCGAGCCTGACGCTGTACAACCAGCTCTACCTCTCCGGCTACGGCCTGGAGCTCGACGACCTGAAGGCGCTGCGCAAGTGGGGTTCCAAGACCCCCGGCCACCCCGAGCACGGACACACCGCCGGCGTCGAGATGACCACCGGCCCGCTGGGCCAGGGTCTGTCCTCCGCCGTCGGGATGGCCATGGCCGCCCGCCGCGAGCGCGGTCTGTTCGACCCCGAGGCCGCCCCCGGCACCAGCCCCTTCGACCACCACGTCTACGTGCTGTGCTCCGACGGGGACATCGAGGAGGGCGTGACCTCCGAGGCCTCCGCCATCGCCGGGGTCCAGGAGCTGGGCAACCTGGTCGTCATCTACGACCAGAACCACATCTCCATCGAGGACGACACCGCGATCGCGCTCGGCGAGGACACCGCCAAGCGCTACGAGGCCTACGGCTGGCACGTCCAGACCATGGACTGGACCAACGGCGGCGAAGGCCCCTACACCGAGGACGTCGCCGGCCTGCACGCTGCGATCGAGGCCGCCAAGGCCGAGACGGGCAAGCCCTCGATCATCGTGCTGCGCACGATCATCGCCTACCCCGCGCCGACCCTGCAGAACACCGGGAAGTCGCACGGCTCCGCGCTGGGCGAGGCCGAGGTCAAGGCCACCAAGGAGGTCCTCGGCTTCGACCCCGAGAAGACCTTCGAGGTCTCCGACGAGGTCATCGGCTTCGCCCGTGCGGTCCGCGAGCGCGGCAAGAGCGCCCACGAGGCCTGGCAGAGCGCCTTCGACGCGTGGCGCAAGGACGCCGGTGAGCGTGCGGAGCTGTTCGACCGCATGCGCACCCGCACCCTGCCCGCCGGCTGGGAGCAGTCGCTGCCCGTCTTCGAGCCCGGCAAGGCGATGGCCTCGCGCAAGGCCTCCGGCCAGGTCCTCAACGCCATCGCCTCCTCGCTGCCCGAGCTGTGGGGCGGTTCGGCCGACCTCGCCGAGTCCAACCTGACCTCCCTCAAGGGCGAGCCGTCCTTCCTGCCCCCCAGCCGCACCACCAAGACCTGGGACGGGAACCTCTACGGCCGCGTGCTGCACTTCGGCATCCGCGAGCACGCCATGGGGTCGATCCTCAACGGCATCGCGCTGCACGGCGGGACCCGCCCCTACGGCGGCACCTTCCTGGTCTTCAGCGACTACATGCGCCCCGCGGTGCGGATGGCCTCGATCATGCAGCTGCCGGTGACCTACGTCTGGACCCACGACTCCATCGGCCTGGGCGAGGACGGCCCGACCCACCAGCCGATCGAGCACCTCGCCTCGCTGCGCGCCATCCCCGGCTTCGACGTGGTGCGCCCCGGCGACGCCAACGAGACCGCGTGGGCGTGGAAGACGATCCTGGAGACGACGAACCGGCCCGCCGGTCTGGCGCTCTCCCGCCAGGACCTGCCCACCTTCGACCGCTCGCAGCCGGGCTGGGGCGCGGCCGACGGCGTCGCCAAGGGCGCCTACGTCCTCGTCGACGCCTCCACCGCGAACCCCGAGGTCATCCTCATCGGTACCGGGTCCGAGGTGCAGATCGCGGTCGCCGCCCGCGAGAAGCTCGAGGCCGAGGGCATCCCCACCCGCGTGGTGTCGATGCCGTGCCGCGAGTGGTTCGACGCGCAGGACCAGTCCTACCGCGACACCGTCCTCATCCCCGGCGTCAAGGCGCGCGTGGCCGTCGAGGCGGGCATCGCCCAGGGCTGGCACGACCTGACCGGCGACGCCGGCCGCGTCGTGGGCATCGAGCACTTCGGTGCCTCGGCGGACTACCAGGACCTCTACCGCGAGTTCGGCATGACCGACACCGCGGTCGTCACCGCGGCCAAGGAATCCCTCGCCGGTCTGCAGTGACCTCTTCCCGGGGGCCGCGATCCGCGGCCCCCGGGTTCTGCGGGCGCCGTCCCGGCGCCCACCCACCCAGTGGACGATGGAACGGAGCACCTCATGAGCAACAACCTCGAGACCCTGCACGAACACGGCGTGTCGGTCTGGCTGGACGACCTCTCCCGCGAGCTGACCGACGGCGGTGAACTCGGCCGCCTCGTCGAGGCCGGCGTCCTGGGCGTCACCTCGAACCCGACGATCTTCGCGAGCGCGCTGAGCAAGGGCGACCGCTACACCGACCAGGTGAAGGAGCTCGTCGCCGCCGGCGCCGACACCGAGGAAGCCGTCTTCCAGATCACCACCGAGGACGTCCGCAAGGCGTGCGACGTGCTCAAGCCGGTCTTCGACCGCACCGACGGCCTCGACGGCCGCGTCTCCCTCGAGGTCGACCCGCGCCAGGCGCGCGACACCGCCGGCACCGAGGCCTCCGCGCGCAAGCTGTGGAAGGCCGTCGACCGCCAGAACCTCTACATCAAGATCCCCGCGACCGTCGAAGGTCTCGCCGCGATCACCACCGCGATCTCCGAGGGCATCAGCGTCAACGTGACCCTGATCTTCTCCCTCGACCGCTACCGCGCCGTCATGCAGGCGTTCCTCACCGGTCTCGAGCAGGCCAAGCAGAACGGCCACGACATCTCCAAGATCGAGTCGGTCGCCTCCTTCTTCGTCTCCCGCGTCGACACCGAGATCGACAAGCGTCTCGAGGAGATCGGGACCGACGAGGCCAAGGCCCTGCGGTCCAAGGCCGGTCTGGCCAACGCGCGCCTGGCCTACCAGGCCTACGAGGAGGTCTTCTCGACCCCGCGCTGGCAGGTCCTCAAGGAGTCCGGCGCCCGCGCGCAGCGTCCGCTGTGGGCCTCGACCGGGGTCAAGAACCCCGACCTCCCCGACACCCTCTACGTCACCGGGCTCGTCGCCCCGAACACCGTGAACACGATGCCGGGCAAGACCCTCGAGGCGACCATCGACCACGCCGAGGTCACCGGGGACACCATCCGCGGTTCCTACGGCGAGTCCCAGGCCGTCCTCGACGACCTCGAGCGTCTCGGCGTCTCCTACACCGACGTCGTCGAGTTCCTCGAGACCGACGGTCTCGACAAGTTCGAGAAGAGCTGGGGCGAGCTGCTCACCACCGTCACCGACGAGCTGGAGCGAGTGAAGACGCAGGTCGACGCCCAGTGAGTCCGACGCGGGTGACGCACGCGGAGAACCCGCTGCGCGATCCGCGGGACCGTCGGCTCCCGCGGATCGCCGGTCCGTGCGGCATGGTGATGTTCGGCGTGACGGGTGACCTCGCGCGCAAGAAGCTCATGCCCGCGATCTACGACCTGGCGAACCGGGGCCTGCTGCCCCCCGGTTTCGCGCTGACGGGTTTCGCCCGTCGCGACTGGGTCGACCAGGACTTCGGCAAGATCGTCTACGACTCGGTGCGCCAGCACGCCCGGACCCCCTTCCGGGAGTCCGTGTGGGCCCAGCTCGCCGAGGGCTTCCGGTTCGTCCCCGGTGAGTTCGACGACGACGAGGCGTTCGACCAGCTCGCCACGACCGTCGCCGACCTCGACCGGGTCCGCGGCACCGGCGGGAACCACGCGTTCTACATGTCGATCCCGCCGCGGTTCTTCCCCGTCGTCGCCAAGCAGTTGGCGCGCAGCGGGTTGAGCGCCCAGCACGGCGACCAGTGGCGACGCGTCGTCATCGAGAAGCCCTTCGGGCACGACCTCAAGTCGGCGCGCGAGCTGAACGCCGTCGTCGAGAACGTGTTCCCGCCGGACTCGGTGTTCCGCATCGACCACTACCTCGGCAAGGAGACGGTCCAGAACATCCTGGCGCTGCGTTTCGCCAACCAGATGTTCGAGCCGCTCTGGAACGCCAACCACGTCGACCACGTGCAGATCACCATGGCCGAGGACATCGGCATCGGTGGCCGCGCGGGGTACTACGACGGGATCGGCGCCGCCCGCGACGTCATCCAGAACCACCTCCTGCAGCTGCTGGCGCTGACCGCGATGGAGGAGCCCGTCTCCTTCGACGCCGCCGACCTGCGCGCGGAGAAGGCCAAGGTCCTCTCCGCCGTGCGTCCGGCCAAGGACATCGCGAAGTCGACGGCACGAGGCCAGTACGCCTCGGGCTGGCAGGGTTCGGAGTTCGTCAAGGGCTACCTCGACGAGGACGGGATCCCCTCGACCTCGACGACGGAGACGTTCGCGGCGATCGAGCTCGAGATCGACACCCGCCGCTGGGCGGGGGTCCCGTTCTACCTGCGGGCCGGCAAGCGGCTCGGCCGTCGGGTGACCGAGATCGCGGTCGTCTTCAAGCGCGCCCCGCACCTGCCCTTCGAGAAGACCGCCACCGAGGAACTCGGGCAGAACGCCCTGGTGATCCGGGTGCAGCCCGACGAGGGCATCACCATGCGGTTCGGGTCGAAGGTCCCCGGGACGGCCATGGAGGTGCGCGACGTGACCATGGACTTCGGGTACGGCCACGCCTTCACCGAGTCCAGCCCCGAGGCCTACGAACGCCTCATCCTCGACGTGCTGCTGGGTGACCCGCCGCTCTTCCCCAGCCACACCGAGGTCGAACTGTCGTGGAAGGTCCTCGACCCGATCACGCAGTTCTGGGCCCGCAACGGCAAGCCCGAGCCCTACGCGTCGGGCAACTGGGGTCCCGCCTCGGCCGACGCCATGCTCGAACGGTCCGGCCGGCAGTGGCGGCGCCCGTGAGCCAGACCCACCAGGAGCTGATGTGATCATCGACCTGCCCAGCACGTCGACCAGCGCCATCAACAAGGCGATGGTCGACCTGCGGGACTCCGGCGGGGCCGTCGCGCTCGGCCGGGTCCTGACCCTCGTCGTCATCACCGACGACGCCCACGCCGAGGACGCCATCTCGGCGGCCAACGAGGCCAGCCGCGAGCACCCCTGCCGGGTGCTCGTGCTGGCCCGCGGCAACAAGCGCGGAGCGGCCCGTCTCGACGCCCAGATCCGCGTCGGCGGCGACGCCGGCGCGAGCGAGGTCATCGTGCTGCGCGCCTACGGCCCGCTCGTCGAGCACGGGGAGACGACCATCGTCTCCCTGCTGCTGCCCGACGCGCCGATCGTGGCGTACTGGCCCGGGACCGCGCCCGACGACCTGCGCACCGACCCCATCGGGGCCATCGCGCAGCGCCGCATCACCGACTCGGCGGAGGCGAGGGACCCGGCCAAGGCGCTGGACTCCCGCCGCACCAGCTACCGGGCCGGTGACACCGACCTGGCGTGGACGCGGCTGACCAACTGGCGTGCGCTGCTCGCGGCCGCGCTGGACCAGCCGCCCTACGAGCCGGTCACCTCGATCACGGTGGCCGGTGCCCCGGACAGCCCCAGCACCGAACTCCTCGCGGCGTGGCTCGCGGCGAAGCTGAAGGCACCGGTCGTGCGGGCCCGCACCAAGCGTGGGACCGGGGTGCAGAGCGTCCGGTTGGAGCGCAAGTCCGGTGCGGTGGAACTGATCCGGCCGGAGCAGAGCGTCGCCACCCTCACCCAGCCCGGGCAGCCCGACCGCCGGCTGTCGCTGGCGCGTCGACTGGTGAAGGACTGCCTGTCCGAGGAGCTGCGCCGTCTCGACCCGGACGACGTCTACGGCGAGGTCCTGGCCGACGGCCTGCCCCAGGTCAACAAGAAGGTCATGTCCGTCCGCGACGCGCAGACCGCCGGGAAGCTCTCGACCCCGGCGGCCGCCGCGAAGCGCCAGGCCGCCGCCGAGCAGCAGTCGGCCAAGGTCTCGCGCAGCATGAAGGGCGCTCCGCCGGAGCCGGAACCGAACGAGGAACTCACCCTCGCGGCGCCGGTCAGCCCGACCCCGGCGGCGAAGAGGCCGGCTCCGCGCAAGCGCGCCGCGGCGAAGAAGGCCACCGCGTGACCCGGGCGCTCGTCGTCCGGCACGCGACGCCGGACGTGTTGGCCGCCGCGACGGCCGGCCGGTTGCTCGCGGCCATCGCGGACGCCCAGGCCGAACGCGGGATCGCGCACGTGTCGCTCACGGGCGGCACCATCGGGGGCAAGACGCTCGCCGCGGTGGGGTCCTCCCCCGCGCGCGACAGCGTCGACTGGTCCCGCGTCCACCTGTGGTGGAGCGACGAACGCTTCCTCGCGAGCGGTGACCCGGAGCGCAACGCGACCCAGGCCGCCGACGCACTGCTCGACGCGTTGCCGTTGGACCCGGCCACGGTGCACCTGCCGCCGGCCACCGACGGTCCGGACGGGGACGACCTCGACGCGGCCGCGGCCCGCTACGCGGCCGAGCTGCTGGCCTTCGGGGGCGGGGCCGAGGTCCCCGCGTTCGACGTCCTGCTCCTCGGCATGGGGCCCGACGGTCACGTCGCGTCGCTCTTCCCGCACCACCCCGGGCTGGGTCGCGACGACTCCAGCGTCATCGGGGTCCGGGAGTCCCCGAAGCCGCCGCCGCTGCGGGTGTCGTTCACCTTCGGGGCCATCGCCCGCGCCCGCCAGGTCTGGCTCGTGGCGGCCGGGGCCGAGAAGGCGGCCGCCGTGGCCCGGGGGGTCGCGGCCGGTGACGTCTCCGAGACCCCCGCGGCGGGGGTCTTCGGGACCGAACGGACGCTCTGGCTCGTCGACGAGACCGCGGCCTCCGACCTCTGAAGCACCGCAGACGCGAGAAGGCCCCCTGCGGGAACCGCAGGGGGCCTTCTCGCGTTCAACAGAACAGGTCAGCGGATGAGACCGCGGGCCCGCAGGGAGTCGAGCGCTTCGTTGAGAATGGCCTCGCCGTCCGCGTCGGAGCGACGTTCCTTCACGTAGGCCAGGTGCGTCTTGTACGGCTCGTTCTTCAACGGAGCGGGCGGGTTGGCCCGGTCCGTGCCGGCGGGGAACCCGCACCGCGGGCAGTCCCAGGTCTCGGGCGGTTCGACCCCGGACTCCTCAGCGAAGCTGGGCTTCGTCTCGTGCCCGTTGGCGCACCAGTAGGAGATGCGGATGCGGGGCGCGGTGTCCCCACGTTCCGCCTCGCCCATGGGGCCGGCGCCGACCCTGCTGCCCCGGATGGCGTTGCCACCTGCCACGTCGGTCCTCTTCCTGCTTCAGTCTCGGTGGATGCCGTGCTGCGGTGCTGGCTGGTCAGAACTCGTTGGTGAACCGCTCGACGAGGCCGAGGGTGACGATCGTGGCGAACCAGACCAGTCCCAGACCGACCGTGAAGCGGTTGAGGTTCCGCTCGGCCATGCTCGACCCGGAGAGACTCGTCGTCACGCCGCCGCCGAACATGTCGGACAGCCCACCCCCCTTGCCCTTGTGCAGGAGGATCAACAGCGTCAGGAGGAAGCTGGAGATCCCCAGGATGACCTGCAGCACGATGCGGAGCACGCTCACACCGGTCAGCCTAAGCCATCACTGGCGGTGTTCCCGCAGATTCGTCACGCGGGGTGGTCGCGGAAGCGGACGATCGCGGCGAAGTCGGCGGCGTCCGTGCTGGCCCCGCCGACCAGCGCACCGTCCACGTCGGGCTGCTTCATGATGGCCGCGATGCTCACGGGCTTCACGCTGCCGCCGTAGAGGACCCGCACGGCGTCCGCCGTGGCCCGGTCGAACTGCTCGGCCACGGCGGCGCGCAGCGCGGCGCAGACCTCCTGGGCGTCCTCGGGCGTCGCGACCTCGCCGGTGCCGATCGCCCAGACCGGTTCGTAGGCCAGCACGAGACCGGCGACCTGCTCCGCGGTGAGCCCGGTGAGCGCCTGCGTGACCTGCCCGACGGTGAACTCGACGTGCTGCGCGGCCTGGCGGATCTCCAGGGCCTCGCCGACGCAGACGATGGGGGTCAGCCCGTTGGCCAGCGCCTTCGCCGTCTTCGTCCGCACGACCGCGTCGTCCTCGCCGTGGTACTGGCGACGCTCGGAGTGCCCGACGGCCACGTAGGCGACACCGAGCTTGGCGAGCATCGCGCCCGAGACCTCACCGGTGTACGCCCCGGAGTCGTGCTCGGAGACGTCCTGCGCGCCGAGCTTGAGGGACAGCTTGTCCCCTTCGATCAGCGTCTGCACCGTGCGCAGGCTGGTGTGGGAGGGCAGCACGGCGACCTCGACGGCCGAGTAGTCGTGCTTGGCGTCCTTCAGCGTCCAGTCCAGCTTCTGGACCAGCAGGGTGCCCTGCTGGTGGTCCAGGGTCATCTTCCAGTTCCCGGCGATCAGCGGGGTGCGGGTCATCGTCGATCCTTCGTCTCGTCGGTTCGGGCGGGTCAGTCGAGGACGTCGAGGCCGGGCAGGTGCTTGCCCTCCAGGTACTCCAGGCTCGCTCCACCACCGGTGGAGATGTGCCCGAACTGCTCGTCGGCGAAGCCGAGGCTGCGCACCGCGGCCGCGGAGTCGCCGCCGCCGACGACGCTGAAGGCGCCGGAGTCGACGATGCCCTGCGCGACGGCACGGGTGCCGTGGGCGTAGGGCTCCATCTCGAAGACGCCCATCGGGCCGTTCCAGAACACCGTGCGCGCGTCGGCGAGGCGGGCGGCGAACGCGGCGCCGGAGTCGGGACCGATGTCGAGGCCCAGGCGGTCGGCGGGGATGGCGTCCGCCGCGACCACGTCGTGCTCGGCGTCCGCGGCGAAGGCGGTCGCGGCGACGACGTCGGTGGGCAGGACGAGCTCGACGCCCTTGTCCTTCGCGGTCCGCACGTACTGCGCGACGCGGTCGAGCTGGTCGGCCTCGAGCAGCGAGGTCCCGACCTCGTACCCCTGGGCCTTGAGGAAGGTGAAGACCATCCCCCCGCCGACGAGGAGGCGATCGCCCTCGCTCAGCAGCGACCCGAGCAGGTTGTCGATGACCCCGAGCTTGTCGGAGACCTTCGAGCCGCCCAGGACGACGGCGTAGGGCCGTTCCGGGGAGGTCGTCAGCCGCTTCAGCACCTCGACCTCGGTGGCGACGAGGCCACCGGCGGCGTGCGGCAACCGGCGCGCGACGTCGTAGACGCTGGCGTGCTTGCGGTGCACCGCACCGAAGCCGTCGGAGACGAAGGCGTCGGCGAGGGCGGCGAGCTCGTCGGCGAAGGCGCCGCGCTCCCCGTCGTCCTTGCTGGTCTCGCTCGCGTTGAAGCGGATGTTCTCGAGGAGGACGAGCTCACCGTCGGCGAGCGCGTCGACCGCGGCCTTGGCCTCCGGCCCCACGGTGACGGGGCAGAAGCCGACGGAGACACCCTCGAGCAGCTCGGCGAGGCGGGCGTGCACGGGCGCCAGGGAGTACTTGGCCTCCGGGGTGCCCTGGGGGCGGCCGAGGTGCGCGGTGACCACGACGCGGGCACCGGCGTCGAGGAGGCGACGCAGCGTCGGCACCGAGGCGCGGATGCGGCCGTCGTCGGTGATGACGGGAGCGTCACCGGAGCGGTCGAGGGGGACGTTGAGGTCGCTGCGCACGAGGACGCGCTTGCCGGCCAGGCCGCCGATCTGGGCCTCGAGGTCGTCGATCGTCTTCACGGGTGTTCCTTTCGCGTGACTGCCCGGGTCCGGACGGACGACGGCCCGGGCACTCGTGACGCGAGTGCCCGGGCCGACGTGTCAGGACCTCAGAGCGAGGAGCCGACGAGCTTGACGAGGTCGACGAGGCGGTTGGAGTAGCCCCACTCGTTGTCGTACCAGCCGACGACCTTGACCTGGTTGCCGTTGACCTTGGTGAGGCCCGAGTCGTAGATGCACGACGCGGGGTCGGTCACGATGTCGGTGGAGACCAGCGGCTCGTCGGAGTACACGAGGTAGCCCTTGAGCGGACCGTCGGCCGCGGCCTGGTAGGCGGCGTTGACCTCGTCGACGGTGACCTCGCGGGCCAGCGTGACGGTGAGGTCGGTCGCCGAGCCGGTCGGGACCGGGACGCGCAGCGCGTAGCCGTCGAGCTTGCCCTTGAGCTGCGGCAGGACCAGGCCGATCGCCTTGGCGGCACCGGTCGAGGTCGGCACGATGTTGAGGGCCGCGGCGCGGGCGCGACGGAGGTCCTTGTGCGGACCGTCCTGCAGGTTCTGGTCCGCGGTGTAGGCGTGGATCGTGGTCATCAGACCGCGTTCGATGCCGAAGGAGTCCTCGAGGACCTTCGCCAGCGGGGCCAGGCAGTTCGTGGTGCAGGACGCGTTCGAGATGATCGAGTGCTTCGAGCCGTCGTAGTCGGAGTCGTTGACCCCCATGACCAGGGTGACGTCGTTGTTGGTCGCCGGGGCGGAGATGACGACCTTCTTGGCGCCGGCGGTGAGGTGCGCCTTGGCCTTCTCGCCGTCGGTGAAGAACCCGGTGGACTCCACGACGACGTCGACGCCCAGCGCGCCCCAGCCGAGGTTGGCGGGGTCGCGGTCGGCGAGGACCTTGATCGTCTTCGAGCCGACGACGATGGAGTCACCCTCGACCCGGACGTCCTCGGCGAGCTTGCCGAGGATCGAGTCGTGCTTGAGCAGGTGGGCCAGGGCCTTCGCGTCGGTGAGGTCGTTGACCGCGACGATCTCGAAGTCCGCGTTCTGCGCGAGTGCCGCGCGGAAGAAGTTGCGGCCGATGCGACCGAATCCGTTGATGCCGACGCGAGTGGTCATGCGCTCTCCTCCTTGACGCACCTTCGACCGGGCGGGCCTGGTGCGTCTCGTGCTTGCGGTACCGGTCCTGTGTCTGGTCCTGCAGGGTGTTGCGCCGCGGCCCCGCGGCGTCGCCCCGACCTTATGGCCTGCGTCACGTTCCCCGTGAACGGGGGTCCGCGCTCAGGCGTCGAGCATGTCCGCCGTGAGCCCGGACTCCGTGCCCGGGATCCCGAGTTCGATGGCCTTCTTGTCCGCCATGCCGAGCAGCCGCCGGATCCGGCCGGCGATCGCGTCCTTGGTCATGGGCGGGTCGGCGAGCTGACCCAGCTCCTCGAGGCTGGCCTGCTTGTGCTCCAGGCGCAGCCGACCGGCCTGCAGCAGGTGGTCGGGGATCTCGTCGCCGAGCAGTTCCAGCGCACGTTCCACCCGGGCGCCCGCGGCGACCGCGGCCCGCGCGGAGCGGCGCAGGTTGGCGTCGTCGAAGTTCGCGAGGCGGTTGGCGGTGGCGCGGACCTCGCGCCGCATCCGGCGCTCCTCCCAGGTCATCATCGCGTCGTGGGCCCCGAGTCGGGTGAGCAGCGCGCTGATGGCGTCGCCGTCGCGCAGCACGACGCGGTCGACGCCGCGGACCTCGCGGGCCTTCGCCGACAGTTCGAGGCGGCGGGCCGCACCGACGAGGGCCAACGCCGCCTCCGGACCGGGGCAGGTCACCTCGAGCGCGGCGGAGCGGCCGGGTTCCGTGAGCGAACCGCGGGCCAGGAACGCCCCGCGCCAGGCGGCCTCGGCGATCTGGGCGGAGCTGGAGACGATGTGCGAGGGCAGCCCGCGGACCGGGCGACCCCGGGTGTCGAGCAGTCCCGTCTGGCGGGCCAGCGACTCCCCGTCGCGCGCGACGCGCAGCACGTAACGGGTCCCCCGGCGCAGCCCCCCCGCCTGGACGACCAGCAGGTCGCTGGGGTGCCCGAACACGTCGGCGATGTCACGTCGCAGGCGCCGCGCGATCGAGGCCGAGTCGAGCTCGGCCTCGATGACGATGCGACCGGACACGATGTGCAACCCGCCCGCGAAGCGCAGCATCACCGACACCTCGGCCTTGCGCGCCGCCGTCGTCGTCACCGGCAACCGGCTCAGCTCGTCCTTGACCGCTGCCGTCATCGCCATGACTGGACCTCCCCCGACACCCGCACCACGCGTGAGTCTCCTCGTTGCCGCTCTGTCCGCACGTCTGTTCCCACGACTACCACCGCACCCTTCACCGCGCCGCGAACCGGGGCGAGGAGAAGACGTCACGGTAGGCCGCGGCCAACCGCAGCGCGTCGTGGCGGGGCGTTCCGTCGCCCATCGACACGCTGCGCAGCAACACCTCCGCACCGAGGGCCTCCGCGACCCGCACCAGCGAGTCCACGTCCCCGACGGCCACCGGGTCCGCCAGGACCGCGTCGATCACCAGCTCCGGGGCGTGGGCCGCGAGGACCTCGAGGTACGCCTCGGCGCTGAAGCCGTCGGTCTCCCCCGGCTGGACGGCGAGGTTCAGCGTGACGCACGTCCGGGCCCGGGTGCTGGTCAGCGCCGCGAGCAGTCCCGGCACCATGAGGTGCGGCAGGACGCTGGTGAACCACGACCCCGGCCCGAGCACGACCCAGTCGGCCGACCCGATGGCCTCGACGACCTCGGGCCGCACCGGTGGGTCGGAGGGGACGAGCCGGACGTTCGCGACGCGACCCGTCGTGGAGGCCACCGCGACCTGTCCGCGCACCGCAGTGGTCTCCTCCGGGGCGCCCTCGACGAGACCGAGGACGTCGGCCTCGATGTCGAGCGG
Source organism: Kineococcus sp. GCM10028916 (assembly GCF_042674865.1). Lineage (NCBI taxonomy): Bacteria > Bacillati > Actinomycetota > Actinomycetes > Kineosporiales > Kineosporiaceae > Kineococcus > Kineococcus sp. GCM10028916. Next base: position 273,590 of record NZ_JBHTFM010000001.1, on the reverse strand, counting down.
GACCGCGGCCATCGGCAGCACCCGGCCCCGGGCCCCGAGCAGGCGCCCCACCCAGTCCAGGCCGGCGACCTCGTCGCCGAGCAGTTCCCACAGCGTCGAGATGAGCAGGTTGCCGGTGGCGTGACCGTGCAGCGACCCCTCGCTGGAGAAGCGGTGCTGCAGCACGTCGCGCCAGGTCCGGCCCCACTCGGAGTCGTCGCAGAGGGCGGACAGGGCCATCCGCAGGTCACCCGGCGGCAGGCCGCCGAGCTCCCGGCGCAACCGCCCGGAGGAACCGCCGTCGTCGGCCACGGTGACGACCGCGGTGAGGCGGTCGGTGAGGTGGCGCAGGGCCGAGAGCGAGGCCGAGAGCCCGTGGCCGCCGCCGAGGGCGACCACGGCGGGCGCACCGGAGGCGCCGACCCCGGACGGGGTGAGGGGCGGGGAACCCGTCGCCGGCACGGCCCCGACGGTGGGGATCATGCCGGTCGGGAAGCTCGTGGACGAGGGGTGCGAGTGCTCGGGCAGCGTGCTCACTCCCGGCCCAGGTCGCGGTGCAGGACGCGCACCGGCACCCCGTCACGGCGCAGCCGCTTGCCCAGTTCCTCGGTCATCGCGACCGAACGGTGCTTGCCGCCGGTGCAGCCGAAGGCGATCGTCGCGTAGCGCTTGTTCTCCCGGCGGTAACCGTCGAAGACCGGCGCGAGCGCGGCCTCGTAGCGGTCGAGGAACGTCGCGGCCCCGTCGGCGGCGAGGACGAACTCGGAGACGGGGGCGTCCTGGCCGGTGAGCGGGCGCAGTTCGGGTTCCCAGTGCGGGTTCGGGATGAACCGGACGTCGGCGACGTGCTCGGCGTCGGCGGGGGTCCCGTACTTGAACCCGAAGCTCATGACCGTGACCCGCAGGTCCTCCGCGCGGTCGGCCTCGAAGAGCGAGGCGACCAGCGCGCCGAGCTGGTGGACGTTGAAGGAGCTGGAGTCCACGACGACGTCGGCCCGGGCGCGCAGTTCGCCGGTGAGGGCGCGTTCGCGGGCGATGCCGTCGACGATGCGGTCGTCGCCCTGCAGGGGGTGCGGACGACGTACGGATTCGAAGCGGCGCACCAGGACGTCGTCGGTGGCGTCGAGGAACAGCACCCGCGGGGACACGTGCCGGGTGTCGAGGGCGGCCAGCGCGCCGGTGAGCTCGGCGAAGAACGTGCGCCCGCGGACGTCGACGACGACGGCGAGGCGCGGGATGGTCAGCCCGGCCCGGGCGGCGAGTTCCGCGAGCGGTTCCAGCATCTGCGGCGGGAGGTTGTCGACGACGTACCAGCCGAGGTCCTCCAGCGCCTTGCCGGTGGTCGAGCGCCCGGCCCCCGACATGCCGGTGATGATCAGGAGTTCGGGACGGCGTTGCCGTTCCCCGTCCCCTGCGTCGCTCGTACTGTCCGCCGCGTCCTGCACTCGCCCATCCTGTCATCCCGGGCGTGTCGCCCGCGACGAGCCTGGTACTCGTCGTTGTCGTCCGATCACCCTGCGTTCCAGCGGGGCCGTCCCGGCCGTCAGTCGAGGAGCTCCCCGGTGGCCGTGTTGACCGCGGGCTGCGCCGCGGTGTCGACCGCCTGGGTGCCGCCGCCCTGCAACGCCTCGACGACGGCCTGCGCCGTGCGCGGTCCCATGCCGGGGACGGCCGCGACCTCCTCGGCGGAGGCGGCACGGAGCTTCTTCACCGACCCGAAGTGGCGCAGCAACGCCGTCTTGCGGGCCTGACCGAGGCCGGGAACGCCGTCGAGGGCGCTGGTCGTCATCGCCTTGCTGCGCTTGGAGCGGTGGTAGGTGATGGCGAAGCGGTGCGCCTCGTCACGGACCCGCTGCAGCAGGAACAACCCGGGACTGGTGCGGGGCAGCACGATCGGGTGCGTCTCCCCCGGCAGCCAGACCTCCTCCAGGCGCTTGGCCAGGCCGCAGAGCGCGACGTCGACGATCCCGACGTCCGCGAGCGCTCGGGCGGCGGCCTCGACCTGGGGCTGGCCGCCGTCCACGACGACGAGGTTGGGGGCGTAGGAGAAGCGGCGGGGGCGGCCGGTGTCGGGGTCGATGCCGGCGAGGACCTCCCCGCTGACCGGGGCGGAGGTCTCGATCTCGGCGCCGTCGTCGGTCTCGGTGATGCGTGCGTCGTCGGCCTCGTCGCTGCGCAGCCGGCGGAAGCGGCGGGTGAGGACCTCGCGCATGGCGCGGGTGTCGTCGACGCCGCCCTCGTCGCCGCGGACGGCGAAGCGGCGGTAGTCGGACTTCTTGGGCAGGCCGTCCTCGAAGACGACCATCGAGGCGACGACGTTGGTCTCCTGGGTGTGGGAGACGTCGTAGCACTCGATGCGCAGCGGGGCCTCGTCGAGGCCGAGGGCCTCCTGCAGTTCCTGCAGCGCCTGGCTGCGGGTGGTGAGGTCCCCGCCGCGGCGGGTCTTGTGCAGGACGAGGGCCTGGGAGGCGTTGCGCTGCACGGTTTCCATCAGGGCGCGCTTGTCCCCGCGCTGGGGCACCCGCAGGTCCACCCGGGAGCCGCGCAGTTCGGAGAGCCAGTCCTCGACGTCGCTCTCGACGGTGGCGGGCAGTTCGGGGACAAGGACCTCGCGGGGGACGCCCTCGCCGGTCTCGCCGCCGTAGACCTGGAGCAGGAGCTGTTCGACGAGTTCGGGGGTGCCGACGTCCTCGACCTTCTCGGAGATCCAGCCGCGCTGGCCCCGGACCCGGCCGCCGCGGACGTGGAAGACCTGGACGGCGGCCTCGAGCTCGTCGTCGGCGATGGCGAAGACGTCGGCGTCGGTGGCGTCGGGCAGGACGACGGCGGACTTCTCCAGGGCCTTGTCGAGGGCGCCGAGGTCGTCGCGCAGCCGGGCGGCGCGTTCGTAGTCGAGGTCGGCGGCGGCGGCCTTCATCTCGCGTTCGGTGCGGCGGACGAACTTCTGGGTGTTGCCGGCCATGAAGTCGCAGAAGTCCTGGGCGAGGGCCTGGTGGTCCTCGGGGCTGATCTTGCCGACGCAGGGGGCGGAGCACTTGTCGATGTAGCCGAGCAGGCAGGGGCGTCCGACCTGACCGGCGCGCTTGTAGACGCCGGTGGAGCAGGTGCGGACGGGGAAGACGCGCAGCAGCAGGTCGACCGTCTCGCGGATGGCCCAGGCGTGGGTGTAGGGGCCGAAGTAGCGGGTGCCCTTGCGCTTGGCCCCGCGCATGACCTGGACCCGGGGGACGTCCTCCGCCATGGTGACGGCGAGGTAGGGGTAGGACTTGTCGTCGCGGTACTTGACGTTGAAGCGCGGGTCGAACTCCTTGATCCAGGAGTACTCCAGCTGCAGGGCCTCGACCTCGGTGGTGACCACGGTCCACTCGACGCTGGCGGCGGTGGTGACCATCGTCATCGTGCGCGGGTGCAGGGCCGAGAGGTCCTGGAAGTAGTTGGAGAGCCGGGCGCGCAGGTTCTTGGCCTTGCCGACGTAGATCACGCGGCCCTGGGGGTCGCGGAAGCGGTACACCCCGGGATCGATCGGGATCTCCCCCGGCTTGGGGCGGTAGGTGGCGGGGTCGGGCACGGGTACGAGGTTAGGTCGCGGGTCCGACACGGGCCCCTCGTGGTCCTTCGTGGTCGCTCACGCACGCTTCGTTCCTGACCGAACACGTTCTGCGACAACGGGTGCGCAGTTGGTGTGAACTCTCGCCGGATCGCGGTGGAAGCACCTCGCCGGGGGTGTCCACCGGCCTACCGTCCGTACGTGGCCACCCCGACGATGAGCTCCGCCGACCTCCCCGTGCCCGAGCGTCCGCGGGGCCTGCGGCGACCGCTCGGGTTCCCCGTCGGCGAGGACGCTCCCGGCCCGGTCGCCGTCGTGCTCGGCACCCGCCCGGAGGCCATCAAGCTCGCGGACGTCGTGCGCCGGCTCGGCGGGGCCGGACTGCTCGTGCACACCGGCCAGCACGACGACGCCGCGACGTGGTCCGACGTCACGGCCCAGCTCGGCTTCGGCACCACCCCGCTCGGTCTGGGCGTCGGCGGGACCTCGCGCGGTCACCAGCTGGGGGCGGCGGTGGTCGCGCTCGACGCCACCTTCGCGCGGCACCGGCCCTCCTGCGTCGTCGTGCAGGGCGACACGACGGCCGCCCTGGCGGGCGCGCTGGCCGCGAACGCCGCCGACCTGCCGCTCGTGCACGTCGAGGCCGGTCTGCGCAGCTTCGACCGGCGGACGCCCGAGGAGCACCACCGCGTCACCATCGACCACCTGGCCGACCTCTGCTGCGCCCCGACCCCGACCGCCGTCGCCCACCTGCGCGCCGAGGGGATCTCCGACGAACGGATCCTGCTGACCGGGAACACCGTGGTGGAGTCCGTCCAGCAGCTGCTGCCGGCGCGGGAGGAGCAGGACCGGACCCTCGCCGGCCTCGGGATCCGCGGCGACCACCTCCTCCTGACGCTCCACCAGCCGGAGAACGTCGACAACCCGGCCGTCCTGCGTCAGGTCCTCGCCGAGCTGCGCGGCGTCGTCGCCGAGGGCCTGCAGGTCGTCTTCCCGGCCCACCCGCGGACGCTGGACCGCCTGCGCGGCAACGGTCTCGGTGACCTCCTCGACGCCTTCACGACCATCGCACCGCAGCCGCCGGCGGAGTTCCTGGCGCTGCTGGACCGGGCCCGCCTCGTGGTCTCCGACTCCGGTGGCGTGCAGGAGGAGGTCAGCGTCCTGAAGAAGCGGCTGCTCGTGCTGCGCCGGTCCACCGAACGCCCGGAGGTGCTGGGGACCTTCGCCACGCTGGTCCCGGGTGGCCTGCGCCTGGGCGCCGCGGTGCGTTCCGCGCTGGCCGAGGACCCGCGGACGCTGCTGGACGTTCCCTCCCCCTACGGCGACGGGTCGGCCAGCCGGGTCATCGTCGAGTCGATCGTCAAGCTGGTCGCTCCCTACTGACTGGACCACTGACCGCGCGCTCGAAGCGCACCAGGACCCGACCCGGGTTGTGCGGGTCGGGCGCCGCGCCCGCGTGCAACCGGCGGACGTGGGGCTGGCTCAGGAACGTCAGCACCCGCTCGCGCAGCTGCCCGGACCCCTTGCCGCACACGATCTCCGCCTGCGGTTCACCGCTCGCGGCGGCCCGCAGCAGGAACGTGCGCAGGCCGTTGTCGATGTCGCGGCCGCTGCGGAAGACGGGGTGCAGGTCGAGGGAGAGCACCCCACCAGGATGAGGCCTCAGCCGGCGTGGCGGAGGATCTCGTCGACGACCCGCGACAGCGGGGCCGTGGCGTCGATCCGGACGGCGTCGCGCGGCAGGTCCTCCCCGGTGGCGTGCACCCGCAGGACGAGGTCGCGCTCCTCGGGCCGCCCGCCGAACTCGTCGTCGCCGCGCGCGGCGAGGCGGGCGATCAGGGTCGCGCGGTCGAGGTCGAGCACGACGACGGCGTCGAAGAGGTCGAGGAACGTCGCGTGGTTGCGCGAGCCCCCGCAGAAGAAGGTGGCTGGGGTGCTCCGGTCCGCGACCAGCGTGCGGACCTCGTCCACCCGCCACAGGTGGTGGTCGTGGGTGCGACCGGTCGTGGGCTCACCGGATACCGGGTCCCCCTGGTACGCGAGTTCGGTGTCGCCGTTGACGGCGTGGTGACCGCGCCGCCGCAACTCCCGGCAGACCGAGGTCTTGCCGCTGCCGGAGACCCCCTCCACCAGGACGTTGCGCACACCCACCGCTCAGTGCTCACCCGGGAGCGACATCAACCCCGAGCGGGCGACCCAGCCGCGGACGGGACGGGTGAGGAGCAGGACCGCGACGGCGACGTTCAGCACGACGGCGGCCAGGGCCGTGACGCCGAACCCCACCACCACGAGCGAGGCGACCCCGAGGCCGCCGGCGAGGACCGAGAGGGCGAGGAGCACGACCCAGGCCAGACCACTGCTGCGCCGGATGCGGTGCAGCAGCCACAGGTCCAGCGCGAACCAGACCAGGGCGAGGACTCCGCGGCCCGGGAGACCCAGGTAGAGGACCTCGCAGACCAGGACGGCCAGGAGCCGGTGCCCCACCGGATGGGTGCGCCACCACGTCGTGTTCACGGCCCCAGCCTAGGCCTCGCCCCCGCAGCCCCGGGCCTCAGGCGCCGCCGTTGATCGCGGTGGTGCGCAGGGCGGCGGCCTCGACGCCGTGGGCCTTGAGGATCTCGTCGTAGCGACCGGCGGCGATGGACTGCTGGAGGGCGACCTGGACGGCGTCGCGCAGGTCGCTGCGGTCCTTGGCGAACCCCAGGCCGTAGGGCGCGGCCTGCAGCGGGTCCCCGGCGAGGGAGAGCGCGCCGCTCGAGGTGGTGACGAGGTCGGCGGCCGAGGGGTAGTCCTCGACGCCGAAGTCGGCGGCACCCGCCGCGACCCGGTCCGCGCTCTTGCCGTTGGGGACGTCGACGATCGCGACGGCGGGTCGCCCGGCGGCGGTGCAGAGCGCGGACTGCGCGGCGACGAGGTCGCCGTTGGTCGTGCCGGAGTTGACGGCCGCGGTGTGCCCGCACCACGTGTCGGGCGCGGCCAGGCCGAGGGGGTTCCCGGCCGCGGCGATGGCCTGGCTGCCGGCGATGAAGTAGTCGACGAAGTCGACCTTCTCCTGGCGGGCGGCGCGGTCGGTCATCGAGGAGACGACGAGGTCGACCCGGTGCGCGCCGACGGTGTCGATGAGGTCGTCGAAGCCGGTCTGGACGAAGGTCACCTTCAGGCCCATCCGCTGGGCCAGGTCGGTGACCACGTCGATGTCGGCACCGGTGAACGCGGTGCCGTTCATCGACTCCATCGGGGCGTAGGTGGCGTCGGTGGCCACCGTGAGGGTCCCGGGCGTGAGCAGGGGGAGGTCGACCGCGACCGTCGAGGCGGGGGCGGTGGCGGTGGCGTCTCCCCCGCAGCCGGCCAGGACCGGCAGGGTCGCCGCGAGGACGAGCGTGGCGGTGAGCGCCCGGGATCGGGACAGCGGTGCGGGCACGGTGGCTCCTCGGACTCCGGCGACGAAGGGGCCCGGTGGGGCCCCCGCTGTGTCCATCGGCAGCTGGGGCGGTGGGCCCGTTCACCCGTTCGGGTGTCGCTTCCTCGGCGCAACCGGTTCAGTCACCGCGACGGGACGCCGATGCCGAACCTCGTGGGGTCTGGTCCCCACCGACCGGTCAGGAGCCCCCGCATGTCCAGCACGACCGCCGCCCCCCGCCGTTCGACGAGTCTCGCCACCCGGGTCGCGCTGCTCGCGGTCACCGGCCTGGTGGGTGTCGCTGCCGTGGGCACCATCGGCCTCGTCGGTTCCGCGAGCCAGGACTCCGCCCGGACCACGCTGGTGCGTGCGGAGCGGGCCGCCACCCTGGCCGAGACGGTCGACGCGCAGCAGGCCGCCCTGCGCGCGGACGTGCTGGTGTCGGTGGTGGCGGCGAACGCCACCGACCGGCAGGCGGCGATGTCCGCGCTGGGCGACGACGCCGTCGCGCTCCGATCGGCGTTGCGCGAGCTGGCCGCGGCGGGCAACCCGCAGACGCGCGCGGCCGCCGAGCAGCTGCTGACCCAGTCCGAGCAGCTCGTCACGCTGGGCCAGCGGGTCGTCTCCCTCGCCAACCACGACGTCACCGACCCCGGTCAGGTCGCGGCCCGCGAGGCCGTACCCGCGTTCACCGCGCAGGCCACGACGGTCGCCGCGGCACTGCCGCAGATCCGCGAGCAGGCGTCCACCGCCCGCGCCGGAGCCATCACCGCGGCGGACGGTGCCCGGCGCAAGGCGCAGCTGCTGACGCTGGCCACGGCCGCCGTCGTCGCCGCTCTGCTGGCGGTGGTCGCGGTGACGGTCGTGACGTCGTTGCGCCGGCGGTTGCGCGCGACCGTGACGGTGCTCGAGGCGCTCGCCGAGGGCCGCCTGGACCAGCGCGGCGAGGTCGGTCGCCACGACGAGATCGGCCGGATGACCGCAGCGCTCAACACCGCTCTGGACCGGATGTCGGGCCTGCTGTCCCAGGTCGCGCGCTCCAGCGACGAGCTGACCGCGTCCGCCGCGGACCTGACCGGCGTCTCCGGTGACCTGCGCGACCGGGCCGCGGGGTCCGCGTCCCAGGCCGACGCGGGTTCGGCGGCGTCGGAGGAGATCTCGGTGACGATCCGTTCCGTCGCCGACTCCAGCGCGGAGATGGAACAGGCCATCGCCCAGATCGCGGCGGCGACCACCGAGGCCAGCCAGGTCGCCCATGACGCCGTCGCGGCGTCCGGGGACGCGGCCCGCACGGTCCAGGGCCTGGCCCGGTCGTCGGCGGAGATCGGCGACATCGTGAAGGTCATCACCTCCATCGCCGAGCAGACGAACCTGCTGGCCCTGAACGCGACCATCGAGGCCGCTCGCGCCGGTGAGTACGGCAAGGGGTTCGCCGTCGTCGCCAGCGAGGTGAAGGAACTCGCCACCGAGTCGGCGCGCACGTCGGAGACGATCGTCGCGAAGATCGCCGCGGCGCAGCAGGACGCGGCCGCGGCCAGCGTCGCGATCGGGCGCATCGACGAGGTCGTGGAACGCATCAGCGCGATCCAGTCGACGATCGCGAGCGCCGTGGAGGAGCAGACCGCGACGACGCGGGAGATGGTCCGCAACGTCGAGGAGATCGCGGCCGGGTCCAGCGACGTCACCCGGTCCATCACGGGGATGGCGCAGGACGTGAACCGCACGACGGGTGACGCCCAGCGCACGGCGGACGCGGCCGAGCAGGTCGCGCGCTCGGCCGCCCGCCTCGACGAGGCGGTCCGCAGCTTCCAGGTCTGAATCCCCGGCCGCTGTCGCGTGGGTGCGTCAGGCGGTGAGGACGTGCGCGTCGATGCTGCGGCCCGTGAGCAGCGCGTCCTCCTGCCCGTCCCCGTCGTGGCGCCCGTGGCGGCCGACCCGGGCGAGGTTGGAGAACGCGTCGAGCTGGACGTCGAGCTGCGCGCGGGCCGCTTCGACGCCACGGGTCGGCACGGGCACGCTGCGCGGCAGGCGGAGCACGTCGTGGTCCAGGACGCGGACGCCGCGGTCCACCCCGAAGGCGGGGAGTTCCGCGATGGCGAGCTGGGCGAGCTCGTGGTCGGTCCGGGCCGACAGGTCGTCGTCGCCGGAGCTCCAGAACTCCGCGCAGAGGACGGTCCGGGGTTCGTCGCGGAACGCGGCGGGCCGCCAGACCCGGGTGTTGGTGAGGCGTCCGACGCGCAGCGACTCGTCGTAGGCGGTGACGTGGTGGCTGTCCTGGCCGACGTCCCCGTCGAGGAGCAGGTGGACGAGGTAGGTGTCGCGGCTGCGCAGCGACGGGACGCTCGGGGCGGTGGTGCCGGGGAGCCACCGCAGCAGCACGGGCGCGGGGACGCTGGAGACCACGGCGCGGGCGGCGATCGAGAACTCGGCGGAGGTGTCGCGCACCCGGACGGCGGTGACCCGGCCGTCGGTGGCGCTCAGTCCGGTCACGCTGGTGCCGAGCAGGATGCGGGCGCCGCGGGCGCGCAGCCGACGGGCCAGCTCGTCCCAGACGGCGCCGGTCCCCTCGCGCGGGGTGAGGAGTTCGACGGGTCGCTCCCCGCCGCGGCGGGTGGCCTGCAGCTCGTCGGCGAAGGCCGGGGACAGGTCGCGGGGGTGAGCCCCGAGGTACTTGCGCGTGTAGGGGACGAGGAGTTCCTCGACGACGGCGCGGCCGTGGCTCGCGACGAGCGCCTGGTAGGCGTCGACGGGGGTGCGGGGTTCGCGGCGGTTCAGCGTCGCGGCGAGGCGGGTACCGGCGGCGCGGGCCGCGGCTCCGGCGCCGACGGTGCGCAGGACCTGCCCGGGACGGGGCGGGAAACCCACGACACGTCCGCGCCAGACGGCGGACCGCCGCACCCGGGTGCGTTCCACCCCGCCGACGGCGCCCGCGAGGTCCAGCCACCGGGTCACCGACTCCGGGTGGGAGTCGGACCGGAAGCTGTGGGGGCCGAGGTCGAAGCGGTGGCCCCACAACTCGATCGAGCGGGACAGACCACCGACCCCGGGGGCGCCGTCGACGACGACGACCTGGGCCCCGGCGTCGAGCAGGTGCTCGGCGGCGGCCAGCCCGGCGGGACCGGCCCCGATGACGACGACCGGCTGGTCGGTGCCGGCGCGGCCGGTCACACCCTCGACGACGAGCGCGCTCACGTCGTACTCCTCTGCCCCATGTGCTTCTCCCCGAGACGATCCGTGGTCCCCGCGACGAGGGGTCCCTGGAGCACGGCCCCCCGCGGCGGTGCGGTGCTCGTGGTCACGGTGTCGTTCAACGTCCCCCCGGGTCGCTACCGCGCGGAGACCCCCCGGAATCCGTGCGTGATCACGAGGAGTGTGGCAGGCGGGACGACCGTCGGGGCGGCAAACCCCCGATCTGCGCGCGAGAAACACGAAGCGTTCTCGACGGTGACCGGCAGTTGCCGAGGAGGGCACCAAACCTTCACGGGGAGTAGGTGATCGGGGCACTCAGCAGCCCCGATCACCGTCGCCCACAGGCGGGGCTCAGCTCGCGCGGGCTCGCCGACGCGTCGTCGTCGTCGCTGCCGTCGGGGTCTTGAGCACCTCGGCGAGGAACTGGCCGGTGTAGCTGTCCGGGTTCGCCGCGACGTCCTCGGGAGTGCCCTCGGCCACGACCGTGCCGCCGCCGTTGCCACCCTCGGGACCCATGTCCACCAGCCAGTCGGCGGACTTGATGACGTCGAGGTTGTGCTCGATGACGAGGACGCTGTTGCCCTTGTCGACGAGACCCTGCACGACACCGAGCAGACGGCGGATGTCCTCGAAGTGCAGACCCGTGGTGGGTTCGTCGAGGACGTAGATCGTCCGGCCGTTGGAGCGCTTCTGCAGCTCCGAGGCGAGCTTCACCCGCTGGGCCTCGCCCCCCGACAGCGTCGTCGCCGGCTGCCCGAGACGGACGTAGCCGAGACCGACCTCGGTGAGGGTCGTCATGAACCGCGAGATCGCCGGGACGGCCGCGAAGAAGTCCTTGGCCTCCTCGATCGGCATGTCGAGGACCTCGGCGATGGTCTTGCCCTTGAAGTGCACCTCCAGCGTCTCGCGGTTGTAGCGCGCACCGTGGCAGACCTCGCACGGGACGTAGACGTCGGGGAGGAAGTTCATCTCGATCTTCAGGGTCCCGTCACCGGAGCACGCCTCGCAGCGGCCGCCCTTGACGTTGAAGGAGAACCGGCCGGCCTGGTAGCCGCGCAGCTTGGCCTCCGGGGCGGAGGCGAACAGCTTGCGGATGTGGTCGAAGACACCGGTGTAGGTGGCCGGGTTCGAACGCGGCGTGCGCCCGATCGGGCTCTGGTCGACGTGCACGACCTTGTCGAGGTGCTCGAGGCCCTTGACGGCCTTGTGCCGCCCCGGCACCCGGCGGGCACCGTTGAGCTGGTTGGCCAGGACCGTGTAGAGGATGTCGTTGACCAGCGTCGACTTCCCCGACCCCGACACCCCCGTCACGCCGACCAGGCAGCCCAGCGGGAACTCGACCGTGACGTCCTGCAGGTTGTTCTGCCGCGCCCCCGTGACCACGAGCTTGCGGGCCGGGTCGATCGCCCGGCGCTGCTCGGGGACCTCGATGGCCCGGGCCCCGGAGAGGTACTGCCCGGTGAGCGAGCGCGGGTTCTCCAGCAGGCCCTTGAAGTCGCCCGAGTGCACGACCTCACCACCGCGCTCCCCCGCCCCCGGACCGAAGTCCACGATCCAGTCGGCCACCCGGACGGTGTCCTCGTCGTGCTCGACGACGATGAGGGTGTTGCCCAGGTCGCGCAGCCGGGTCAGGGTGTCGATGAGGCGGCGGTTGTCGCGCTGGTGCAGCCCGATGCTCGGCTCGTCGAGGACGTAGAGGACCCCGACCAGGCCGGAACCGATCTGCGTCGCGAGCCGGATGCGCTGGGCCTCTCCGCCGGACAGCGTGCCCGCCGGCCGGTCCAGCGAGAGGTAGTCCAGGCCGACGTCGAGGAGGAACCCCAACCGGGCCTGGATCTCCTTGAGGACCTGCGCGGCGATCCGCTTCTCCCGCGTCGAGAGCTGCAGGGCGTTGAGGAACGTCGAGCACTCGTCGAGCGGCATCGCGCAGACCTCGGAGATCGAGCGGTCGCCGACCTTCACCGCGAGGATCGAGGGCTTGAGCCGGGCCCCGTGGCACACCGGGCACGGCGTCTCGCGCATGTAGCCCTCGTAGCGCTCCTTGCTCATGTCCGACTCGGTCTCGCCGTGGCGGCGCTTGATGAAGTCGACGACGCCCTCGAAGCCGGTGGAGTACGAGCGTTCGCGCCCCCAGCGGTTCTTGTAGCGGACGTGGACCTCGTGGTCCTTGCCGCGCAGCAACGCGTCCTTGGCGCGCTTGGGCAGGGCCCGCCACGGGACGTCCATGGAGAAGGCGAGGTCGGCCGCGAGCGCCGTCATGAGCCGCTGGAAGTAGTCGGCGGAACTGCTGGCCCAGGGTGCGATGGCGCCCTCGTTGAGCGAGAGGTCCTCGTCGGGGACGACGAGCTCGGGGTCGACCTCGAGCTGGGTGCCGATGCCGGTGCACTCCGGGCAGGCGCCGAAGGGGGCGTTGAAGGAGAAGCTCCGCGGTTCGATGTCGTCGATGTCCAGCGGGTGCTCGTTGGGGCACGCCATCTTCTCGGAGAAGCGGCGCTCCCCCTCGGGACCCTCGACGTCGACGAGGTCCACGACCAGCAGCCCGGCGGAGAGGACGAGGGCCGTCTCGACGGAGTCGGTGAGGCGCCGCTTCACACCGTCCTTGAGGACGAGGCGGTCGACGATGACCTCGATGGTGTGCTTGAGCTTCTTCTGCAGCTCCGGCGGGTTGTCGAGGGCCACGACCTCGCCGTCGACGCGGGCACGGGCGAAGCCCTTGGTCTGCAGCTCGCGGAAGAGGTCGGCGTACTCGCCCTTGCGGTCGCGCACCATCGGGGCGAGGACCTGGAAGCGGGTGCCCTCGGCCATCTCCAGCAGCTGGTCGACGATCTGCTGCGGGGTCTGGCGACCGATCGGCTCCCCGCAGACGGGGCAGTGCGGCCGCCCCGCACGGGCGTAGAGCAGACGGAGGTAGTCGTAGACCTCGGTGATCGTCCCGACGGTGGAGCGGGGGTTGCGCGAGGTCGACTTCTGGTCGATCGAGACGGCCGGGGAGAGCCCCTCGATGAAGTCGACGTCGGGCTTGTCCATCTGACCCAGGAACTGGCGGGCGTAGGCCGAGAGCGACTCGACGTAGCGGCGCTGCCCCTCGGCGAAGATCGTGTCGAAGGCCAGCGAGGACTTGCCCGAACCCGAGAGGCCCGTGAAGACGACGAGGCTGTCCCGGGGCAGGTCGACGGAGACGTTCTTCAGGTTGTGCTCACGGGCGCCGCGCACGACGAGACGGTCGTTGGCCACCCGGGCGGAGGTCACCGATCGCGTCGCCGCGCTGGCGGCGGTCTTCGAGCGGGGACCCGGGGTGCGAGGGCTGGAGGAGGGAGAGCGAGTGGCCACGGGGCAACCCTAGGCGTCCCCTCCGACACGAGCCTCCGCGGTGTTCGGACGGTGTTCGGGGACCCCGGTCGGTGACGAACGCCCACCTCAGGGTCAACCGTTCGGCGGACGCGGTAGTTGAAAGCACTGCATAAGCTGGGGACATGGCACCGTCCGGCACCCTGATCGAGGTCCAGAGCACCACCGCGTCGCAGGACGCCGAACCGGGCCCGGTGGCGGGCGAGGGCACCCGGTGGCTGGACGACGACGAGCAGGTGACCTGGCGGACCTTCCTGTCGACCATGCAGCTGTTGCTGGACCGCTTCGACCGGCAGCTGCAGCAGGACTCCGGGATCGTCCTCACGTACTACGAGATGCTGGTGCGCCTCTCGGAGGCCCCGGACCGCTCGCTGCGCATGAGCGAGCTCGCGGAGTCCTCGCTGTCCTCCCGCAGCCGCGTCTCGCACGCCGTGGCCCGGATGGAGGAACGGGGCTGGGTCCGCCGCGAAGCCTGCCCCACCGACGGCCGGGGCTACCTCGCCGTCCTCACCGACGAGGGTTTCACCGCCCTCGCCCAGGCCGCCCCGGGCCACGTGGAGACCGTGCGGCGCGACCTCTTCGACCAGCTCTCCCCCACCCAGCTCGAGCAGTTGCGCGGGATCGGCGAGACGCTGATGGCCCACCTCACCGAGACCGGCAGCGTCTCCCCCGTCCCGGGCGTGCACCCTCGCCGCTGACGACTCCAGGGCCGGTCAGCTCGTGACCGTCCCCTGCACGGCCTCCGTGATCAGCGGCACCAGGAGCCGGGCCATGGTGGCGCTGAGGTGACTCTCGTCGCGGTACACCAGGGTGTCTCCCAGCACGACCGGACACTCCCCATCGGTGCACAGCCGCGGGGTCGGGTCCACGACCACGGCGGCGGCCCTCGTCGCGGCGTCGCGGACGGCGGTGCGCAGATCGGCGTCGCCGAGCGCGCTCTTCTCGTCGAGGGCGCACGCTGCGGCGTCGTCGAGGTGGCGGGCCACGCAGGTCGGCACGTCGCCGGCCGGGTAGGGGGTGTCTTCCAGCACGACCACCCGGTCCGCGACCGCACGCAACTGCGTGACGGTGGTCCCGACTCCGTCGCCGTAGGCGGTCGCGGGATCCTGACCGCCTGAGGAGTACGTGCCGACAGCCGACGTGACGACCACGGCGGGAGCCTCGCGGGTGATGCGGGAGAACACAGCCCGGCGCCAGGCGTAGCACTCGGAGTAGTCGCGTCCCAGCTGGGCCTGGTCGATGCGGAGGTCGTAGAGGGGGCAGCCGGACTTCGTCAGCGACACGACCCGCACCCCCGCGGCCCGGCCCCACGCGTCCAACGCAGGCAGCCACTGCTGTGCGTGGGAGTCGCCGACCAGGACGGCTGTGGTGCTGCCGTTCAGGTCACCGGCGGCGCACTCACCCGGCGCGGGGGCGCTCGCCCGCAGGCCCACGTGGCAGCTGCCGCCCTCCGGCGTCCGGGGCCGGTCGTCCGCCGCGGCGTCCAGGCTCGGCGTGAGATCGGCGGGGACGGGCACGCGGCCCAGACCGGCGGTCAGCGCGGCCGTCGTGGCCACCACGGTCGTCAGGTCCGGAGCCGGGGCGTCGGGGCCGGGGCCGCGGGTCACCCCGGCACCCGCACCCGCGGCGGCGGGGACCAGGACGGCGAGGGCCGTCAGCACGGCCCCGAGTCCGAGGGCGCGACCGCGTGGACGAAGCACCACCGACCGGCGGACCGGGTTCTCGAGCACCTGGTAGGAGCCGAGAGCGAGCAGGAAGGTCGCCGCGGCCAGGACGAGACCGAGCGGGAGGTCGAGCGGCCGGTCGAGGATCACGGGGATCAGGACGAGGGCCGGCCAGTGCCACAGGTACCAGCCGTAGGAGACCCGCCCGATCTCGAGCGGGACCCGTCGCCCCAGGAGGAGACGTTCCGGCGCGTTGGACCGCGCGGTACCGGCGGCGATCACCAGGGCGGTCCCGAGGACGGGCAACAGGGCGCTGACCCCGGGGAAGCGCGTCCCGTCGTCGTAGGCCAGGCCCGCGGCGAGGACGGCGAGCAGACCCACCCCGGCCGCGAAACCGACGCCGGGCCCCTGCCAACGGCGAGCGACCCAGGGGGCGGCCAGAGCGACCAGCGCCCCGACGCCGAGCTCCCAGGCGCGGGCCGGGCTGAGGAAGTAGGCGTAGGGCTGGGCCCAGCGCATCGCGAGTTCACTGCCGAGCAGGGAGACGACGGTGGCCAGCCCGGCGGCGACGGCCAGCCAGCGGCGCAACGACCAGCCGGTGGTCCCCGACATCCGGCGCCGACGCCAGACCACCGCGACGGCGAGGATCGCCAGCGGCCAGAAGAGGTAGAACTGCTCCTCGACACCCAGGGACCAGAAGTGCTGCAGGGCAGAGGGCTCAGCGTTGTTCTGGTAGTCGACGCCTTGGAACGCCAACCGCAGGTTCATCGCGAACAACCCGCTCCAAACCGCGTCCGCGGCCAACTGCCGGTTCTCCAGCGGAGGCAGGAAGATCGCCGCAACGGCGACGGTGACGAGCAGCACCAGCACGGACAGGGGCAGCAGTCGTCGGACGCGTCGGGCGTAGAAGCCGCGGACCGTCAGCGTTCCCGCGCTCACCTGGTCCAGGAGGTGACTGGTGATGAGGAAGCCCGAGATGACGAAGAAGACGTCGACCCCGACGAAACCACCCGGCAGGAAGGGCACACCGGCGTGGTAGAGGACCACGAGCAGAACGGCCACCGCACGCAGGCCCTCAATGTCGGGCCGGAAGGACCGACCACTCGAGGGGAGCTGGGAAGAGAGCCCGACCCCACCGCTGCGCGACCGCGGCAGGCTCCCGGCTGGCGGTCTGGTCGTCGGGGATTCAGGCTGGTGCACGTCGGCCCTCCGGTTTCCTGCAGTCGACGTCTGGCTGGGATCTCTCGGGCGGTCTCGGCGGCGACGGCGAAGCAGTCCCGACGCGCCGGAGGCTAGCCCGTCGGTACTAGATGGATCAAGGACTGATCATCCGGAAACTCCCCGCCTTCGTGCTGCACGACCACCGGCGACCTAGGCCGCACCACGACCTGAGGCTCGAGGAGGACGGGGTCCTGCGGTCCTGGGCGCTGCCCCGGGGCCTGCCACCCACGCCCGTCGAGGACCGGTTGGCGATCGCCGTCCCCGACCACGACCTGGACCACCTCACCTACACCGACGAAGACAAGACCATCGCCGACACCGGCTGGTGGGAACTGCTGGACCGCACCGAGCGCCGCACCCTCTTCGCCCTGCACGGGAGCGCGGGGACCCGCCGGTACGCACTGATCCGCACCGGCGGGCCGCAGGCGGAGAACCTCCTGCTGCACCTCACGAAGGACCAGGGTCAGGCGCCCTGAGCCGCCTGCATCCCCCGCAGTTCCTTCTTCAGGTCCCCGACCTCGTCACGCAACCGGGCCGCGAGCTCGAACTGCAGTTCTGCGGCGGCACCGTGCATCTGGTCGGAGAGTTCCTGGATGAGCTGGGCGAGGTCGGCCTGGGCCATGCCCGGGCGGGAAGCCGCCGTCTCGCCCTGCGCGGTCTTCCGGCCCTTGCTCTTCGCCGGGGTCGGGGCCTTCCCCCGCGACTGCGAACGTCCGCTGCCGCCCTGGCTCGCGGCGGCGAGGAGGTCGGCGGTGTCGGCGTCCTCGCGGGCGATGAGGTCGGTGATGTCGGCGATGCGCTTGCGCAGCGGCTGCGGGTCGACCCCGCGCTCGAGGTTGTACGCGACCTGCTTCTCGCGGCGACGGTTCGTCTCCTCGATCGCCTGCTCCATCGAGGCGGTGATCCGGTCGGCGTACATGTGCACCTCGCCCGACACGTTGCGGGCCGCTCGCCCGATCGTCTGGATCAGCGAGGTGGCCGAGCGGAGGAACCCCTCCTTGTCGGCGTCGAGGATCGCCACCAGGGACACCTCGGGCAGGTCGAGGCCCTCACGCAGCAGGTTGATCCCGACGAGGACGTCGTACTCGCCCTGACGCAGCTCCCGCAGCAGTTCCACCCGGCGCAGGGTGTCGATGTCGGAGTGCAGGTACCGGACCCGGACGCCCTGGTCGAGGAAGTAGTCGGTGAGGTCCTCGGCCATCTTCTTCGTCAGCGTCGTCACCAGGACGCGCTCGTCCTTGTCGGTGCGCAGACGGATCTCGTGCAGCAGGTCGTCGATCTGGCCCTTCGTGGGTTTGACCACGACCTGCGGGTCGACGAGTCCCGTCGGGCGGATGATCTGCTCGACGACGCCCTTCCCGCGGGAGAGTTCGTACTGCCCCGGGGTGGCCGAGAGGTAGACCGTCTGCCCGGTGCGCTCGAGGAACTCCTCCCAGCGCAACGGCCGGTTGTCCATGGCGCTGGGCAGGCGGAACCCGAAGTCGACGAGGGTCCGCTTGCGGGACATGTCCCCCTCGAACATCCCCCCGATCTGGGGGACGGTGACGTGCGACTCGTCGATGACGAGGAGGAAGTCCTCGGGGAAGTAGTCCAGCAGGGTGTTCGACGCCGACCCGGGGGCCCGGTTGTCGAAGTGGCGGGAGTAGTTCTCCACCCCGGAGCAGGAACCGACCTGGCGCAGCATCTCGATGTCGTAGGTGGTGCGCATGCGCAGCCGCTGCGCCTCGAGCAGCTTGCCCTGCTGCTCGAGTTCGGCGAGGCGTTCGGTGAGTTCGGCCTCGATCGTCCCGATGGCGCGTTCCAGCCGTTCGGGGCCGGCCACGTAGTGCGAGGCCGGGAAGATGTAGACGTGCTCCTCCTCGCGCAGGACCTCCCCGGTGAGGGGGTTCAGCGTGTAGAGCTTGTCGATCTCGTCGCCGAAGAACTCGATGCGGATCGCGTGCTCCTCGTACACCGGGATGATCTCCACGGTGTCCCCGCGGACGCGGAAGGTGCCACGGGTGAAGGCGAGGTCGTTGCGGGTGTACTGCTCGACGATGAACTTGCGCAGCAGGTCGTCGCGCTCGATGGTGTCGCCGACCTTGAGCGGGACCATGCGGTCGACGTACTCCTGCGGCGTGCCCAGCCCGTAGATGCACGACACCGAGGCCACGACGATGACGTCGCGCCGCGTCAGCAGCGAGTTGGTGGCCGAGTGCCGCAACCGCTCGACCTCGTCGTTGACCGAGGAGTCCTTCTCGATGTAGGTGTCCGACTGCGGGACGTAGGCCTCCGGCTGGTAGTAGTCGTAGTAGGAGACGAAGTACTCGACCGCGTTGTTGGGCAGGAGTTCGCGGAACTCGTTGGCCAGCTGGGCCGCGAGGGTCTTGTTGGGGGCCATCACCAGGGTGGGCCGCTGGACCTGCTCGATGAGCCACGCCGTCGTCGCCGACTTGCCGGTACCCGTCGCGCCGAGGAGCACGACGTCCTGCTCCCCTGCGTTCACCCGCTTCGCGAGCTCCGCGATGGCTGCGGGCTGGTCGCCCGAGGGTGAGAACTCGGAGACCACCTCGAAGGGCGCCACCCGGCGCTCGATGTCTGTCGTCGGCCGCATGGGGGAAGCGTAGGCGGGAGCTCCGACACGAGCCGTCAGCGGCGTCCGCTCACCCCGCGAGCACGTCGCGGACGAAGGCCGCCGTGGCGTCGGCCCGGGAGTCCTCGTCTGCGGCGACCAGGGACCGCTCGAGCTGGAGGTAGCGCCCGCGCAGACCGGCGTCGGTCCGCAACCGGTCCCCGAGGGCCAGGACGTGGGCGGCCGCGGGTGAGTCGGCGGGTCGCACGTGGCAGTCCACGGCACGACCGGGGTCGGCGGAGGCGGCGAAGGCCTTCTCGACGCTCCCACCGCCGGGGAGCCGATCGCTGCGACGTCCCGGTGCGGGCACCAGGCCCGCCGACACCAGGTCGCGGGCGAGCGCGTCGGCGGTTCCGAGGTCGGCCACGACCACCTGGACGTCGATCACGTCCCTGGCCGCCAGTCCCGGCACGGCGGTCGGACCGGTGTGCGCGACGTCGAGGGCCCGCATCCCGGCCACCCGCGCGATGCGCGCGCAGACCCGCGCCCCGGCCGCGGCCCAGCCCGGATCGGGGTCCACCGGTGCCAGCGGGCCACGCCGTGCCGCGACACCGGCCCGGAGGTTGGCCTCGAAGGGCAGCAGCCGCTCCTCCCACAGCGCCGCCACCAGGCCCGACAGGGGGTCGGAGGCTGCGTCGGACCGACGCGGGTTGGGCAGCAGCACGTCGGCGACGGCGCGCCGCTCCTCGTCGCCGGCCTGGACGGCGATGCGCGCCTGGGCGTCCTCAGGGCTCATCCCGCGGTCCTCGACGAGGCGGCGCAGCCGTTCCGCCGTGGGCGCCTCGACCACCACGACGAGGGGGAAGCCCGCCGCGGCACCGGTCTCCACCAGCAGCGGGACGTCCTCGACGACGACCGCGTCGACGGGGGCGGCGGCGGCGAGCTCCGCCCGGCGCGCAGCGACCAAGGGGTGGACGATGCCGTTCAACGCCCCGCGCGCCGTCGCGTCCCTGAACACGATGCGCCCCAACGAAGGGCGATCGATGTCACCCTTCGTGTTCAGGATGTCGGGCCCGAAGTAGCTGACGACCGCGGCGTGACCCGGCGTCCCCTGGGCCACCACCTCCCGAGCCAGGACGTCGGCGTCGATGATCACGGCCCCTGCCGCCCGCAACGCACGCACGACGGTCGACTTCCCGGCCCCGATCCCCCCCGAAAGACCCACTCTCAGCACACTCGGACCCTACGCGATCACTGACTGATCACACCATGATCACGTGCCGGCAAATCCGGTGCGGGACAAGTTGAACGCGACAGGGGCTTGCGCAACCGTTGCGCATCACGCTTGGGTAACACGAATGGTGACGCTCCGCAGTCATCATCAGCTTGCACTTCACAAGATCACCACACTTCGTCCGCAAGGACTCTCGGGAGGAAAGTTGTTCGACTTCACGTCCGTGCGCGGCCCGGCCGGGGCCCCGCACCACGACATCGCCAGACCGTCGACCCACCGCACCGACTCAGCCGGCCGTCTCGGCCCCACCGGACCCCCGGGGCACCCCCGGCACCTCGCCCCCCGCCACCACGCCGGTGCTGCGCCCCGCACGCGGCGCCTGCGAGGACTCGTGGGGGTCCTCAGTGCCGCGACCCTCCTCGTCGGCACCGTCAGCACTGCTGACGCGGCCGACGCGGCCAGCAGCAGCGCCCCGGGGAGCGGCAACGGCTGGCAGCGCACCTACGTCGACGACTTCTCGGGCGCCCTCGACACCGGCGACTGGTCGCGGTACGAGGGTCGGGCCGCAGGGGACCCCAGCACCACGTGGCAGCGTGAGCAGGTGTCCGTCTCGGACGGCAAGCTCGTCCTCCGCTCCCAGAAGACCTCCGCCGGATGGCGTTCCGGGGGCGTCTCGAACGCCCGCGCGGGGTCGCAGCGCTACGGCAAGTGGCTGATCCGCTTCCGCGCCGACGCCGGGGACGGCCTCGGCTACGTCTTCCTGCTGTACCCCCAGGGTGGTGGCTGGCCTCCGGAGGTCGACATCGCGGAGAACGGCGGCGGTGACAAGCGGGACGTCCTCGGTGCGCTCCACTACGACGACGCCCAGGGGACCCACCAGCGGGTGCACAAGCGCCTCAGCGGCGTCGACTTCACGCAGTGGCACACCGTCGGGGTCGAGACGAGCCCCGGCAAGATCGTCTGGACCCTCGACGGCCGGGCCTGGGCGACCGCTTGGACCTCGGGGGTTCCCGACGAGTCCATGTGGCTCGGCCTGCAGTCGATGGTGGAGACCCGCTGCTCCGGAACGGCTCGGCTCTGCGTCAACTCCTCGACGCCACGCTCGGCCGACGTCGAGGTCGACTGGGTGGCGCGCTACAAGCGTTCCTGAGTCCCCGCAGGACGGACGCGGGCCCGGGGTCGACGACCCCGGGCCCGCGTGCTGTGCAGCCGTCCCGTTCAGGAGGCCGGGCGGACGTTCTGGATCACGAAGACGTGGTCCTGGTAGTCGTAGTTGACGCCTGCGAGGTCGACGGCCACCAGGTAGGCGCCCGGCACGACCGCTCCTGCGGCGTTGCGCAGGACGAACGTCCGGACGTGCTGCCCGCAGACGACGGCCTTGCAGCCCTTCTGCCGGTCGATCGTCGGGTCGTTGAGCTTCGCGTCGCCCCACTCGTTGTCGACCTTGATCCCGAACGACCCGGCCGGGGTGAACGAGGAGGTGGAGAGGCCGCTCGCGTCACCGAGGTTCGGCCGCGACGTGCGGGGCAGGAACGACTGCGCGTCGAGGTTGCTGTGCGCGATCGCCGTGGACAACGTCGACGTGCTCCCCTGCGGGAACCACCACAGGTAGCCGTAGGACGGGTACGTGTGGAAAGCGGCGACGTCGATCACCGTCACGGGCTTCGCTGGGTCGAGGCGGGCCCAGTAGGGCGAGAGCACCTCGTCGGAGCTGAACGACTGGTACGCACCACGGCTGTAGATGGCCGTCGGCAACGCCGTGGTGTAGCCGAACATCGAGGTGACGTCCTTGAGGAGCGGCTCCAGTCCTCGTTCGGAGTAGCGCTGCCACCAGCCCTCGAGGGGGAGGACGGCGCTCGTGCCCGACCCGCTCGTGGCTGTGAGCGTCCCCGAGCTGCGGGGTCCCGAGGTGGCGGTGTAGGTCACGGTGGCCTTCGCCGTGGCACCCGGTGCGAGGGTCAGCGGGAGCGTGACCCCGGAGACGGAGAACGCGCCCGTCGTCGCGAGTGAGGTCACCGTCGTGGGGCTGTCGCCCGGGTTGCGCAACGTGACCACAGCTGTGGAGTGCGTGCGCTCCGAGGCGTTGTCCGGGGTCTGGATGCGGTTCATGACCACCCGGTCCCCCGGCAGGAGGTCATCGGGTGTGAGGAGCAGAGCCTGTGTCGCGGTGGGCGTCGCGGTGGGCGTCGCGGTGGGCGTCGCGGTGGGCGTCGCGGTGGGCGTCGCGGTGGGCGTCGCGGTGGGCGTCGCGGTGGGCGTCGCGGTGGGCGTCGCGGTGGGCGTCGCGGTGGGCGTCGCGGTCGGTGTGACGGTGGGCGTCGCGGTCGGCGTCGCGGTGGCGGTGGGCGTGTCGGTCGGGGTGGGCGTGGCGGTGGGCGTCGCCGTGGGCGTGTCGGTCGGGGTCGGGGTGGGCGCCTGCGCGTCCGAGCTGACCGCGAACCGGTCGAAGGAGACGGTCGGCGGGTTCTTCGCCCGGCGGCTGCTGGTGAAGAGCCCGACGAAGGTGGAGGACCCCGGGGTCAACGCGCTCTGCCCGTCCGGCCCGAAGAAGTCGGCGGGCACGGTGAGACTGCCGAGGGAGGCGGGCGATGCGCCCGGCGTGGTGTACGTGCCCGAGACGACCCGCGTGCGCGGGTTGGCGACGAGCGTGAGAGTGATGCTGCTGCCGGCCAGGGAGAGCACCTTCCCGTTGCGCTCGTCGGCGGACGTGCTGGCGCCGCCCACCTCACGCGCGAGCTGGGGTTTCATCGCGCCACCCGTGGTCGCGACGACGGTCAGCTTGACGTAGTCGTCCTCCCCCGGACCGAACCAGAGGCCGAACCCCTCGCCTGAGTTCGTCGTCGCCGGGATGTCGGTGAGGGTGACGCTGGCGGTCGTCGTCCCCGCACCGTCGACACCGATGCCGATGCCGTTGTCCAGCGAGTTGCCCGCGGGGGTCGTCGCCGTGGGGGTGAGGTAGCTGGACCCGGAGGTCGCCTTGACCTTCAGGACCCCGGCGCCGGAGGTGTCGACACCCAGGTTGCCCGGGAGCAGGGCACCGCTCGTGCTCGCCTGACGCATCGTGAACCGGTCGACGTCCGCCGGGTCGGTGAAGTCGAGGGTGAGCGGCAGCGCGGGCGCCAGGTCGGCGCAGCTGCGCCCACCGAGTGTCGGTGGGCACTGGGCCGTGGCCGCGGCGGAGGCCGGGGCGACGTCGAGCAGGACGAGGGGCAGGCTGAGGGTCAGCGCCGCGGTCACCGCCACGGGGTGGCGGACGCGGCGGCTGAGCGGCTTGACGTGGGTGACCGGCGGCATGTCGACCTCTTCGGGGCGTCGGGGGGTGGTGGCGCACGAGGGTGAGCATCGTCACCGTTCGTCGGGCCGAGGGCCGCCCGGGTGACCGGGCGTCACCCGAACGCCCGACGAACAAGCGATCAGTGGTTGCCGTGAACCTACCGGTGATCGGCTCCCGCCGCGTACTCTCTGGACAATCACGTTGCAAGTCCAAGCGTGTCGACCAGAGGACGGTGGATCCGGCACGTGCTCGGACGCCCGTCGGCCGGTCCCACCGCCCGGACGGCGTGGTCCGATCCGTCCCCGCTCCGGCCCCTCGGTCCCTCGCCGCGCCGTCGTGCGTGGCAGCGGATCGGCGTCGCCCTGGTGGCCCTGGGCCTGGCATCGGGCGTCCTGCACGGCGACGCCCCGTCGCCCCCGCGGGGAGGGCACCCCAGCGGCGCTTCGGCTCCCCTCGGCGACGCCGACTGGCGGCTGACGATGCTGGACGACTTCACCGGTTCGACGCTCGATCCCGCACGTTGGTCCACCTACACCGGCCGGCCGGTGGGTCAGCCGCTCACCTGGTGGCGGCCCGCCAACGTCGACGTCACCGGGGGCGTCCTGCAACTGAGCACGACGCGGCAGCGCGACGGGGTGTGGCACGGAGGCGGGATCTCGTCGGCGGCCGAGGGGGGCCAGGCGTACGGCAAGTGGTCCGTGCGCTTCCGAGCGCAGTCGGCGCCCGGCGTCGGGTACGCGGTCCTGCTCTACCCCACCGGAGGTGCCTGGCCGCCGGAGGTCGACATCGCCGAAGACGGTGGGGGTGACCGCGACGGCTACCGGTCGACGCTGCACTACGACGCGGACAACAAGACGATCACCCGCCTCCTCACGGGCGTGGACCTGAGCACCTGGCACACCGTCAGCGTCGTCCTCCAGCCTGGGCGCATCACCTACCTGGTGGACGAGCGGGAGTGGGCCGTGGTCGAGACCGCACACGTTCCGGGGGTACCGATGTGGCTCGGGATCCAGACCGCTGCCAACGAGTGCACCGAGACCGGGTCGTCCTGCGTCACGGACGCCACCCCGGACACCAGCACGCTCGAGGTGGACTGGGTGGCCCGTTACAGCCACCGGGATGGACTCACCCGTTCGGCGCAGTCCCGGTGACCCAGCGTCAGGTTTGAGCCCCCGTTACGGGCTGATCGGGTGAACTGCAGGCCGGGGAGCACGGCTGGACGCCGGTTCGTCCGACACATCCAGCATGACCTTCCGACCAGGCCGGCCCGCTCGCCCCGTCCGCTCCCGCACGCTGCGTCGACTGCTGGCTCCGGCCACGTCCGCACTCGTGGTCGCCGGCCTGCTCGCCTCGGTCGCGAGCCCGGTCGAGGCCGTCACCCGCTCCACCCGCACCCTGGCCGGGGGAGTCCTCGACGGCGACACCGCCCCGTCCGCGTCGGTCTCGGGCATGAGGATGCCGGGGGAACTCCGCGGCTACCAGCAGGTCTTCGCCGACGACTTCGCCGGGAACACCCTCGACAGCACCAACTGGAGCCGCTACGAGGGCCGCCCCAAGGGCACGGACAACTCCGTGTGGCGGCGCAGCAACACGCTCGTGGAGAACGGGAAGCTGGTCCTGCGCACGACGAAGGAGGACGGCGCCTGGTACTCCGGTGGCACCTCCAACGCCCGCTCCGGCTCCATGACCTACGGCAAGTGGGTCGTGCGCTTCCGCGCGCAGAAGGCTGCCGGCGTCGGCTACGTCTTCCTCCTCTACCCCAAGGGCGGCGGCTGGCCCCCGGAGATCGACTTCGCCGAGGACTCGGGCGGCGACCGCGACGAGGTCATGGCCACGTCGCACTGGAGCCCCGAGAACAAGCAGGCGCACTCGTGGCTGCAGAACGACTTCTCCCGCTGGCACACCCTCGGGGTCGTCATCTCGCCGGAGAAGGTGGAGTACACCGTCGACGGCAGGGTCTGGGCGACCCACACCGGCGACGCGGTGCCGCACCAGCCGATGTGGCTGGGGCTGCAGGCCCAGCACAGCAACTGCAAACCCGCCTACGTCGGGAGCTGCGACGACGCCACGACGCCGCAGCGGTCGGACATCGAGATCGACTGGGTCGTCAGCTACGCCCCCAAGTGACCCCGCGGGGTCGGCAGCTCCCCTGAGCCCTCGACGGCGGCCACTCCGTCGAGGGTGGGGGCGACCCGGGAACGCAACGCCCGCACCAGGGGCCGCACCATGAGGCCCGAGAGCACGATCTGCGTCCCCAGCAGCGTCAGGGCGACCCCGACGAGGCCGTCGACCACACCCGTCCCGAGAAGCACGAGGACCGGGACCACCTGAGCGATGTGCACCAGCACGACCGGCAGCGTCCGGTCGGTGGCCCGCCAGATGTTGACCATCAGCTGCTGCACCAGCCGGAGCGCGAGCACCGCCACCATGATCCGTAGCGGGGTGGCGCCCTCGTCGACGTAGTGCTGGCCGAAGGCGTGCAGGATCAGGGGTGCCACGAGGGCCAGGACCGCGAGTCCAGGGAGCACGACCACCGCCCCGGCGCGGACGAGGGTGCGCGCGTGCCGGGCGAGGGACCCCCGGTCGGAGGCCGCGGCGATGATGAGCTGCGCCCCGTAGCGCCCGGCGAGGTTGTCCACGGTCTGGACGAGGATGTGCAGGGCGGAGAAGACGGCACTCACCGAAGGGCCGAGCATCTGCAGGACCAGCAGCGGCAACCCGCTCCAGAACAGGGTCCCCCACAGCGACGCGACCCAGTTGCCCCCGGCGTAGGAGACGACCTGCCGCCTCGTCGGCAGGACCGCCGGCGTCTCCCGGTGGGCGCGCACCCCCCGGCGGTGGATCAGGACCCCCATGACGAGGACGCTCAACGCGCACGGGACCCACCACGACGCGAGCGCAGTGAGGACCCCTGCCGAGGCCAGGGCCCAGAGCATCCCGAGCCGGGCCAGGGAGAAGGCGACGCTGTTGGGCAGCGACCAGCCGGCCCGACCGATGGCGGGGAAGACCTGGGCCTGCAGCGAGTACAGGCTCCAGAGCACGGTCAACGCCGTGAGCACGAGCATCGGGTGGCTCAGCCCGGCACCGATGGTGTCCGCGAAGGGCGTCAGGGAGAAGACCCCGGTCACGGCGAGGACGGAGGCGACCAGGGCCAGGTCGCCCCACAGGAGCATCTTCCCCATCGCCCGCCCGGCGACCGGGAGGTAGCGCGTGAGGACGAGACCGATGCCCAGCTGCCCGGCGCCACTCACCAGCATGAAGGCGTTGACGAACCCCGAGAGCTGACCGACCTCCTCCCGGGTCATCGACCGGGCGGCGATGATCCAGGTCAGGAACCCGGCGAGCGAGACGATGCCCATCCCCGCGGCGACGGCGGTCCCGCTGCGCAGCGGCGAGCCCCCGGCGGCCGGTGGCGAGGGTGTCGCGAGCGCGTCCGCGGGAGCGTCGGGACCGGCGGTCACCGCTGCAGCTCCAGGACGCGGCTCTGCCCGGACGCGCTGACCTCGCGGTAGGTGCCGTCGGCGACGAGGTCGTCCCCGATCTCGTCCATCCACCCCGCACCGCGGCCGTAGAAGATCACGCCCTGAGCCTGTTCCGAACGGGTGAGGACGAGCACGTCGGGAGCGGCCGATTCCACGCACGCGGCGTCCACCTGCGACGGCGGGCAGAGGTTCTGCAGGGAGATCTGACGCACGACCCCGATTTCCGCGTACCGGGTCGGTGCCGCGGCGGTCAGGGTGGCCAGGGTGTCCCCTGGCCGCGCCACCGCGTAGGCCGCCTCGGAGGCCGAGAGGTCGTCCGGCGTGAAGGTGTTGAAGGCGTCGTTCTGGCCGCGGATGGTGACGGTGGTCGCCAGCAGGGCGCTGAGCACCACGACGAGGGCCACCGCGCCGAGCGGACCTGTCTCCCGGATCCGCAGCCAACGACCCGACGGCGCGACGAAGTCGAGCTCACCGGGTTCCGGGCTGCGCGACCGCAACGGCACCGCGAGCGCGGCGGAGACCGCGAGGGCCGGCAGGGCGAAGTAGAGGGAACGCATGATGATCTCGCCGCCGTAGGACTGGGCGAGGACGGCCGCGAAGGGCAGCAGCGCCCACACGACGCTGGTCCTCCAGTGGCCGCCGGTCCGGCGCAGCCGTTCGATCCCGACCGCCGCCAGCACCAGGAGCAGTCCGGCCGAGGCGATCCGCAGCCCGATGATGACCCGGCGCACGGGAGCACCGTTGAAGCGGTCGCCGACGTTCCGGGAGACGCTGGAGCCGAGCTGACCGAACCCGTCGATCATCGCCGGCAGGTTGTTCTCCCAGAAGGCCCGTCCCCCGGTGACCCACCAGAGGACCACGATCACGACCGGGACCGCGGGGATCCAGCGTGGCAGTCGACCCGCGACCGCCAACGGGAGGAGGAAGAGGACGAGGAACCACGGCGAGAGCTGGTGCGCCGGCGCGATCGCGAGAGATGCCGCCACGACGATCGCCACCGTCGTGCGGGTCCGCACCGCCGGGGTCCGGCGTCCGGCGACGTGACGTGCGCGCAGCAGGACAGGACCGTGCACCCGCGACTCCAGGTGCAGCAGCAGACCGATCGTCGCGAGCACCACGACGTAGGTGGCCCCTTGGGGTGAGAAGTACTCCTGTCCCACCCAGTTCGCGCAGACGAAGACGAGCACAGCGATCCAGGACCGGACGCCCGGACCGAGCAAGGACCGCGCCCACACCCGAACGGCCGCGGTCGCCGCGGCGCCGAGGACCAGCGGGGTCCAGCGGAGCAGTTCCTCGGGTGCACCGATCGCGCCGGCCTCCTTGAGGAACGCCGCTGCGGCGAAGAACCCCGGCCAGCTGTAGCGGGCGTCGAAGTTCGCCAGGACGTGCCCGTCCCGGGCGATCTGAGAAGCGAACCCCCAGTGCAGCCACCCGGTGGTGTCTCCCGCCACGTCGGCGAACAGGGACCGCAGGCCGAAGATCCCGACCACCGCGGCCACGCTCAGGAGCGCGAGCAGCCAACCGCGAGCGGCACCGCGGACCTCTAGGCCGACCGCGAGTGCCAGGAGGAGGTAGGAGATCCACGTCCCGGCCCCGACGACCCCGGCGAGCCCGGCGGGACCGGCCTCCGCGGGAGAACTGCCCAGGACGCCCCAGGGCCAGAGCGCCGCGGCGGCCAGCGCGAGGACGACCGGCGCTACACGGCCGGTGAGCGGGGTCTCGGTGCGGGGTTGCGCAGCGTCGCCGTCCCGTCCGGCGGCGGTGTCGCGAGCGCCGGTGACGGCCACGGCCGCCAGTGCCGCGGAGACGAGGACCCCGAGGATCCCTGCGACGGGGACGGGGTGCCACAGGCCGGTGGACAGCATGCCTTGCCCGACCAGGATGACGAGCGCCAGGGACGCCGCGACCGCTACCGCACCGGTCAGCGCGTCCAGTCGCCGGTGCCAGGCGCCCACGAGGGCCACGCCGGGCCCGAGGAGCCACCAGCCGGTCGTCACCGCGGAGCGTCCGGTCCAGCCGAGACCGGTCAGGGTGCTGACCGCGACGAGCAGACCCGTCAGGGACAGCGCGGCAGCCACGACGGTGAAGCCGGGGCCGGTGGGTCGCTCCCCCGGCAGGGGACGAGCGGAGGAGGCGCGGTCGATGGTCGCTGTCACCTGCGGCCTTTCACGAGACGGACGTGCTGGAACGCGTTCGGGTTGACGCCGGGGGCAGGGTGCAGGGACCGGGGGCGGCAGCACGCGGCCGAAGCCCAGAGGACCTGGGTGAGCAACCGTTCGGTGTCGATCGCGTGTCCGCCGCGGTGGATGCCGCGGGTGTCGGCGAAGACGACCGTGCCCGCCGGCGCGGTGGCCGAGCGGACCTCCAGCCCGGGGTGGCGCGTGACGAGGTCGTCGACCCCGGCGTCGTCGAGACGGTAGCCCACTCCGTCCCAGTCGTTGCGCACCTGCAGCTTGCGGCCCGCGCGGGAGGCGGATCCGGCGAGGTAGCTCAGCGGCCCCGCTCCGGGGGTGACGTCGCGGACGTAGACGAACATCTTGACGATGTCGTGGTCCTCGGGCAGGTCACGGTGCCAGCGCTGGGACTGCACGGCCTCGCCCTGGGTGGGGAGGTTCAGCCAGGCGTTGAGGTCGTGCACCTTGAGCGCCATCCGGGAGTAGCTCTCGGCGATTCCTCGCAGGCGCGGGTCGACGCCGAGGGCCAGCAGCGGGTCGTCGGCGGCGACGACGGGCTCGGAGCCCATCAACTCCACGAGGAAGCTCTTCCCGAAGGCGCGTTCGGAGTCGGCGTTGGCCTGGGCCAACCCCTCGACGTGCGCGCGGAGGGCTTCGAAGCGTCCCGGTTCACCCAGGACGTCGTCGAGGTTCGCCATGGCGACCCCGTCGCGGCGCAGACCCTGCAGCACGTCCCGTCCCGCGGGGGTCAGTTCCGAGGGCGAGCGGCGGTACGAGGCGACGGCGGCCGCGTTGAACCCGTAGCGGGACACGAGGCGGTTCTCGCACCGGGCACGGCGGATCTCCTCGCGCACCCGACGGCGGACGGCGTCGAGGGGCGGGGTCGTGCCCGGGGCGGAGGGGGTGGGGTCGGACGACGTGGCAGGGCTGTCGGTGGTGGTGCTCATCGCAGATCGACCTCCTGGGGCAGGTGTGCGGACGGGGACGGCTGGATCGGGAGGACGTGGGACGGCGCCGCGGGCGGGGGCAGGGGCAGGACCAGCACGCCGCCGTAGGTACCGGGCGAGGCGACCTGGGAGGCGTTCGCCCGGGCCGCGCGCAGCAGGGCCCCCTCCACCGCGTCGACGGTGGCCCGGAGGGAGAACGCGCGGGCGACGTGGTCACGGGTCCGGCGGGAGAGGTCGGGATCCTCACGGCGCCGACGAAGCGCCCCGGCGAGGGCGCGGGCGAGGTCGTCGGGGTCGCCCGGCACGACGAGGAAGTCGGTGAACTCACCGGTGAGGATCTCCGGGATCCCGCCGGTGCGGCTGGCCACGACCGGCAGGCCGGTGGCCATGGCCTCGACGACGACCCGGCCGAACGGTTCGGGGGCGAGCGCCGGCAGCGCCACGACGTCGGCCGCGTGCAGCACCTGCAGCAGCTCGCTGCCGGTCCGGGCCGGCAGGTGGGTGACCTCGGGGGCTGCGGCGAGCCAGTCGTGGTGGGTCCGGCCGGCGCCCGGCAGGTCGCCGACCAGCAGCACCCGCACGTCGCGCCCGGCGGCGCGGGCGCGCAGCAGGGGCAGGCTGTCGCGCAGGACCTCGATCCCCTTCTCCACCGTCAGCCGTCCGTAGTGCAGGACGACGTCGGCATCGGCCGGGATGCCCAGGGCGAGCCGGGCGGCCGCCCGGTGAGCGGGGGTCGGAGCGGGGTAGTCCGCCACGTCGATCCCGTTGTGCACCACTTCGATGCGCTGCGGGTCGAGACCAGCACGGATCCACTCCTGCCGGGTGGCGACCGACACCGCGAGGTAGCGCTCGGCCCGGCCGCGCAGGGCCCGCACGGCCGGGGCGGCGAAGGGGGCGTGGCGCAGCTGGCAGACGACGGGGGCTCCGGTGAGGCCACCGGCAGCGGCGGCGAAGAGCAGCTGCTCGGCCCGGTTGAGCCAGACGACGTCGGGCCGGGCCCGTCGTGCGGCGAGCACCGCGGGGACGAGGGTCACCGCCCGCCAGGGGGCGGTCACCGGCACCGTCAGCAGCGGGGTGGTGACCGTGCGGGCCGCGGCCCGTTCCCACCGCGGGGTGAGGGAGCCCCCGGCCGCGGCGAAGAGGACGATCTCGTGCCCGCGCGCGGCGAGCTGTTCGCACACCTCCAGGGTGCTGACCTCGACCCCACCGAGGGCGGCCTGGGCGTCGGTGGGGACCAGGACGCGCAACCGACGGTCCGGTCGCACGGTCGACGTCGCAGCGGCCGCACTGCGACGGTCGGTGTCGTGTTCGTGCCAGCGGGCCTGGACGTAGAGGGCCGGGGCCTGCGCGACACCCAGGAGCTCGGTGACGGCCAGTCGCCTCGGGAAGTCCTCGCTGCGCCGGGCGTTCTTGTCCGAGCCGGGGTCGAGCAGGTGACGGACCCCGGCGGGCAGGGCACGCAGCAACCGGGGGAGCGCCCGCGGGTGGGAGACGACGTGGTGCAGCACCATGGCGGCGAGTCCGGACCCGTAGGTGCGGACCTGTTCCTGCAGGGCGGCCATGTCGCTGCGGTGGCGGTGGCGCAGCACGGCTGCGGGTTCGTAGACGATCGCGCTCCCCACCTCGAGGACCCGCAGGAACGCGTAGAGGTCCTCTCCGCCGCCGACCGCGCTGCCGGCCCCGAGGCTCGCCGAGAAACCCCCGATGCGACGCAGGACCGACGTGCGGAAGGCCATGTTGTTGCCGGTGCCGAACACCCCGCTGTAGGGGAAGAACGTCGGGCGTTCCCCCACGACGCCCAGACCCGCCGGCGGCGGGCTGCCGTCGGGTGTCCAGCAGCAGCGGTACGCGCCGCGGGTGAACGAACCGAACTCCTCGAACAGTTCCTCGGCCCGGGTGCCGGGTTCCAGGGCGATCGTGCGACCCGTGACGCAGCCGACGAGGTCGTGGGCCCCCGGACCGCACAGCGGATCGGTGAGTGCAGCGAGCCAGTGGGTGCCGAGGTCGCAGTCGTCGTCGGTGTAGGCGACGACGTCGAACCCCGTCTCCGCGAGGTGCGCGAGGGCGCGGTTGCGTGCCCGGGCCAGGCCTCGCCGGGGTTCGGCGAGGACACGGACCCCGGGTTCGCGGTCCACCCCGGCCAGCGCGTTCCGGACCGCGGCCGAGCTCGGGTCGTTGTCGACGACGACGACCTCGAACGTGAACCGGGGGCGTCCGGCCTCGAGCGGGACGTGCTGGTCGAGCAGTTGACGCACCAGCACGTCCAGCCCGGGCCGTCGGCCCAGGCTGCAGACCACCACGGCGACCCGCGGGATCGCCACCTCGGGGACCCTCATCCGGCGACCGCGTCGTCGAGCGTCGCCGCGATGTGCGCGCGTCCCGTCGCGAACGCCTTGGCGACGGCGGTCGCGACGTCGGGCAGTTCCGCGGTCAGACCGTCGATGCGGGCCAGGACGTCGTCCGCGCTGACGCTGCGGACGTCGAGCAGCAGGTCGCCCAGGCCGGCGTCGCTGAGCAACCCGTCGAGCTTCGCGTGGGTGCTGGGGTCCGTCAGCACGAGCGCCGGGGTGCCTTGCGCGAGGGCCAGCAGGAAGGTGTGCAGTCGGTTGGTCAGCACGACCTCGGCCCCCGCGTAAGCGTCCAGGACCCGCCGTGAACCGGCGGGAGTCCGGTCGAAGACGACCCGCTCCCCCGGCCCGTCCGCCAACTGCCCGGCGAACGCGTCGTCGGAGACGACCTGGGAGACCCAGACCGGCGTGCGCCCGCCGGACCGCAGCGAAGGCTGCAGTCGTCCGACCAGCGCCGTGAGCCGGCGTTCGTAGTCATCCTGCTTCTCGTAGCCGGAGGTGCTGCAGCGCAGGCTGAACACGACCGTCCCGGGGCTGGTCCGCGGCCGCACCGGGGTGACCGGGACGGTCCAGGCGAGGTCGGCCGACGTCGCGTGCACCCGCAGACCCTTGCCCCGGGCGTAGCGCACGCTACGGCTGTCTCGGGGGGCGTAGACGTGCATCGCACGCGTCTGCCACCGCTCGAGCAGCAGCATCGTGGGGTGCAGGTCCGCGACGGAGAACGCGGTGCGCACGACCCGCGCGCCCAACGCACGACACCCGAGGGTCACACCGAGCAGGACGACCCGCTCGGCGATCGCCCGGGCGCTCGGAGTCCCCCCGATGTGACCGGGTTTCAGGACGAGGACCCGACGCGACCGCGAACCCTCGGCCCGCAGTCGGTCTCGGGCCGCGTCGGCGAGGATGCGCAGAGGCAACGCGCCCGCGCGACGGTGGTTCCCGGCGCCGGTCAGTTCCAGGAGTTCGGGACCGATCCCCCGGGTGTCGACGACGACCTCGCCCCGTTCGGCCAGCAACGCGAGCAGGCGTTCGAGGATGACGTCGTCACCGAGGTTGTCGAACTGGGTGTGGGCGTCGACGTAGGACACCACCTCCGGACGCTTCAGCTGGCACCTCCTGACGGCTGGGTGACCTCGGGCAGGACCACGGTCCGGACCGGTTCACTCGGGACGGCCCGGGGTTCCGGAACCTCGAGGGTCACCACGGGAACGTCGTGCAGGGCTCCGGTGGTGCGGGCGGCCACGTCGAGACGTCCCCGCACGTAAGCCGGAACTCCTTCGGCGAGACCGCGGTACTCCGCCCACGACAACGTCCGCGGGTAGTCGGCACCCCGACCGGCGTTCTTCTCGGAAGAGGGCGAGAGCAGGTACCGGGCCGCACGCGGCATGCGCACCAGAACCCCCAGTGCCCGCTCGGGCGAGGCCGAGACGTGCTTGGCGATGACGGCCGCCAGACCCCGGCCGTAGTTGTGCACCTGGCGGTGCAGCTGTTCGGTGGAGTCGCGGTGCTCGTGGAACACCATGGCTGCCGGTTCGTAGACGAGCGTGCATCCGGCGAAGAGCAGCGCGAGGAACAGGTCGAGGTCCTGACCGGCCCGCACGACCGATCCTGGTCCCAACAACGGGTCGTACCCGCCGGCGGCGAGCACCGCGGAACGGCGGTAGGCGACGTTGTTCCCCGAACCGAACTTGCCGGCCGAGTACGGGTGCAGCGGGTTCTCCTCGCGGTGGCTGTCGCGGGTGAAGCGCCGCGGGTCCAACCCCTTGGAGAAACCGCCGTACTGCTCGAAGGTCTCCTGCGCCGGAACCCGCAACCCGTCGGCGAGGACGAGACCGGTGACGGCGTCCACCTCGGGATCGGTGAACACCCCGAGCAGGGTTCCCACCCAGGCCGGGTGCGCGATGACGTCGTCGTCGGTGGCGGCGATGACGTCCGCGCGAGCCTCCCGGATCCCGCGGTTGCGGGCCCCGCTGGAACCCCCGTCGGGTTCGTGCACCAGGCGCAGCCGGCTGTCCCGCGCGAGCTGGTCGGTGAGCAGGCCGGCGACGTGCCCCGGTGTCGGGTTGTTGTCGACGACGATGACCTCGATGTCCCCGAAGCGTTGCGCCAGCAGGGATCCGACGCAGCGAACGAGCTGTTCACCGCGCCCCGCGGTGGGGACCACGACCGAGACGGCGACGGTTCCCGGGATCCCCGACGCGCTCGGCGGCGGTATCCGGTGGTCGGGGCGGACCAGGCGGTCCGCCCCGTCCTGCTGCAGCCAGTTCCGGACCTCAGCCGCGTGGACGTGGGTCGGGCGCGGCCGGTCGAGAGCGTGCTCGGGGACGTCGACCAGGTCGATGGGACGGTCGTCGGCGGTGACCAGCAACCGCACCCGGGCGTCGCCCTCCTCGAGGATGAAACCGTCACCGTGCAGATCGACCTCGATCATGCGCAGCGGCCGGAAACCCGCGGTCGTGGTCGTGGTCGCGGTCGTCGTGGCCGAGGGAGCCGGGGTCGTCCGCCGGGTCGAGGCGTACCCCGCCGCGGTCACGACGGTGCCGGCGGCGAGCAGTCCGGCCCGGGCCGGGCCGGCGATCTCACCGCGCGCGAGCGCGCTGAGGTGTCGCAGCACCCCGCCTCCGACGGCCTTGACGACGTAGCTGCGCTCGCTGGAGAGCCCGTCCTGCGAACCCACCCGGGCCGAGAGCAGTCCCTTGGAACGCCCCTCGTGCCAGCAGCGGCTGAACAGGTAGGACACCGTCTGACGTTTCCGGGGAACCCGGTGGTCGACGGCGGCGCTGCTGCGCCGCACCACGACCGAGGCCGGTTCGGCCTGTCGGAGTCGGATGCAGAAGTCGGTCTCCTCGCACCCCACGGGCAGCGAACCGACACGACCGGCCGAGGTGTCGAAACCGTCCACGACACCGAATGCGCTGGCCCGCACGGCCATGTTGGCCCCGATCGGGTTGCGCATCTCGCCACCGTCGGCGGGCATGCCGCGGTAGTCGCAGCCGACGATCCAGCCGAACTCCTCCGGGAACCAGTGCGGGGCGTGACCCCCCTCCCAGGCGGGGACGACACCACCGCCGACGACGCTCACCGCGTCGCGGCGGAAGTCCGCGCGCAACCCCTCGAGCCAGCCGGCACGCGGGACGGCGTCGTCGTCGAGGAACACGACGACGTCGCCGTGGGCTGCCGCCACCCCGGTGTTGCGTGCCCCGGAGAGGCCCTGGGGCCCGGTGTTGGCGAGCACGCGGGCGTCCGGGAACTCGACCGTCACCTGCTGCAGGAGGTCTTCGTTGTGGTCGACGATCACGACGAGCTCGTCGCCCACCGCGGCGTCCAGCTGGGCGCGCACGGCGTGCAAGGCCGTGGTGAAGACGTCGTGGCGTTGCGCGGTGTAGGTGCAGACGACGACGCTGAGCGGAAGGCCTCCGCCGAGAGCAGTCGTCACAGGGTGTTCTCGACGGCCTCGGCGGGCACGCCGGACTCGACGCCGACCGGGGCGGGGGTGGCCGCGACGCGGGTGAACTCCGGGCGGGGTTCGGGCAGCTCGACGACGCGACGGCGGTCGGTCGCCCTGCGCAGTCGCTCGGAGGCGATGATGCGCAGGACCCGGAGCCCGTCGGTCACGGCGTTGAGGTTGCTGACCCCGTGGATGCGGGGCTGTTCGATGCTGGGCACCTCGTCGATGACCATGCCGGAACGGGCCACCCGGACGTTGATGAGGGTCTCGATCTCGAATCCGTCGCCCCACACCTTGGAACCGTCGGCCGGAGCCGGCAGGTCGATCGAGGGCAGGTCCATCACGTCGAGCGCGCTGCGGTGAAAAGCGTTGTAGCCGTAGCAGAGGTCGGTGAAGCGAGTGCCGAACAGCACGTTCACGAGGGTGTTGAGACCCCAGTTGCCGACCCGTCGGACCGCGGTGATGTCGTGGGAGTGGCCACCACGGCGGAAGCGGGACCCCTTGGCGAACTCCGCACCCTCGAGCAGGGGCGCCACGAAGCGCGGGATCTCCCGGACGTCGGTGGAACCGTCGGCGTCCACCATGACGATGATGTCGCCGGAGGCCTGCAGGAAACCGCAGGCCAGGGCGTTGCCCTTGCCCTTGCGGGTCTGACGGACGACGACGATGTCGGGCATCAGCTCCAGCGCGGCTTCGATGGTCCCGTCCGTCGAGCGCCCGTCCACGAGGATCACCTCGTGCAGGCCCGAGGGCAGGTGCGGCAGCACGTGCGGCAGGTTCAGGGCTTCGTTCAGCGTCGGGATGATGACGCTGACACGCAGCTGCGGCTTGTCGGCGGGGATGACGGGGGGGTTCGCGGATTGCGCCACGGTGCTCCTCGGACGAGTGCGGATGAGGGGCGCGATGCCCTCGCGTCATGGGAGGTCTACCGACCGGAACGACAATCCTCACGTCCAGTGATACTCTTGTGACGCTGGGTGTTTGCCGTTCCCCGATCGGGTCAACCTGCATCGGAACGTACCAGAATGTGCACAGTCCGCTCATACCCATCAGGTAACGAGCCCGTTAACGCCTCGCAGCTGCCACGTCTACTGCCTGCTCGCTCGCCGGCTCGCGGCACCTCCCGGCGCCTGCGCTGGCTCGACGCGTCCTCCGTCACGGGCGCTCCGACTCGGTTCCCCGCGCTCCTCACGACCTATCCTGAGCTTCTCCTGCGCACCCGAGAGGACCCGATGACCGAACCCACCGCCCCTCTCTCCCCGACCTGCGTCTGCGGGCACCCCGCGAGCCACCACCAGCACTACCGGCGCGGGAGCGACTGCAGCGAGTGCGACTGCCCGCGCTACCGGCGTCGGGGCAGCCTGTGGCGCCGACTGTCGCGCCGCTGACCCGTTCCCGCCCGGAACGACGAAGGGCCCGACCGGATCGCTCCGGTCGGGCCCTTCGTCGTGGGTGGTGGCGGGTCAGCGCACCCCACCGCGACGCTTGTTGTAGACGTCGAACGCGACGGCCAGGAGCAGCACGAGGCCCTTGATGACCGACTGCAGGGACTGGTCGATGCCCAGCAGCTGCATGCCGTTGGAGATCACGCCGACGAGCAGACCACCGATCATGGCGCCCTGGATCTTCCCGATGCCGCCGGTGACGGCCGCGCCACCGATGAAGGCCGCGGCGATCGCGTCGAGCTCGAAGCCGTTGCCGGCGCCCGGCTGGGCGCCGTTGGACCGCGAGGAGAAGATGATCCCGGCGACCGCGGCCAGGAAGCCCATGTTGACGAAGATCCAGAAGTTCACCCGACGGACGTTCACGCCGGACAGCTGCGCCGCGGCGAGGTTCCCGCCGATGGCGTACACCTGACGACCGAACACCGTGCTCTTCATGATCACGGAGTAGGCCAGGATCAGGACGGCCAGGATGATGAGGACGATCGGCAGACCACGGCTGTGCGCGAGCTTCCACGCGATGGCCATGACGACGAGCGCCACCAGGACGATGCGCAGCACGAACAGCGGGAGCGCCTCGACGACCTGCTGGTAGCGGACCTTGGCCAACCGGGTGCGGAACTGACCCACGGCGAACGCGACGACCGCGACGACCCCGATGAAGAGGGTGAACGCGTCGTAGCCGTACCCGCCGAACAGGCCGTTGATGAACCCGGTCGCGACCTTGCCGTACTGCTCGGGGAAGGGCGAGAGCGAGACGTTGTCCAGCACGAACAGCGTGAAACCGCGGAACAGCAGCATCCCGGCGAGCGTGACGATGAAGGCGGGGATGCCGACGAAGGCGACCCAGAAACCCTGCCAGGCACCGATGAGGATCCCGACCCCGAGGGCGGCGAGGATGCCGACCCACCACGCGTGACCGTCGCCGATCACCAGCTTCGCCGAGACCGCCCCCGTGAGGGCGACGACGGACCCGACCGAGAGGTCGATGTGGCCGGCGACGATGACGATGACCATCCCGATGGCCAGCACCAGGACGTAGGAGTACTGCAGGATGATGTTGGTGATGTTGCCCGGGCTGAGCGACAGGTGGTTGTCGGTGATCAGCCAGAACAGCGCCACGACCACGACGAACGCGATGTAGATGCCGCTCTCGCGCAGGTTCGCCGTGATGGCGACGAGGGGGTTGGCCGAACCGGTCTTCGGCGCCGGCGGCGGCGTCGCCTTCTTGACCGTGCTGGTGCCGCTCATGCGGTGTGCTCCTGGGGGGTGGGGGTGGTGGTGAGCGAGCGGTCCTTCGTCATGAGGACCATCAGGCTCTCCTGCGATGCTTCGGCGATCGGCACCTCACCGGTGATCCGGCCGGCCGAGAGGGTGTAGATGCGGTCGCAGATGCCCAGCAGTTCGGGCAGTTCGGACGAGATGACGATGACGGCCTTGCCGGCGGCCACCAACCGGTTGATGATCGTGTAGATCTCGTACTTCGCGCCGACGTCGATGCCGCGCGTGGGTTCGTCGAGGATCAGCACGTCGGGGTCGGAGTAGATCCACTTCGACAGGACGACCTTCTGCTGGTTCCCGCCGGAGAGCTTCCCGGTCAGGGCCGT
Organism: Kineococcus sp. GCM10028916; assembly: GCF_042674865.1. Lineage (NCBI taxonomy): Bacteria > Bacillati > Actinomycetota > Actinomycetes > Kineosporiales > Kineosporiaceae > Kineococcus > Kineococcus sp. GCM10028916. The sequence continues at coordinate 234,735 of NZ_JBHTFM010000001.1, read as the reverse complement.
CACCGTCGGAGCCTTGATGTTCATGCTCCGCTTGCTGTCCTCGGCGACCTTGATCTCCTCGTTGGCGTTGACGAAACCGCCGGTGGCGAGTTTGTCGAGGGCCGCCGCGGAGACGTTGCGCTTGATGTCGTCGATGAGGTTGAGGCCGTACTTCTTGCGGTCCTCGGTGGCGTAGGCGAGTCCGTGCTTGATCGCCTCGCCGACGTTGCGGGTCTGGAAGGGCTTGCCGCGGTGGAACAACTGCCCGCCGAGGTAGCGGCCGTAGCTGCGACCGAAGACGCTCATCGCGAGTTCGGTGCGCCCGGCGCCCATCAGCCCGGCGATGCCCACGACCTCGCCGGCCCGCACGTTCAGGCTCGCGTGGTCGACGACCAACCGGTCCTGCACGGGGTGCCCGACGGTCCAGTCCTCGATGCGGAGGACCTCCTCGCCCGGGTTCGACTCGCGCTCGGGGTAACGGCTGTCGAGGTCACGGCCGACCATCCCGCGGATGATGCGGTCCTCGGTGACGGCGTCGGCGCGCATGTCGAGGGTCTCGATGGTGCGACCGTCACGGATGATCGTCACCGAGTCCGAGATGGCCTCGATCTCGTTCAGCTTGTGCGAGATCATGATGCAGGTCATCCCCTCCTCCCGCAGCTGGCGCAGCAGGTCGAGGAGGTGCGCGGAGTCGTTGTCGTTGAGCGCCGCGGTCGGCTCGTCCAGGATCAGCAGGCGGACGTCCTTGCTGATGGCCTTGGCGATCTCGACCAGCTGCTGCTTGCCGACCCCGAGCTGCCCGATCGGCGTCGTCGGGTTCTCGTCGAGCCCGACGCGGGCCAGCAGCTTCGACGCCTCACCGTTCGTGCGGTTCCAGTCGATGAGACCGCTGCGGCCCTTGATCTCGTTGCCGAGGAACAGGTTCTCGGCGACCGAGAGGTAGGGCACCAGCGCGAGTTCCTGGTGGATGATCGCGATGCCGGTCTTCTCGCTGTCGGCGATCCCCGAGAACTGCGAGAGGTTGCCGTCGAAGTGGATCTCGCCCTCGTAGGTCCCGTAGGGGTAGACCCCGGAGAGGACCTTCATCAGCGTCGACTTCCCGGCGCCGTTCTCGCCGCAGATGGCGTGCACCTCACCGCGACGGACCGACAGCGAGACGTCGGACAGCGCCTTGACCCCGGGGAAGGTCTTGGTGATGGAACGCATCTCCAGGATGGTGGGCTGCGTCGCTGAAGTCGACGCCTGGGTTGTGTCGGTCATCGGTGAACCGTCGTCCCTCGTTCTGGATGGGGGGTTTTCGTGCTGCGACACCACGGATCCCGCCCCGGCCGCGGAGACCGGGCCGGGGCGGGAGGTTCACGTGGTGGGTCAGCTGGCCTTGCCGGCGTCGACCTCGGCCTGGGTGTAGTACTCGGTGTCGACCAGGGCGGTCTTCACGTTGTCCTTGGTGACGACCTGGGACTCGAGCAGGAAGGCCGGGACGACCTTGACGCCGTTGTCGTACGTCTTGGTGTCGTTGGCCGTGGGCTCCTTGCCGGCGAGGATGTCGCCGGCGGCGGTGACGGCCTCGTCGGCGAGCTTGCGGGTGTCCTTGAAGATGGTCGAGTACTGCACGCCGTCGTTGATGAGCTTGACGGAGGCGATCTCGGCGTCCTGACCGGTGATGACCGGCATCTTCTTGTCCGCGGCGCCGTAGCCCGCGTTCTGCAGCGCGGTGATGATGCCGCGGGAGATGCCGTCGTAGGGCGAGAGGACGCCGTCGACCTTGCTGCCGTCGTTGTAGGCGGAGGTCAGGAGGTTCTCCATGCGCTGCTGCGCGACCTCCTGCTGCCAACGGAGGATGGCGGCCTGGTCGATCTTCGACTGCTTGGACTTGACGACGATCTGACCCTTGTCGATGAAGGGCTGCAGGGTGTCGATCGCACCGTCCCAGAAGAACTGCGCGTTGTTGTCGTCCAGGGAACCGGCGAAGAGTTCCACGTTGAACGGGCCGGTGGCGGTGCCGGGGGTTCCGTCGGCGTTCAGCAGGCCGAGACCGGTCAGCAGCGAGGTGCCCTGCTGCACACCGACCTTGTAGTTGTCGAACGACACGTAGAAGTCGACGTCAGCCGAACCGCGGATGAGGCGGTCGTAGGAGATGACCTTGATGCCCGCGGCCTTGGCGGCGGTGAGCTGGCTGGTCAGCGCGGTGCCGTCGATCGCGGCGATGATGAGGACCTTGTCACCCTTGGTGATCATCTGGTCGATCTGCTGCGCCTGCGTCGGGATGTCGTCGTTGGCGAACTGCTTGTCGACCTTGTAGCCGGCCTTCTTCAGGCCCGCCTCGACGTTGTTGCCGTCGGCGATCCAGCGCTCGGAGGTCTGGGTCGGCATCGAGACACCGACGGTGACGTCGGAGGGCTTGGCGGAGGAACTGCCGTCACCGCTGGCGGTGTCGGTACCCGCACCGCCACCGCCACAGGCAGCGAGGGTGAAGGCGATACCTGCGCCGAAGACGGCAAGGGCACTGCGGCGTTTCATCACGGCGGAACTCCTCTGTACCTCGTGAATGCCGCGCGAACGAACTCGCGCGGCACTGAGTGTGCGCCAGACGGCGCTGGGGGATGGATGTTCACTGCGGGGCTCGAGCTTCCTCGTCCCAGCGCCCGACAGCAGGTCGATCTGACGATCTGGTGTGACTGGTGACTTCATTGTTAACGTTGCCAAACGCGCTCGTCAAGCTGTTCACCCAGACGCCGAGAAGGTGCACGTGGTAGTGCGGGCGTGGGTTACCCTGACGCCGCGAGGTCGACGCCGACAGGAGCACTCCCCCGCACCCCCGGTCGTTCCTCAGCCCTCTCCCGTCCCTCAGCGATGAGGGACGGGACCTGCTCACCAGTCAGGAAGTGGCATGTCCGCCGATTCCGAGGCCCGGGGCGCCGCTGCCCCCGAGGCCGAGTCGCGCGTTCCGGTCCTCGCCGACGTCGCCGCGCTGGCCGGCGTCTCCCAGCAGACCGTCTCACGCGTGGTGCGCGGCAGTCCCTCCGTCGCGCGTCGTACCCGCGAACGCGTCGAGCTCGCCATCGCCGAGCTCGGCTACCGGCCCAACATCGCCGCCCGCACCCTCGTCACCCGACGCTCCCACCGCATCGGCGTGGTCGCGGCCGACACCTCGCTCTACGGCAGTGTCACCACGCTGTCCGGGATCCAGGAGGCGGCCCGAGCGGCCGGGTACTCCGTCTCGCTCGTGATGCTGCCCGACCTCACGCCGGACGGTGTGCGGACGGCGCTGGAGGAACTCCGCTCGCAGTACGTCGACGGCGCCATCGCCGTCGTCCCCGAGGACGCCTCGCAGGAGGCCGTCCGCGCGGTGGACGCCGCGTTCCCCTGCGTGCTGGCCCCGGGCCTCGACGGGGCCGGGATCGCCGACGCCTACTGGGCCGAGGTCACCGCGGCCCGGGAGGCGACCCACCACCTGCTCGACCTCGGGCACACCACGGTCCACCACGTCGCCGGGCCCCGGGACTGGGCGGAGTCGCGGGCACGCTCCACGGGCTGGCGGACCGCGCTGGTCGAGCGCGTGCGGGTCGTACCCCGTCCCGTCCGCGGCGACTGGTCCGCGCAGTCGGGGTACCTGGCGCTGGGCGAACTGCCGTTGGAGGAGGTCAGCGCCCTCTTCGTCGCCAACGACCACATGGCCGTGGGGGTCCTGCGGGCGCTGGCCGACGTGGGCCGCTCCGTCCCCGACGACGTGAGCGTCGTCGGCTTCGACGACATCCCCGAAGCGCGGTTCCTCTTCCCCCCGCTGACGACGGTCAGCCAGGACTTCGCCGAGATCGGCCGCCGTTGCGTGCGGGTGCTGCTCGGCCGCCTGGGCGAGCGCGTCGTCGAGACCGGTCCGGTCTCCCCCGCTCTCGTCGTCCGTTCCAGCACCGCCGGCCCCCGCTGACCGGACACCCCCGGCACGACAAAGGCCCCGACCGGGATCCGGTCGGGGCCTTCGTCAGTCGATCAGCGTGTCAGCGGACGATCAGTTCCCGCCGGTGAGCTTCTCGCGCAGAGCCGCCAGGGCCTCGTCGGACGCCAGCGTGCCGGCGGCCTCCGGAGCCTCGGAGGTGTAGGACGACGGAGTGGAGGACGAAGAGCTGCTGCTGCTCGAGGAGCTGGAGCTGCTGGTCGTCGACGCCGCGGTGACGCCCTCGGCTTCGGCCTTCGCCTCGGCCTCGGCCTGCTCGGCCACGGACTTCTTGTGGGCCTCCCAGCGCTCGTGGGCGAGGGCGTACTGCCCTTCCCACTCCTCGCGCTGGGTCTCGAAGCCCTCGAGCCAGTCGTTGGTCTCGGGGTCGAAGCCCTCGGGGTACTTGTAGTTCCCCTGCTCGTCGTAGTCCGCCGCCATGCCGTAGAGCGAGGGGTCGAACTCCTCGCCCGCGGCCGCGAGGGCCTCGGTGGCCTGCTTCAGCGACAGCGAGATCCGGCGACGCTCGAGGTCGATGTCGATGACCTTGACGAAGATGTCGCTGTTGACCTGGACGACCTGCTCCGGCACCTCGACGTGGCGCTCGGCCAGCTCGGAGATGTGGACCAGGCCCTCGATGCCGTCGTCGACGCGCACGAACGCACCGAACGGGACGAGCTTGGTGACCTTGCCCGGCACGACCTGACCGATCGCGTGGGTCCGGGCGAACTGCTGCCACGGGTCTTCCTGCGTCGCCTTGAGCGACAGGGACACGCGCTCGCGGTCCATGTCCACGTCGAGGACCTCGACGGTGACTTCCTGACCGACCTCGACGACCTCGGAGGGGTGGTCGATGTGCTTCCAGGACAGCTCGGAGACGTGGACGAGACCGTCGACGCCACCGAGGTCCACGAAGGCACCGAAGTTGACGATCGAGGAGACGACGCCGGAGCGGACCTGACCCTTCTGCAGGGTCGTGAGGAAGTTCTGGCGCACCGCGGACTGGGTCTGCTCGAGCCAGGCACGGCGGGACAGGACCACGTTGTTGCGGTTCTTGTCCAGCTCGATGATCTTGGCTTCGATCGTCTGGCCCACGTAGGGCTGCAGGTCGCGGACGCGACGCATCTCGACCAGCGACGCGGGCAGGAAGCCGCGGAGACCGATGTCGAGGATGAGGCCGCCCTTGACGACCTCGATGACGACGCCCTCGACGACCTCGTCGGCTTCCTTCTTGGCCTCGATGGTGCCCCAGGCGCGCTCGTACTGAGCGCGCTTCTTGGACAGGATCAGACGGCCTTCCTTGTCCTCCTTCTGGAGGACCAGGGCCTCGACCTCGTCGCCGACACCGACGACCTCGTTGGGGTCGACGTCGTGCTTGATCGAGAGCTCGCGCGAGGGGATGACGCCCTCGGTCTTGTAACCGATGTCGAGGAGGACCTCGTCGCGGTCGACCTTCACGATGGTGCCGGAGACGATGTCACCGTCGTTGAAGTACTTGATGGTCGCGTCGACCGCGGCAAGGAAGTCCTCAGCCGATCCGATGTCGTTGATCGCGATCTGAGGAGTGGTGCCCGCCGGCGCGGTCGTGGTGGTCGTCATGGAGGTAGGGGCTCCGTCATGGACAGTCGTAGGGTCGCGGGCCGGGTCGTCCCGGCCGCCACCTGCGCCACCCGGGGAACCGTAGGTGGAACCTGGGGACGCAAGCCGTGCGAGCTTACCTGTGCGCGGCGGAGGGGGCAAAGCCGCCCCGGCACCGGGGTGACTGGGACGATCTCCCGGTGAGCACCGAGGAACTCCCCGACCAGCCCTCCGTGGGACGCCGCAGCGTCGGCGCGAGCGAGACCGTGGCCGCCCAGCGCCGCTGGTGGGACGCCGAGGCCGACGGGTACCGCCGCGAGCACGGCGCCTTCCTCGGCGACGACCGGGAGGGCTCGGACCTGGTCTGGGGACCGGAGGGCCTGCGCGAGGCCGACGCGGGGCTGCTCGGCGACCTCACCGGGAGGACCGTCCTGGAGTTCGGCGCCGGGGCCGCGCAGTGCGCCCGCTGGGTCGCCGCCCGCGGCGGACGGGTCGTGGCCAGCGACCTCTCCCTCGGGATGCTGCGCGAGGGCTCCGACGCCGCCTACGCCGCAGGGGTGCCGCTGGTGCAGTGCGACGCCCGGGTGCTGCCCTTCGCCGACGACAGCTTCGACGTCGTCTTCACCTCCTACGGGGCACTGCCCTTCGTCGCCGACGCGGACGCCGTGCTCGCGGAGTGCGCCCGCGTGCTGCGCCCGGGCGGCCGGTTCGCGGCGAGCGTCCCGCACCCGCTGCGGTGGGCCCTGCCCGACGTCCCCGGCCCCGAGGGCCTCACCGCCACCCACTCCTACTTCGACCGCCGGGCCTACGTTGAGGCCGACGAGCACGGCGTCGTGACCTACGCCGAGCACCACCGCACCGTCGGCGACTGGGTGCGGCTCCTCGTCAGCGCCGGTTTCGTGGTGCGCGACCTGGTCGAACCCGAGTGGGCGGCCGGCGACGCCGTGTGGGGCGGGTGGAGCCGGCTGCGGGGAGAATTGCTGCCGGGGACCCTCGTCCTGGTGGCTGACCTGCCGTGACCGTGCGTGTGCACGCCCCGGACCGTCGCACCCACCGGCGTCACCACGTGGAGTGAGGCGTCGGTGGGACGGAGTGGGCGTCAGGGCGACCTGTCCGGCACACCCACACCTCACCCCACGGCGCGGCAGCGTCGGGTCGGACCGGTGGCAGGTCGGCCGGTCGCTGCGGGGGTGACCACCGCAGCGACCCGCCCGACCGGGGTCAGTGCCCTGCTTCGTGCCAGCTGCGCCCGACGCCGACCGACACGTCCAACGGCACGGCCAGGTCCGCCGCCCCCGCCATCGTCGAGCGCACCAGGGCCTCCAGGGCCTCGCGCTCGCCCTCGGCGACCTCGAGGACGAGTTCGTCGTGGACCTGCAGGAGCAGCCGCGAGCGCAGCCCGGACTCGCGCAGACCCCGGTCCAGGTCGAGCATCGCGACCTTGATGATGTCGGCGGCGGAACCCTGGATGGGAGCGTTGAGGGCCATCCGCTCGGCCATCTCGCGACGCTGGCGGTTGTCGCTGGCGAGGTCGGGGAGGTAGCGGCGGCGACCCATGATCGTCTCGGTCCACCCGGTCCGGCGGGCCTCCTCGACGACACCGAACAGGTAGTCGCGCACCCCGCCGAAGCGTTCGAAGTACTCGTCCATGAGGCCCTTGGCCTCCTCGGTGGAGATCTTCAGCTGGTTGGAGAGCCCGAAGGCGCTGAGGCCGTAGGCGAGTCCGTAGGACATCGCCTTGATCTTGGCGCGCATCTCGGACGTCACGTCGGCGGGTTCGACGTGGAAGACGCGACTGCCGACGAAGCGGTGCAGGTCCTCACCGGAGGTGAAGGCGGCGATCAGCCCCTCGTCCCCGGAGAGGTGGGCCATGATCCGCATCTCGATCTGGGAGTAGTCGGCCGTGAGCAGGCACTCGAACTCCCCCCCACCAGCTGCGTAGGACCCGACGACGAACGCCTCCCGGATCCGGCGTCCCTCCTCGGTGCGGATCGGGATGTTCTGCAGGTTCGGGTCCGTGGAGGACAGCCGACCGGTCGCGGCGATCATCTGCTGGTACGTCGTGTGGATGCGGCCGTCGTCGGCCACGGACTTCTGCAGCCCCTCGACGGTCTGGCGCAGCCGGGACGCGTCACGGTGCTCGAGCAGGTGGGCCAGGAACGGGTGCTCGGTCTTGACGAAGAGCGCGGCCAGCGCGTCGGCGTCCGTCGTGTACCCGGTCTTGGTGCGCTTGGTCTTCGGCATCTCCAGCTGTTCGAAGAGCACGGTCTGCAACTGCTTGGGCGACCCGAGGTTGATCTCGGTGCCGATGACCTCGTAGGCGAGGGTCTGCGCCTGCGCGACGCGCTCGGCGAAGTGCGCCTCGAGGTCGGTCAGCAGCTGCCCGTCGACGGCGACGCCGACCCGTTCCTGGCGGGCGAGCACCTCGACGAGCGGCAGTTCGACCTCGCGCAGCAGCCGGGTGCCGCCACGCTCCTCGAGCTCGGTCGCGAGCACCCCGGCCAGCTCGGAGATCGCGAGCGCCCGGACCATGCCCTCCTCGGCGCGGGCCTGCTCGTCGCCGCCGACGGGACCGTCGTCACCGTCGAGGGTGAGCTGCTCGTCGACGGGTTCGGCGGGCGAACCGGGCGCGGACCCCTCGGCGCGCAGCTCGCGCTTGAGGTGGCGCACGGACAGGTCGGCGAGGTCGTAGCTGCGCTGGTCGGGGCGGCACAGGTAGGCGGCGAGGGCGGTGTCGAAGACGACCCCGGCCAGCTCCCAGCCGCGGGCGAGCAGGGCGTGGGTGGGGCCCTTCACGTCGTGGGCGACCTTGGGTCGTGCGGGATCGGCGAGCCAGGCGGCGAGGGCCTGCTCGTCGCCCGGTTCGAGGGTGACCGGGTCGATCCAGGCGGCGACGCCGTCGGCGCCGGCGAGGGAGAGGCCGGTGACCTCGCCCGTACCGCGTCCCCACTCCCCCGTGACCTGCAGTCCGGTCCGGCCCTGGGCGTGCTCCCGCAGCCAGGGGGCGACCTCGCCGCCGAGCAGGATCGCGCCGTCGACGCCGAACCCCTCCTCGGCCTCCGGTTCGGCCGACTCCAGCGTCGCGAACAGCCGGTCGCGCAGGACGCGGAACTCGAGGCCGTCGAAGACGGTGTGGACCTCCTCGCGGTCCCAGGCGCGGCGGATCAGCTCGGGGATGGTCGCGGAGAGCTGGAGGTCGTTGACCAGCGCGTTGAGGCGGCGGTTGCGGATGACGGAGTCGAGGTGCTCGCGCAGGCTCTCCCCCGCCTTGCCCTTGACGAGGTCGGCGTTGGCGATGACGCCGTCGAGGCCGTCGTAGAGGTTGATCCACTTCGCGGCGGTCTTCGCGCCGACGCCCGGCACCCCGGGCAGGTTGTCCGAGGTCTCCCCCACCAGGGCCGCGAGGTCGGGGTAGCGCTGCGGCGGGACGCCGTACTTCGCCTCCACGGCCTCGGGGGTCATCCGGGTGAGCTCGGAGACCCCCTTCACCGGGTAGAGGACGGTGACCTCGTCGCGGACGAGCTGGAAGGCGTCGCGGTCCCCGCTGGAGATGAGGACCTCGAAACCCTGCTCGACGGCCCGTTCGGTGAGGGTGGCGATGACGTCGTCAGCCTCGTAGCCCTCGATCTCCACGATCGGCACCCGCAGGGCGGTGAGGACCTCCTTGACCAGGTCCACCTGCCCGCGGAACTCGTCCGGGCTCTTGGTCCGGGTGCCCTTGTACTCGGCGTAGACCTCGGTGCGGAAGGAGGCGCGCGAGACGTCGAAGGTGACGCAGAAGTGGGTCGGGTCCTCGTCGCGCAGCAGGTTGATGAGCATCGAGGTGAAGCCGTAGACGGCGTTCGTCGGCTGGCCCGTCGTGGTCGCGAAGTTCTGCACCGGCAGGGCGTAGAAGGCGCGGTAGGCCATCGAGTGGCCGTCGATGAGCAGCAGCCGGGGGCGGGTGGGCGCCGCCTTCTTCGCGGGCTTCGCGGCGGTCTTCTTCGCGGCGGCGCGAGTGGGCGTGGAGGCAGCGGGTGTCACGTCGGTCAGGGTAGCCAGCCCCTGCGACACGGGCCTCACCAGCGAGGGGTCAACGGCCGGGGTCGCTCCAGTCCGCCCGGCGCCCCGCGCGCTTCGCCACGTACATGGCGGCGTCGGCGCGGGCGACCAGCGTGCCGGCGGTGTCGCCGAGGACGGCCCTCGCGGAGCCGGCGCTGGACCCGATGGGCAGCCGGTGCAGGTCCCCGGCCAGCTGCGGGGTGCGGGGCAGGTTCTCGCGCAACGTCTCGCAGGCGCGCCGGGCGAGGTTCTCGACCTCCTGCTGGTCCTCGCTGCGGTGCAGCACGACGAGGAACTCGTCGCCGCCGAGGCGGGAGACCTCGGCGCCTCCGGGGTGGACGGCGACGACCTCGCGCAGGACCTCGCTGACCCGGATCAGCAGCGCGTCGCCGACGGCGTGCCCGAGGCGGTCGTTGACGGACTTGAAGCCGTCGAGGTCGAAGAAGATCACCGCGGGGGCGTGCTCGCCCCCGGTCGGGGCGGTGGCGAGCGCGTCGTCGAGGGCGCTCAGCACGGCGGAGCGGTTGAGGCAGCCGGTGAGGCCGTCGGTGGTCGCACGGTGGGCGAGGCGCCGCTGGGCGCGCACGGCCTCGGTGACGTCCTGGACGACGAGCACGACACCGGGTTCACCGTCGTCGTCGCCCAGGGGGACGACGTCGATCGAGCAGTGCTGGGCGCCGGACCAGTCGTCGCCGCCGACGGTGACCTGGACGTGGGCGTCGTCACCCCCGGTGAGGCAGGCCTGCACGGCGGCCAGGGTGCGGGTGGCGCAGTCCTCGCCGCAGTCGGCGAGGCGGGCGGCCAGCGAGGCGTCCTCGGCCAGGCCCGCGGGCGAGCCCAGCAGCGCGCCGAAGCGGGCGTTGACCTGGACGACGCGGCCCTGCACGTCCATCCGGAGCAGGCCGACGGGCAGCGCCTCGACGGTGCGGCGGAAGAGCCGCTCCCGGCGACGCAGCTCCTCCACGGCGGCCATCTCGGTGCTGATGTCGGTGAGTTCGGCGACCACGGACACGGTGCCGTCGTCGGTGGGCACGATCTGCTGCACGACCTCGAGCCAGAGCCAGCTGCCGTCGCCGCGACGGTGGCGCAGCCGCGACCGGTAGCCGACTCCGGTGCTCAGCATCTGCATCCACCCGTCGAGGGCGACGGCGACGTCGTCGGGGTGCAGGAACTCCGTGGAGCGGTGTCCCAGCATCGCCGCGGCGGGGTGTCCCAGGAGGCGTTCGGCCCGGTCGCCGACCTCGGTGATGAGGGCGTGGGAGTCCTTGCGCAGGGTGGCGGTGCGCGGACGCACCTCCTCGATGACGCGGGTGATCTCCTGGGCGCCGCTGCCGGTCCCCACCACGGTGACCCCGAGGGGGGTCAGCGAGGCCAGGTAGCACCCGTGCTCCGCGCGGGCGTCGGCGAAGGCGAGGGCGTACTGCTCGGGGTTGCCCGGCAGCCTGACCACCCCGGAGGCGACGCCGTCGGCCTGCACGGACTCCCACATCTCGACCACGCGCATCAGGTCCAGGGAGTCCACGAGGTGGGCCAGCGTCGTGCGGTGGCCGGGCGGGGTGAGCGCGGTCCCCGCGGGCAGTTCCAGGCTCGCGGGGACGGTGACGAGCACGCCCACGTCGTCGATGGCGCAGACGCGGGACCGCCCGTCGGCCCGCATGGCGGCGACGATGGCGGCAGCTGCTTCCGACGTGCTCACCTTCGGGGTGTCGGGCACCCCGGAGGTGGTCTTGAGCCTCAGGAGGCGGTCGGGACACCCGTGCCGGGAGTCGTCGGGGCCGCCGAGCGGGCCAGCCGGGCCCGCAACGAGCGGCGCCGGGCCACGACGTCGGTGGTGTGCACGAGGGCGGCGGGTCCCTCGGAGAGACGACGACGCAGGACGTGGACGGGGACCGCGCGGCGCACCACGGCGGGCGCGAACCCGAGGCGGGCCATGTAGCGGGTGTAGTCGCGGTCACCCGGCAGGACGGTGCAGGCGATCTGCTCGGCGCCCTCGGCCTGGGCCAGGTGCAGCGCACGACGCAGCAGCGCCCGGCCGACTCCGCGACGCCGCAGGGCCGGGACGACGTGGAGGTGTTCGATGCTGGGGCCCGCGGTGCTGCCCAGCGGCAGCAGCGGCGAGGTCGTCAGGAGGGCGTAGCCGGCGGGCTCGGCGCCCAGGAACGCGATGAGCACCTGGACCTCGCCGGCCTCCATCGCCCGCTCGAGCCGGGCCCGGACGCTGCCCACCGAGGCGCGCAGCTGGCCCTGGTCGAAGCGGGCGCTCGAGTAGAGCTCCATGAGGGCGTCGAGATCGCCCGTGCCGGCGTCTCGGACCTCTACGGCAGGTCGTGCCACGTGATCCCCTTCCACGAGGTGCGTCGACGCACCCGACGAAGCAGACCGGGCCCCCGCTCCGGTGGCCGCCCCGCTTGCTCGTGGCGACTGCGCCGGACACTAGGGCACGAGAGCGCCGGGGCGGAAGGTACCCCCACGATCTGGGGGTCACCTTCGACGCTGCGTGCTCGGTTGTGCTGTCAACGTGACGATTCGCCGCGCCCGCGGTCAGGCGCACGCAGACCCCGGGAGCGGGGCTCCCGGGGTCTGCGGCGTCGAGACGGACGGGGAGGACCTAGACGTCGCCCCCGAGGTAGGCGGCGCGGATGGAGTCGTCGGCGGCCAGTTCGGCCCCCGTGCCCGTCCGCACGACGGTTCCGGTCTCCAGGACGTAGGCCACGTCGGAGATCCGCAGCGCCTGGGCGGCGTTCTGCTCGACGAGCAGGACGGTGGTGCCCTGCTGGTTGATCTCCACGATGATCGAGAAGATCTGCTGGATGAGCTTGGGCGCGAGGCCCATGGACGGCTCGTCCAGGAGCAGCACGCGGGGTCGACTCATGAGGGCACGCCCGATGGCGAGCATCTGCTGCTCCCCGCCCGACATCGTCCCGGCGAACTGGGTACGGCGTTCCTTCAACCGCGGGAACAACGTGTAGACGCGGTCGAGGTCGCTCCGGTAGGCCGCCGAGCGCCGGTCCTTGCGGGTGTAGGCGCCCATGTCGAGGTTCTCCTCGACCGTCATCCCGACGAACGTCCCCCGTCCCTCCGGGGCCTGGCAGAGCCCCTTCGTGACGAGCTTGTGCGAGGGCACCTTGGTGATGTCCTCGCCCTCGAACACGATCCTGCCGGTGCGCACGGTCCGCAGACCCGACACCGTCTTGAGCGTGGTCGTCTTGCCGGCCCCGTTGGCGCCGATGAGGGTTGCGATCCCGCCCTGGGGGACGCTGAAGGAGACGTTGCGGATGGCCTCGATGCGCCCGTAGTTGACGCTGAGGTCGTCGACGACGAGCTGGGTCTCACCGAGGGTCTTCTGCGTCGGCGTGCTCACTGGTCGTCCTCCTCGGACTCGACGCCGAGGTAGGCGGCGATGACGGCGGGGTCGTTGCGGATGTCCGCGGGGAGCCCGTCGGCGATCTTCTTCCCGAACTCCAGGACGACGATCCGGTCGGTGACGCCCATGACCAGGCGCATGTCGTGCTCGATGAGCAGGACCGTGTTGCCCATGTCCCGGACCCGGCGGATCAGGTCCATCAACCGCTGCTTCTCGACCGGGTTGAAACCCGCGGCGGGTTCGTCCAGGCAGAGCAGCTTCGGCCGGGTGGCCAGGGCGCGGGCGATCTCCAGGCGGCGCTGCTCGCCGTAGGAGAGGTTGCGCGCCAGGTCGTCCGCCCGGTGGGAGAGGTCCATCATCTCGAGCAGTTCGTCGGCCAGCCGGTGCCCCTCGCGGGTCTCGCGCCGGTGGCGGGGCAACCGGAACAGGGAGTTGATCACCCCCGAGCGGTGGTGGGAGTCGGCCCCGACGAGGACGTTCTCCCGCGCGGTCATGTTCCCGAACAGACGGATGTTCTGGAACGTGCGGGCGATCCCGAGGCGGTTGATCTGGAACCGCTTGCGCTTGCCCAGCGGCTGCCCGTCGAAGACGACCCGGCCCGACGTCGGCTGGTAGACGCCGGTGAGGGCGTTGAAGCACGTCGTCTTGCCGGCGCCGTTGGGGCCGATCAGGCCGAGGATCTCCCCCTCGCGGATCTCGAAGGAGACCTCGTTGAGGGCGACGACCCCGCCGAACTTGAGGGTGACGTTCTCCATGGTCAGCAGCGCACGGCCGGCCTGGGCCGGTGCGGTGTTCCCGGTGTCCTTCGTGAGCTCAGGCACGAGCGCCCTCCTCGGTCCCTTCGAGTTCCTTGGTGGCGGCGTCGGCGCGTTGGGCACGCTTCGCCCGGCGCGGTGGCAGCAGACCCTGCGGGCGGAAGTTCGCCAGCAGCAGCAGGAGCAGGCCGAAGACGACGATGCGGAAGTCGGCGAACTCGCGGAAGCGTTCCGGCAGGTAGGCCACGACGACACCACCGACGATGGCGCCCCAGCGGTTGCCCTGACCACCGATGACGACGGCGGCGAGGAACATCATCGACAGCTGGATCATGAACGAGTCGGGGTTGATCGACCCGATGCGCGAGGCGTACAGCGCCCCCGACAACCCCCCGACGAACGCCCCCATGGCGAACGCGAGCAGCTTGAAGCGGAACGTCGGTACCCCGTTGAGCTCGGCGGCCTCCTCGTCCTCGCGGGTGGCCTCCCACGCGCGGCCGACGCGGCTGGCCTGCAGCAGCTTGTCGGCGATGAGGACGACGATGATGACGATCAGGGCCAGCCAGTAGTACGGCACCGCGTCGAGCAGTCCGAACTTCAGGAAGATCGACTTCGCGCCGTCCCCGAGGTCCACCTGGGCCGTCGCCCCGTCCCAGACCAGGCTGGGCAGGCCGAACAGTTCGGTGGACGGCGGACGCGGGATCCCGGTGATGCCGCGGGCCTGGTTCAGCCACGAGGAGTTCAGGGCGGTGAGACGGATGATCTCGCCGAACCCGAGGGTCACGATCGCCAGGTAGTCACCGCGCACCCGCAGGGTCGGGGCCCCGAGGAGCAGACCGCTCGCGGTGGAGATGGTGACGGCCAGGATGACCAGGACGAACCAGTTGATGTGGCCGTGCAGCGACCCGCCGACCCCGACGGTGTAGGCGCCGATGGCGTAGAAACCCACGTACCCGAGGTCGAGCAGACCCGCGTAGCCGAGCACGATGTTCAGGCCGAGGGCGACGAGGGCGTAGTTCGCGACGGTGGCCAGCACGGACCCGAACTCGGCGTCCGGGGTGGACACGATCGGCAGGTTCATCAGCGGCAGGACGAAGAAGAAGACCGCGATGAGCACCCAGACCAGGATCTGGGCGGGTTTGGGCAGGGCCGACCAGCGGTCGACCAGGGTCGGCTTCACGGGTTTCGCCGTGGCGGAGGTGCTCATGCGCGGGCCTTCCCGAGGGACTCACCGAGGATGCCGGTGGGCCGGAACAGCAGGACGACGATCAGCAGCAGGAACGACACGACGTCCTTCCACGACGACGCCAGCCCGAACAACGTGGCGTAGTTCTCGGCCAGGCCGAGGACGAGACCGCCGACGAGGGCGCCGCGGATGTTGCCGATGCCGCCCAGGACGGCGGCGGTGAAGGCCTTGATGCCGAGGATGAACCCGACGTTGTAGCGGGTGACCCCGATGTGCAGCAGGTACAGCAGCGCCGCTGCACCGGCCATCAGGCCACCGATGAAGAACGTCAGCTGGACGACGCGCTTCTGGTTGACCCCCATCAGCGCCGCGGCCTCGGGGTTCTGCGACACGGCGCGGACACCCCGGCCGAGGCGGGAGCGGCTGACGAACTGGTCGAGCGCGACCATCATGAGGATCGCCGCGATGAGGACGATGAGCTGGTTGCTGCGGATCTCGAAACCGCCGACCGCCAGCACCTGCACGTTGGGCAGCGGGTTGGGGAAGGAGGTGTTCTCCCGGGCCTGGCGGACGTAGTCGCCGAGGACGCCGTCGAGGCCGACCCAGCCGGCGATGCGGTCCCGCAGACCCATGATCTCGGACAGCATGAAGGAGGCCCCGATGGCCGAGATGAGCGCGACCAGCGGCGGCGCGTGCTTCTCACGCAGGCGGCGGTAGGCGATCCGTTCGACGACGAGGGCGACACCACCGCTGACGAGCATGGCCACGACCAGCGCGACGATCAGCAGCCCGATCGCGGCCACCCAGTTCATGCCGGAGTGCGCACCGAGCAGCGTCATGGCCCAGACGGCACCGAAGCTGCCCCACATGAAGACTTCGGAGTGCGCGAAGTTGATGAGGCGCAGGACGCCGTAGACGAGGGTGTAGCCGAGGGCGAACAGGGCGTAGATCGCGCCGATCACCAGACCTGTGAATGTCAGGTCGAGAAACGTGGACAGGGGAACCACCCGGGGTGAGGGGAACGAGCGGGGGGACGGTGAGGACGTGCGACGGCCCCACCCGCACAGCGGCGGGTGGGGCCGTCGACGACGTCAGGAAGCCTTGATCTCCTGGTCGGCCACGATCTGGCCGCCCTCGACCTTGTAGGCCCAGACGCTGATCTCGCTGGGCTCACCCTTGTCGTCGAACTTCAGCTGCTTGGTGACACCGGCCTCGTCGTAGCTGGCCACGTAGGACAGCAGGTCGGCGCGGGTGACCTTCCCGGCCGCGATGCCCTTGAGCAGGATCGTCGCGGCGTCGTAGCCCTCGGCCGAGTAGGTGGCCGGCGCTGAACCGTTCTCCTTGGTGTAGTCGGCGACGAAGGTGCCGCCGGCCTTGTCCGGCGGCAGGCACGGGCAGGTGAGGTAGGCACCTTCGGCCGCGGACTCGCCCGCCGCGGTGATGAGCCCCTGGTCCTTCGCGCCGTCGTCGGAGACGAAGGCGACCTGGTCCGAGGTCAGCCCCGCGTCGCGCATCTGCTTGAGCAGCAGCCCGGCCTCGGCGTAGTAGCCGCCGAAGAAGACGGCGTCGGCGCCGGAGGCGCGGATGTCGGCGACGACGGCCGAGAAGTCCGTCTGGCCCTTCTGGATGGTGTTGTCCTTGATGTCGGCCGCGCCCAGGCCCTTGCGGGTGAGGTCGGCCAGGCCCTTGCCGTACTCGGAGGAGTCGTCGACGACGTACACCTTCTGCTTGCCCAGGGTGCCGGTGATGTAGGACGCGGCGGCCGGGCCCTGCGAGGCGTCGTTGCCCAGGACGCGGAAGAAGGTCTTCCAGCCGTTCTCGGCCAGCGCGGGGTTGGTGGCCGAGGGGGTGATCGCGACGAGGTTGACGTCGGGGTCGGCGAAGATCGGGTCGGCGACCTTGGACTCGCCGGAGAACGCCGGACCGACGAGGCCGATGAGGTTCTTGTCGCCGGCGGCCTTCTGGGCCAGACCCTGGGCCTGGTTCTGGTCACCCTGGGAGTCAAAGGGGGTGAGCTTGACCTGGCACGCGCCGGACTCGGCGTTGTGCTCCTTGAGGGCCAGCTTCACGCCGTTCTGGATGTTGACACCCAGGTTCGCGTCGGGGCCGGTGAGGGCGCCGAAGAAGCCGATGCTGAGGTCGGAGGGGCAGCTGCTGCTGCCTCCGCTCGACTCGCCGCCGGTCGCGGTGTCGTCGCCGCCGGTGGTGCCGCACGCAGCGAGCAAGAGGGCGGCGGCCGCGGCCGGAGCCGCGAGTTTGACGATGGAGCGCACTGGCTTGTCCTCCTGGGCCGTGGGCGCGGGAGGCGCACCGACGCACGCACCCGCGGGCACCACCCGTGAGCGGTGGAGCCGGGGTGAACACTAGGGGGCGCACAGCACTTTCGGGGGTATTGCGTGTACGAGTTCACCGGGTCGTTACACACATCGGTCAACACCGAGCCCCGGAACTGCGCAGATGTTCCGTTCCGTGACCGGATCGACGCCGAAACGACAACAACCCCGACCTGCGCGGAGCGCGTGTCGAGGCTGTCGTCGTGGTGCGGTGACCGCAACGGGAGCTGCTGGGCAGAACGTCAGGCGCGGTCCTCGCCGCCGGCGCTGATGACCGTCGTCGCGACCTCGCGCATCGTGAGGCGCTTGTCCATCGAGGTCTTCTGGATCCAGCGGAAGGCCTCGGGCTCGGACATGCCGAACTGGGTCTGCAGCTTCGACTTGGCCCGGTCGACGAGCTTGCGCGTCTCGAAGCGGTCGGCGAGGTCGGCGACCTCGTCCTCCAGCGCCATGATCTGCTGGTAGCGGCTGACCGCGATCTCGACGGCCGGCAGCAGGTCGGCGGACGTGAACGGCTTCACGACGTAGGCCATCGCGCCGGCGTCGCGGGCGCGTTCGACGAGCTCGGCCTGCGAGAACGCCGTCAGCAGGACGACGGGCGCGATGCGGGCCTTGGCGATGCGTTCCGCGGCGGAGATGCCGTCGAGGATGGGCATCTTGATGTCCATGACCACGAGGTCGGGCTTGTGCTCCTCGGCCAGCGCGACGGCCTGCTCGCCGTCACCCGCCTGACCGACGACGTCGTACCCGGCCTCGGTGAGCATCTCCACGATGTCGAGCCGGATGATGGCCTCGTCCTCCGCGACGACCACCCGACGAGTGGTCGCGGAGGGGGCGGGGGTGTCGGGAGTGTTCGTCACGGAGGGCATCCTAGTCCGTACCCCGCACCTACTACGACCCGTCGTCGCGTCGGGTGTCCCCGAGGGGTGTCGAAGGCACCGCTCCGGCTTCGGTAAGGTGATCCGGCATCCTCCGGGACGCCCTGGTAGCCCAACCGGCAGAGGCATGCGACTCAAACTCGCACCAGTGTGGGTTCGAATCCCACCCAGGGCACGCGTGAACGGTCGTCGGCCCCGCAGCTGCTCCCCGGACTCCGGTCCGGAGGGGCCGTTGCGGGGCCTTCGTCGTCTCCGGCCCCCGACGGCACGGCCCGAGGACGACGAAGCGCCCCCCGGCTCCAGGTGGTCCCTGGCCGGGGGGCGCTGCGTCGTCGTCCGTCAGCGGTAGGCGGCGGTCGATCCGGACGTGGCGTCGCCGATCCGGTGGACGCGGACGGCGTTGGTGGAACCGGCGATGCCCGGGGGGGCACCGGCGACGATGACGACGAGGTCACCGACGGCGCAGCGGCCCATCTCCTGGAGGCGACGGTCCACCTCCTTCACCATCTCGTCGGTGGTGGAGATGAACGCGGCGAACTCGGGCTCGATGCCCCAGGACAGCGCGAGGCGGCGGCGGGTCTTCTCATCGGGGGTGAAGGCCAGCAACGGGATGCCGGAACGCAACCGGGACAGGCGGCGGGCGGAGTCCCCGGACTGCGTGAAGGTCACGAGCAGCTTGGCGTCGAGCTGCTTGCCGATCTCGGCGGCCGCGAGGGTGACCGCGCCCCCCTTGGTGTGCGGCACCGTGCCGAGGGCGGCGATGCGTTCCGCGCCGTGGGTCTCGGTGTTCTCGATGATGCGGGCCATCGTGCGGACCGCCTCGAACGGGAACGCGCCGACGCTGGTCTCGCCGGAGAGCATGAGCGCGTCCGCGCCGTCGAGGACGGCGTTGGCGCAGTCCGAGGCCTCGGCGCGGGTCGGACGCGGCGCGGTGATCATCGACTCGAGCATCTGGGTCGCGACGATGACGGGCTTGGCCTGACGACGGGCGAGCTCGATGGCGAGCTTCTGGACCAGCGGCACCTCTTCGAGGGGCAGCTCCACCCCGAGGTCACCGCGGGCGACCATGATGCCGTCGAAGGCGGCGACGACCTCGCGGATGTTCTGCACGGCCTGCGGCTTCTCGACCTTGGCGATGATGGGGACGGTGATCCCCTCCTCGTCCATGATCGCGTGCACGTCGTCGGCGTCCGCGGCGGAGCGGACGAACGACAGCGCGACCATGTCGACGCCGAGCTGGAGGGCGAAGCGGAGGTCCTCGATGTCCTTCTCGGACAGGGCGGGGACGCTCACGGCCACGCCGGGCAGGTTGATGCCCTTGTTGTTGCTGACGGGGCCGGGGACGGTCACCTTGGTGGTGACGCGGGGACCCTCGACCCCGGTGACCTCGAGGCCGACCTTGCCGTCGTCGATGAGGATCGCGTCGCCGACCGACACGTCGCCCGGCAGACCCTTGTAGGTCGTCGACGAGACGTCCTTGGTGCCGACGATCTCCTCGGTGGTGATCGTGAACACGTCACCGACCGCGAGGTCGTGGGGACCGGCGGCGAACTTCCCGAGGCGGATCTTCGGACCCTGCAGGTCGGCGAGGATCGCGACCGAGCGTCCGCTGGCGGCCGCAGCCGATCGCACCCCCTCGAAGTTCGCCCGGTGGTCGTCGTGGGAACCGTGGCTCAAGTTCAGCCGGGCGACGTCCATCCCGGCGTCCACCAGTGACTGCAACCCTTCGGGACCCGCCACGGCGGGTCCGAGGGTGCAGACGATCTTCGCTCTGCGCATACCCAGACCCTATTGCGCCCGCAGCGGTGATCGGTGCGTGGGGCGCGCCGCGCACCCTCGAACTCACCGGATCGTCACCTGCCCGACGCCTGCGCCGTGTGGGTGGGGCCTCGACGGGCCGCACTCCCCCGGCCCCGTCACACTGGGCCCGTGAACGCGCACGAACCGCAGCAGCAGAAGGACTTCGACCGCGAGATCGACGAACTCGCGGAGGAGGGGAGCGAGCACGAGTACGCCGTCTACCTGCGCCTGCACGAGGACCGCCGCTGGCCGCCGGGGGCGTTGCAGACGCTGCTGGCCGACCTGCACGCGACCCACCCGCGCCTCGAGCAGGTCGACGCACCCCGCCACGACGTCGTCATCAGCGTCGACGGGGACGGTCTGGACGCCCAGGGCGCGGCCCGGCACGCGGTCGCGCGCGTCACCGCCGCCGCACAGGCCCGCGGGTTGTCCGGGCACGCCGCCGACGTGACCGTGCTCAGCGACAACGCCGTCTGGACCTACGACAAGGACGAGGTCGCCGGCTGGTAGTCCGGTGAACCACTTCTGGGGGACTTTCCACCCTTCCCGCGCACGAGAAGGGTGGAAAGTCCCCCAGAAGTCGGGTCGATCAGGCGGTCAGCGGCACCGCGTCGGCCCGGATGGGCGACGGGAGCGCGGTGTCGCCCATGAGGAACTCGTCGACGGCCGACGCGCAGGCACGGCCCTCGGCGATGGCCCACACGATGAGCGACTGCCCACGCCCGGCGTCGCCGGCCACGTAGACGCCCGGGGTCGAGGTCGCGTAGCCCGGGGTGCGGGTGAAGCGGGTGCGGGCGTCGGCCTGCAGACCGAGCTGCTCGACCAGACCACCGTGCTCGGGACCGGTGAAGCCGATCGCGAGCAGCACGAGCTGGGCCGGGAGGTCCTCCTGGGTCCCCTCGATCGGGGTCCAGACGCCGTCGACCTTCTCGACCTCGACGACGCGCAACGCGGTGACGTGACCGTCCTCGCCGATGAGCGCCTGGGTCGAGGCGGAGAACTTCCGCTCCCCGCCCTCCTCGTGGGAGGAGGACACCGAGAAGACCTTGGGCATCGTCGGCCACGGTTCGGCCTCGTGCCGCTCCCCCGGAGCCTGGGGGTAGATGTCCAGCTGCGTGACCGACTTCGCCCCCTGGCGCAGGGCGGTGCCGTAGCAGTCGGAGCCGGTGTCGCCGCCGCCGATGACGACGACGTCGAGACCCGCCGCGTCGATGTGGTCCGCGGGACGTTCCTCCCCGACCGCGACGCGGTTGGTGGGCGGCAGGTACTCCATGGCCTGGTGGATGCCGGCCAGGTCGCGGCCGGGCAGGTCCACGTCGCGCCACGCCGTCGCGCCCGTCGCGACGACGATGGCGTCGTAGCGGTCCCGCAGCTGCTCGCCGGTGATGTCCTCACCGATGGAGACGCCGGCGCGGAACCGGGTGCCCTCGGCCTCCATCTGGGCGAGACGGCGGTCCAGGACGGCGCGTTCCATCTTGAACTCGGGGATGCCGTAGCGCATCAGCCCGCCGATCTTGTCGTCGCGCTCGTAGACGGCGACGGTGTGACCGGCCCGGGTGAGCTGCTGCGCCGCCGCGAGCCCGGCCGGGCCGGACCCGATGACGGCGACGGTCTTGCCCGTGAGGCGCTCGGGGACGCGCGGTTCCAGCCAGCCGTTCTCGGCCGCGTTCTCCGCGATCATCACCTCGACCTGCTTGATCGTCACCGGCGGCTGGTTGATGCCCAGCACGCAGGCCGACTCGCACGGCGCGGGACAGAGCTTCCCGGTGAACTCCGGGAAGTTGTTCGTCGCGTGCAGGCGCTCGATGGCCTCGTGCATGTCACCGCGACTCACCAGGTCGTTCCACTCGGGGATGAGGTTCCCCAGCGGGCACGCGCTGTGGCAGAACGGGATGCCGCAGTCCATGCAGCGCCCGGCCTGGCGCTGCAACTGCTGCATGTCCTGCTTCTCGTAGACCTCGCGCCAGTCCATGAGGCGCAGCGGGACGGGACGGCGCGGGGGCAGTTCCCGCTCCCGGACGGTGAGGAATCCCCGGGGATCAACCATGCGAAGCCTCCATGATGCGGGTGAGCACGGCGTCGGAGTCGGGTTCGAGGCCGTCGCTGACAGCCTTGGCCCGCACCTCGAGGACGCGCTGGTAGTCCCGCGGGACGATCGTCGAGAAACGGTGCCGCGCAGTGCCCCAGTCGGCGAGCAGCTTGGCGGCGGTGGTGGAGTCGGTGTGGTCGCGGTGGCGCACGAGCAGCCCGTGCACCGTCGCGGCGGCCTCGTCGTCGAGCGGGACGACGTCGACCATGTCGCGGTTGACGCGCGACTCCTTGAGGTCGAGCACGTGGGCGAACCCGCCCGACATGCCCGCGGCCACGTTGCGCCCGACGCGGCCGAGGATCACGACCACCCCGCCGGTCATGTACTCCAGCGCGTGGTCGCCCACCCCCTCGACGACCGCCGTCGCCCCGGAGTTGCGGACGCAGAAGCGTTCGCCGACCTCACCGCGCAGGAAGAGCGAACCGCTCGTGGCGCCGTAGGCGATGACGTTGCCGGCGACGATGTCGCGTCCCCGGGAACCGGAGGCGCGGTCGGGGCGCACGACGACGGTCCCGCCGGAGAGCCCCTTGCCGACGTAGTCGTTGGCGTCGCCGAAGAGGCGCAACGTGATGCCCCGGGGCAGGAACGCCCCGAGGGACTGACCGGCCGACCCGGTGAGGGTCACGTCGATCGTGCCCTCGGGCAGACCGTCCTCGCCCCACTTCCGGGTCAGCTCGTGACCCAGCAGGGTGCCGACGGTGCGGTTGACGTTGCGCACGGGCAGCTCGACCTGGACCGGCGTCCCGTCGGCGAGGGCACCGGAGGCGCGCTCGATGAGCACGTGGTCCAGCGCCTTCTCCAGCCCGTGGTCCTGGGTCTGGGACCGGTAGAGGGTCGTACCCGCCGGCGGGACCGGCGCGTGCAGGATCGGCGAGAGGTC
This sequence comes from Kineococcus sp. GCM10028916, assembly GCF_042674865.1. NCBI lineage: Bacteria > Bacillati > Actinomycetota > Actinomycetes > Kineosporiales > Kineosporiaceae > Kineococcus > Kineococcus sp. GCM10028916. The sequence continues at coordinate 211,918 of NZ_JBHTFM010000001.1, read as the reverse complement.
CAGACCGGACGCCTTCCAGTGCGAGACGGCGCGACGGCTGTCGAGGACCTCGACGTGGCCGACGGCCTCCTCGACCGAGCGGAAACCGAGCGAGGCGAGCATCTCGCGCACCTCGAGGGCGATGAACTCGAAGAAGTTCACGATGTACTCGGCCTTGCCGGTGAAGCGGGCCCGCAGTTCCGGGTTCTGCGTCGCGACGCCGACCGGGCACGTGTCCAACTGGCAGACGCGCATCATGATGCAGCCCGACACGACCAGCGGGGCGGTCGCGAAGCCGAACTCCTCGGCGCCCAGCAGCGCGGCGATGACGACGTCGCGGCCCGTCTTGAACTGCCCGTCGACCTGGACGGTGATCCGGTCGCGCAGCCCGTTGACCACGAGGGTCTGCTGGGTCTCGGCGAGACCGAGCTCCCAGGGACCGCCGGCGTGCTTGAGGCTCGTCAGCGGCGCGGCGCCCGTGCCACCGTCGGCACCCGAGATGAGCACGACGTCGGCCTTGGCCTTGGAGACGCCCGTCGCGACGGTGCCGACGCCGACCTCGGAGACCAGCTTCACGTGGACCCGGGCGGCCGGGTTCGCGTTCTTCAGGTCGTGGATGAGCTGGGCGATGTCCTCGATGGAGTAGATGTCGTGGTGCGGCGGCGGCGAGATGAGCCCGACGCCCGGCGTGGAGTGCCGGGTCCTGGCGATGTTCGGGTACACCTTGTGCCCGGGCAGCTGACCGCCCTCGCCGGGCTTGGCGCCCTGCGCGACCTTGATCTGCAGGTCGGTCGCCGACGTCAGGTAGTTGCTCGTGACGCCGAAGCGGCCGGAGGCGATCTGCTTGACGCGCGAGGTCCGCTGCGGGTCGTAGAGGCGGTCGACGTCCTCGCCGCCCTCACCGGAGTTGGACCGTCCGCCGAGCTGGTTCATGGCGACCGCGAGGACCTCGTGGGCCTCCTGGCTGATCGAGCCGTAGCTCATCGCGCCGGTGTTGAACCGCTTGACGATCTCGCTGACGGGTTCGACCTCGTCGAGCGGGACGGGCTCGCGGACCCCCTTCTTCAGCTGCAGCAGACCGCGCAGCGTCATCAGCCGTTCCGACTGCTCGTCCACCCGGGAGGTGTACTTGCGGAAGAGGCCCTCGTTGCGCTGACGCGTGGAGTGCTGCAGCTGGAAGACGGTCTCGGGGTCGAACAGGTGCGGCTCACCCTCACGGCGCCACTGGTACTCGCCCCCGGTCTCCAGCCGGCGGTGCGCGCGCTCCTGGCCCTCGAGGGGGTAGGCGAGGCGGTGCCGCTGGGAGACCTCCTCGGCGAGGACGTCGAGGCCGACGCCGCCGAGGCGGGAGGTCGTGGCGGTGAAGTACTCGTCGACGAGGGTCTGGGAGAGACCCAGCGCCTCGAAGACCTGCGCCCCGCGGTAGGACGCAACGGTCGAGATGCCCATCTTGGACATGACCTTCAGGACGCCCTTGCCGAGCGCCTTGATGAGGTTCTTCACGGCCGTGGTGCCGTCGACGTTGGTGATGACGCCGTGGCGGACGAGGTCCTCGACGGTCTCCATGGCCAGGTAGGGGTTGACCGCGGCCGCGCCGTACCCGATGAGCAGCGCGACGTGGTGCACCTCGCGGACGTCACCGGCCTCGACGAGCAGCCCGACCTGCGTGCGCAGCTTCTGGCGCACGAGGTGGTGGTGGACGGCCGAGGTGAGCAGCAGCGACGGGATCGGCGCGTACTCGGCGTTGGAGTCGCGGTCGGAGAGCACGACGAAGACGGCGCCGTCGGCGATGGCGCGCGAGACCTCGGCGCGGATCTCCTCGATGCGACGGGCGAGTTCCGCCCCGCCGCCGGCGACCCGGTACAGGCCCTTGACGGTGTGGGTGGTGCGGCCGGGGTTGCGACGGTCCTTGTCGATGTGGACCATCTTCGCGAGCTCGTCGTTGTCGATCACCGGGAACGGCAGGACCAGCTGGTGGCAGTGCGCCGCCGACTCCGAGAGCGGGTTCTGCTGCGGCCCGGCGGTGGTGATCAGCGAGGTGACGAGCTCCTCGCGGATCGCGTCCAGCGGCGGGTTCGTGACCTGCGCGAAGAGCTGGGCGAAGTAGTCGAAGAGCAACCGCGGGCGCGGCGAGAGCACCGCGAGCGGGGTGTCGGAACCCATCGAGCCGATCGGCTCGGCCGCCGCACGGGCCATCGGCGCCAGGATGAGCCGCAGCTCCTCCTCGGTGTAGCCGAAGGTCTGCTGACGACGCGTGACCGAGGCGTGGCTGTGCACGATGTGCTCGCGCGGGGGCAGGTCCCCGAGGTGGACGACGTTCTTGAGCCACTCGGCGTAGGGCTGGGCGGCGGCGAGCTCGGACTTGATCTCCTCGTCGTCGACGATCCGGCCCTTGGCCGTGTCGACGAGGAACATCTTGCCGGGGGCGACGCGGCCGCGGGCCACGATCGAGGACGGGTCCAGCTCGAGCACACCGGTCTCGGAGGCCAGCACGACGAGACCGTCGTCGGTGACCCAGTACCGCGAGGGGCGCAGGCCGTTGCGGTCCAGGACGCCGCCGATGACGGTGCCGTCGGTGAAGGTGAGGTTGGCCGGGCCGTCCCACGGCTCGGAGAACATCGAGTGGAACTCGTAGAAGGCCCGGCGGGCCGGGTCCATCTCGGTGTTGTTCTCCCAGGGCTCCGGGATCATCATCAGCACCGCGTGCGGGAGGGAACGCCCGCTGAGGTGCAGCAGCTCCAGGACCTCGTCGAAGGAGGCGGAGTCGGAGCCCTCGGTCGCGCAGACCGGGCCGAGGCGCTGGACGTCACCCGGGATGAGCGGGGTGGACATCGTCGACTCGCGGGCGGCGGTCCAGTTCCGGTTGCCCTTGACGGTGTTGATCTCGCCGTTGTGGGCGATGGCCCGGAACGGGTGCGCCAGCGGCCAGCTCGGGAAGGTGTTCGTCGAGAAGCGGGAGTGGACCAGGCCGAGCTCGGAGGTGAACCGGCGGTCGGAGAGGTCGGGGAAGAACGGCTCGAGCTGCCCGGTGGTGAGCATCCCCTTGTAGACCATGGTCCGCGAGGACAGGGAGGGGAAGTAGACGGCGAGTTCGCGCTCGGCGAGCTTGCGCAGCGCGTAGACGCGGCGGTCCAGGACGATGCCGGTCTCCTGCGCCTGCAGGCCCTCGCGGCGGGTCGCGACGAAGAGCTGGGCGAAGAAGGGCATCGCGGCGCGCGCCTGCTGGCCCACGAGGTCGGCCGTCACGGGCACGTCGCGCCAGCCGAGGACGTCGAGGCCCTCGGCGACGGCGATCTCCTCGATGCGGGCGACCGAGGCGGCGCGTTCGGTCTCGTCCACCGGTAGGAAGGCGTTGCCGACGGCGTAGGCCCCCTTGGCCGGGAGCTCGATGCCCTGCTCGGCCATGACGGCACGCAGGAACTCGTCGGGGACCTGGGTGAGGATGCCGGCCCCGTCACCCGTGTTGGTCTCGGCGCCGACCGCACCCCGGTGGTCCAGGTTGCGCAGGGCGGTGAGGGCGTGGTCGACGATGTCGTGACCGGGTTCGCCGCGCATGGTGGCGACGAAGGCGACACCACAGGCGTCGTGCTCGTTGGCTCGGTCGTAGAGACCGGCCGAGGGCGGGAACGACGTGAACGGCAGCGGGCGGACCGGCGGGGTCAGCGGCCGGGTCACGGACGTGGTGATCGGGTGCGACGCGGGGAAATGCGACATGCAGTGCACCGTCCTCGGAGAGAGGTCGCGATCGACCTCGAGTGGACAGGGGGTCTCTCGACGGATCTCCTCGAGCGTTCGCCACACGGGTGGCGATCTCGGCGAGCCGGGTGGGTCTCTTCGAGATGAGGCTCACGCCTGGAGGGCGCGCACCACGAACGGGGGGCGGCGCTGGCCCGCGTTCACCTCACTGTAACGCGCGAGACGCGGTGCTCAGGCGCACTACCGCGTCACCGGATCATCACGAATTGCGCGCGTCCGGGCGTTCTTCGCGGTCCAGCGGAGGGTGATCGGCAGTCGCGGTGACGGTCGGTCCGCCGGTCTGCATCGCTTCGTCACGGGACGGGGTGACCGCCGGCGACTCGGAGGAGGCTACCCGTTCCAGGACCTCGGGCTGACCACGATCGTTCCTGTGCACCCTGCGTGAACGGATGAACGCGACGAGTGCGACCACGAAGACGATGCCCGCCACCCACTGGTTGACCCGCAGGCCCAGGATCTCGTTGGCCTGGTCGATGCGGAGATCCTCGAAGTAGCTGCGGCCCAGGCAGTACAGCGCCACGTAGAGCAGGAACGCCTGTCCGTGGCGCAGCCGGAAGCGCCGGTCGAGCAGCACGATCACGACCGCCACCGCCGCGCACCACAGCGACTCGTAGAGGAACGTCGGGTGGAAGGTGCCGAGCACCACGGGGTTGCCGTCGGCACCCACGACGGCGCGGCCGGCCGACTCGTCCCAGCGGTGGACGGTCAGGGCCCAGGGCACGTCGGTGGAGCGACCGTAGAGCTCGTTGTTGAACCAGTTGCCCCAGCGGCCCAGGGCCTGCGCGACCAGCAGACCCGGGGCCATCGCGTCCGCCATCGGCGCGAGCCGGTACCCGGCCCGACGGCAGGCGATCCACACCCCGAGGGCTCCACCGGCGATCGCGCCCCAGATCCCGAGCCCGCCCTCCCAGACGTAGAGGGCGCGGACCGGGCTGCCGTCCGCACCGAAGTACGCCTGGGGGGAGGTGATGACGTGGTACAGCCTCGCCCCGACCACGCCGAGCGGGACGGCCCACACCGCGGCGTCGAGGACGAAGTCCTTGCGGCCGCCCTTGGCCTGCCAGCGCCGCTCGGCGATGACCACGCCGGCGACGATCCCGAGCACGATGCACAACGCGTACGCGCGCACCGGGATCGGGCCCAGGTGCCACACGGCGACCGTGGGGCTGGGGAGGGCGGAGGTCAGGGCGGCGGGGATCACGGCGCGGCCGTCGCGGCGGTCACGGCCTGCTGCAGAGCGCCGGCCGGGTCGGAGCCGAGGAGGTCCGCGGTCGGGATCTCCTTCTTCTCCCCGCCGACGGGGGTGACGGTGATGGTCGGGGTACCGCTGACCCCGGCGGCCTTCATCGAGTCCTCGACGGAGTCGACGTAGTCGCGGTAGGCGTGACCTTCGACGGCCTTCTGCCAGGCGTCGAGGTCGGGCACCCCCGCCTCCTTCGCCAGGTCACGCAGAGTGGCCACGGTGTAGCCGACGCCCTCCTCCGGCTGGTTGGCGAAGACCGTGGTCGTGTACTCCGGGAACTTCCCCTGCGCTTCGGCTGCGGCCGCCCCTTCGGCCGCGAGCTGCGAGGCGGTGTTGCCGAGGTTGCCGTCGAGGAAGGTCAGGGTGTGCACCACGACCTTGGCCTGCCCGGCCGCGGCCATGGCGAGGTAGCTCTCCCCGGCCGCGGTCTCGAACTGCTTGCAGTAGGGGCACTGGTAGTCGACCCAGATGTCCACCGTCGGCGCCCCGGCGGCCGGAGTGCCCGGCAGGACGTACCCGGCCCCCGCGGCCCCGGCGCTGGCGGGGATCTGCTGCGCTGCCGTGGCGGTGGGCTCGCTCGCCCGTCGGATCACGACGACGACCACGGCGACCAGCGCCAGGACCACGACGACGGCGATGCTGATGAGCACCACCCGGCGGCTGCGTTCGCGGGCCAGCTCGCGCTGGCGCAGGGCCGCGGCCTTCTTGCGCCGGGCTTCGCGCGCGTCCTCGGCCTCCCCGGCTCGTGCGGGGTTGCCACCGGGCTTCTTCGTGCTCAACGCAGGTTCTCCTCGTCGGGGTTCTCGTCGGTGAAGGCGTTCAGCCGGCGCGGACACCCTCGGAGAGGGCACGGGCGAGCTCCTCCACGGCACGCGCCCCCGCGAGGGGCGAGTCCGCGTCGAGCAGGCGCTGGACGAAGGCCGAGCCGACGATGACGCCGTCGGCGTAGCCCGCGACCTCGGTCGCCTGCGCCGGGGTGGAGACCCCGAGGCCGACGCAGACGCGTTCGGCACCGGCCGCGCGGGTGCGTCGGACGAGTTCCGACGCTCCCGCACCCACCGTGGCACGCGTTCCTGTGACCCCCATCAACGACGCCGCGTAGACGAACCCGCGGCACGCGGCCGCCGTGGTCGTCAGCCGGGCGTCGGTCGAGCTCGGAGCGACGAGGAACACGCGTTCCAGGTCGTGGTCGTCGCTGGCGGCGATCCAGGCGGCGGCCTCGTCGGGGATGAGGTCGGGCGTGATGAGCCCCGCTCCCCCGGCGTTGGCCAGGTCGGTCGCCCAGCGGTCCATGCCGTAGCGGTCGATCGGCGGGAAGTAGGTCATGACGAGGGTGGCGGCGCCGGTGGCGGCGACCCCCTCGACGGCCCGCAGGACGTCGACGGGCCGGGTCCGGTGGGCCAGGGCGACGTCGACCGCCTGCTGGATGGTGTGCCCGTCCATGGTCGGGTCGGAGTAGGGCAACCCGAGCTCGATGATGTCCGCACCCCCCGCGACGGCGGCCTTGGCCGCGTCGATCGAGGCGTCGACGTCGGGGTAGCCGACCGGGAGGTACGCGACGAGCGCCGCGCGCCCCTCGGACTTCGCCCGGTCCACCGCAGCAGCGGCCTTGCCCACGCGTGCGGGGCTCTCCAGAGTGCTCACCAGCCGGATCCTTCGGTCTTCTCGGGGGCTTCGGAGACCCGCTCGGCTTCGGAGGCGACGAGGTCGGCGTCGCTGACGAGGTCGAACCAGCGCGCCGCGGTGTCGACGTCCTTGTCCCCGCGCCCGGAGAGGTTGACGAGGATGACGGCGTCCGAGCCGAGTTCCTTGCCCAGCTCCAGCGCACCGGCGAGGGCGTGCGAGCTCTCGATCGCGGGGATGATCCCCTCGGTGCGGCAGAGCAGGCGGAACGCCTCCATCGCCTGGGCGTCGGTGACCGGGTGGTACGAGGCGCGACCGCTGGCCGCCAGCCACGCGTGCTCCGGTCCGACGCCCGGGTAGTCCAGGCCGGCGGAGATGGAGTGGGACTCGATCGTCTGACCGTCGTCGTCCTGCATGACGTACTGGCGGGCACCCTGGAAGACCCCGGTGACGCCGGCCGAGATCGGCGCGGCGTGGCGGCCGGTCTCGATCCCGTCGCCGCCGGCCTCGTAGCCGTGCAGCGCGACGCCCGGGTCGTCGAGGAAGCCGTGGAAGATGCCGATGGCGTTCGACCCGCCGCCGACGCACGCCGCGACGGCGTCGGGCAGCCGGCCGACGAGGTCGAGCACCTGCTGGCGCGCCTCGATGCCGACGACGCTCTGCAGGTCGCGGACCAGCACCGGGAACGGGTGCGGTCCCGCGACCGTGCCGAAGGCGTAGTGGGTGGTGTCGACGGAGGCGACCCAGTCGCGGAAGGCCTCGTTGACGGCGTCCTTCAGGGTGCGGCTGCCGGCCGTGACGGGCACGACGGTCGCGCCGAGAAGACGCATGCGGGCGACGTTCAACGCCTGCCGCTTGGTGTCCTCCTCGCCCATGTAGACGACGCACTCGAGACCCATCAGGGCCGCGGCGGTGGCGGTGGCGACACCGTGCTGGCCGGCGCCGGTCTCGGCGATGATCCGCTTCTTGCCCATCCGCTTGGTGAGCAGCGCCTGGCCCAGCACGTTGTTGATCTTGTGCGAACCGGTGTGGTTCAGGTCCTCGCGCTTGAGGATGAGCCGCGCCCCACCGGCGTGGGCCGCGAAGCGCGGGACCTCGGTGATGATGCTGGGACGACCGGAGTAGCTGCGGTGCAGTTCGGCGAGCTCGGCGAGGAAGCCCTCGTCGGCCATGGCCGCGTTGTGGGCGGCCTCGATCTCGTCGAGCGCCGCGACCAGCGCTTCCGGGACGAAGCGGCCGCCGAAGTCACCGAAGTACGGGCCGCGTTCCTGGGCGAAGCTGCGAGCGGGGGTGGACGGAGGCGTCTCGTTGACCCCGGCGGAGGCGCTCACGGGCGCACCGCCTGGATGGAGGGGTGCGCGCCGGCGGCGACGAGGTCGGCGACCGCGCGACGGGGGTCCGCACCCTTGACCAGGGTCTCGCCGACGAGGACGGCGTCCGCGCCCGCGCGGGCGAACTCGACGACGTCGCGGGGACCGGACACGCCCGACTCGGCGATCTTGACGACGTGGTCGGGGACGAGCGGAGCGAGGTCGGCGAAGGTGCCGTTGTCGACCTGGAGGGTCTTGAGGTTGCGGTTGTTTACCCCGATGACCTTCGCGTCGGCGTCGAGGGCGCGCGCGACCTCCTCGGCCGTGTGCACCTCCACCAGCGCGGTCATGCCCAGGGACTGGGTGCGTTCGATGAGGGACACGAGAGCTTCCTGTTCGAGGGCGGCCACGATGAGGAGCACGACGTCGGCTCCCCAGGCGCGGGCCTCCCACAGTTGGTACGAATCCACGACGAAGTCCTTGCGCAGCACCGGGACGTCCACGGCGAGGCGCACCGCACGGAGGTCGTCGAGGCTGCCGCCGAAGCGGCGCTGCTCAGTGAGGACGGAGATGACGGTGGCGCCGCCGAGCTCGTACTGCGCGGCGAGGGCGGCCGGGTCCGGGATGGTGGCGAGAGCGCCCTTGGAGGGGCTCTTGCGCTTCACCTCGGCGATGACCTTCACCCCGCGCTGCTCCACGTCGCGCGGCTTGAGCAGCGCACGGGCGTCCTTCGCCGCGACCTGACGGTGGGCGCGGTCCTTCAGCTCGTCGAGGGTGGTCAGCGCCTTGCGGGCGGCCAGGTCCTCACGGACGCCGGCCAGGATGTCGTCGAGGACAGTCACAGCACGAGGGTATCCCCGCTCACCGACACGCCCCGACACCGTCCTGACCCCGTCGCGACGGCGGACAGGAGAGCTTCCTCAGTGCTGGGCGCGGCCGACGCCGACGGGGGTGCCGTCGGCCTTCTTGACGCCGTAGCCGGCCTTGGCCAGCCCGCCCGCGACGGCCAGGGAGGCCACGATGACGACGCCGCCGATGATCCCCCAGGTCAGGCTGGGGAAGACGATCGCGAGGCAGAGGATGAGGAACCCGGCGAGGCAGACCGCGACACCGGCCCAGGCCGCGACGCTGTGGCCGTGACCGTGCTCGTCGACGACGTCGGTGGCTCCGCGGGTGGTCGAGTCGTTCGCCCCGTGGCTGTTCGAGGGGGTCTGCTGGCTGCTCACGGTGGGCTCCTGGAGGTGGGGGGCGTACTACGCACACCGTACCTACTCCCCCGGCCCGGCCGCCCGCCGCGGTGGGTCGAGCGGGTGGGCGGGTCCAGCGGGTTCAGCGAGTTCAGCGAGTGGGGTCGTCGCCCTGGGTCAGGGAGTCCCAGGCCGCGGCGGGGTCCTCGTGGGGGGCCAGGGTGACCGCGGCGCGGGTGGCGTCGCGTTCGTGGCGGGTGGAGCCGGCGGACGGCGTGGCCGCGTTCCAGCGCCGCGTCCGCACCAGCACCCCCGCCCCGCCGACGAGCACCAGCACCCCGCCGACGGCGGAGACCACGGGCCAGGGCCGCACCGACGGGTCGCCCTGGAGGCGGACCCCGGTCGTCCCGCTGGCGGCCCGGGCGGGTGCGGTCAGCGCCGCGGACGGGTCCGAGGTGACGGCCAGGCTGGCCACGACCGTCCCGGCCCCGCCGAGGACGAGGACCACCGCGGCCACGAGCCGCGCCACCCGGCGCCCCAGCGTCGAGGCCACCACGGCGGCGAGGCTGACCAGGCTCAGCGCGGTGGCGACGGGGGCGGCGTCGCGGCCGTTCACGAGCACGGCGCTCGCACCGGTGGCGGTCTCCACGGCCCCCCTCACCCACGTCGGCGCACCGGCCCCGAGGCCGACGACGGCTCCCGCGATCCCGGCGAGCAACAGCAGACCGCGTTCGCGTCCGGCGTTCACGCCGGCAGGAGGGGCAGCGTCACGGCGTCGAAGCACGTGCGGTCGCCGGTGTGGCAGGCGGCCCCGACCTGGTCGACCTCGACGAGGAGGGCGTCGCCGTCGCAGTCCAGCGAGACCTTCTTGACCCACTGGACGTGCCCCGACGTGTCGCCCTTGCGCCACAACTGCTGGCGGCTGCGGGAGAAGTAGGTGGCCCGGCCGGTGGCCAGCGTGCTCGCGAGCGCCTCGTCGTCCATCCAGGCGACCATCAGCACCTCCCGGGTGTCGTGCTGCTGCACGACGGCGCAGACCAGTCCGGCCTCGTCGCGCTTGAGCCGCTCGGCGACGTGGGGATCGAGATCGAGGGACGACACGGGGACGATGGTCTCACCGCCCGCGCGTGGTGCGCTCCGCCCCGGGTGGCACGATCTGGCCATGACGACGGCGCAGGCCCCCCGCAGCAGCCACCGCACCGACGCCCGGCGGGAGCGTGACGCGCTGTGCGACAGCGCCTCGCGGGTCGGTCCCGACGCGCCGACGCTCTGCGCGGGCTGGGACGTGCGCGACCTGCTGGTGCACCTGGCCGTGCGCGACAACCGACCGGACGTGGTGCTGGGCGAGGCCGTGGGCCCGTTGCGCCCGCGGCGCGAGCGGGTACTGGCGGAACTGGGCGCACAGCCCTTCGAGGAGCTGGTGGAGCGGGTGCGCAACGGCCCGCACGGGCCGCTGAAGCTGCAGGCGCTGGACAGCCTGGCGAACACCTCGGAGTTCTTCGTCCACCACGAGGACATCCTGCGGGCCCAGGACGACTGGGCCCCGCGCGAGCTCCCCCGGGGGCAGACGGCGACGCTGTGGCGCACGGTGAGGGTGATGGGTCGTGTCGCCTACCGCCGTGCCGGGGTCGGGGTCGTGCTGGTCACCCCGGGCGGCCCGCGCGCCGTCGTCCGCTCCGGTGAGGAGGCCGTCTCGCTCACGGGTGAACCGGCGGAGCTGGTGCTGCACGCGTTCGGTCGGCGCAGTCGGGCGAAGGTCGAGATCGACGGCACTCCCGCTGCGGTGCAGCGCTTCCGAAAGGCCTTCCCGGGCTAGCGGACGGCGGACCCGCTGGCCCGCAGCGCGTCCTTGACCTCGCCGATGGTGAGCTGGCCGAAGTGGAAGACGCTGGCGGCGAGGACGGCGTCGGCGCCCGCGGCGACGGCCGGCGGGAAGTGCTCGACGGCCCCGGCGCCGCCGCTGGCGACGAGGGGGACGCTGACCCGGGCGCGGACCTGGCCGAGCATCTCGAGGTCGAAGCCGGCCTTGGTGCCGTCGGCGTCCATGGAGTTCAGCAGGATCTCCCCGGCGCCGAGGTCGGCGGCGCGGGCGGCCCACTCGACGGCGTCGAGGCCGGTCCCCCGTCGGCCACCGTGGGTGGTGACCTCGAAGCCGGACGCGGTGGTGGGTTCGCCGGGCAGGGTCCGGCGGGCGTCGACGGAGAGCACGAGGACCTGCGCGCCGAAGCGGTCGGCGATCTCGGCGACGAGTTCGGGACGGGCGATGGCCGCGGTGTTCACGCCCACCTTGTCCGCGCCGGCGCGCAGCAGCTTCTCGACGTCGGCGACGCTGCGGACACCGCCACCGACGGTGAGGGGGATGAAGACCTGCTCCGCGGTGCGGCGCACGACGTCGTAGGTGGTCTCCCGCGAGCCGGAGGAGGCGGTGACGTCGAGGAACGTCAGCTCGTCGGCGCCCTCGGCGTCGTAGCGCCGCGCGAGTTCGACGGGGTCACCGGCGTCCCGCAGGTCGGCGAAGTTGACGCCCTTGACGACGCGGCCGGCATCGACGTCGAGGCAGGGGATGACACGGACGGCGACGCTCACGGGGTCAGACTAGACGGGGCCGCGTCGGGGCCCGACCGCTACGGTGGCGGGCATGAGCGTGCTCAAGGAGACCCTTCCGCTGAGCTCGGTCGACCCGGGCGACCGGGACGCCCTGCGCGCCTGGTACACCTCCAGCCGGGCGGCCTTCCTCGAGGCCGCCCCCACCGAGGCCGACCTCGACGAGCGGTCGAAGGCCATCGCCGCGCACCGCCTCACCGCGGTCCGCGACGGCGAGCGGGTGGTCGCGACGCTGCGGACCTTCGACTCCGAGCTGACGATGCCGGGCGCCGGTCCGGTGAACGTCGACGCGGTCTCCACGGCGACCGTCCTCGCGACCCACCGCCGGCGGGGGCTGCTGACGCGGATGCTGAGGGCGGACCTCGAGCGCGCCCGGCTCGCCGGGCACGCCTTCGCGACGCTCATCGCGGCGGAGGCCCCGATCTACGGCCGGTTCGGGTTCGGGGCCGCGACCCGGGCGACCAGCCTGGCGATCGACAACACCCGGGTGCGGTTCCGCGACGACGCGCCGGCGGCGAGCGGGTCGCTGGAGTTCGTCACCGGAGCGCTCGACGAGGCGGCCCTGGTCCACGACGCGGCGCGGCGGTCCCGCCCGGGTGGCCTGCACCGCGACGCCGCCTTCTGGGAGGCCGCGAACCGCCGGGGTGCGGGGCGCTGGATCGGGACCCACGGTCACGCGGTGCTGCACCGCGACGAGCGCGGGACCGCCGACGGCTACGTCGTCTACGAGCTGCGCGACGAGTCGGTGGGGCGTGTCGTCACCGGCACGACGACGGTCCTGGACCTGACGGCGACGACGCCCGCCGCGTACCGCGCGCTCTGGGAGTTCGTGACCTCGATCGACCTGGTGCGCACCACCCGGGCCAAGGACCGGCCCGTGGACGAACTGCTGCCGCACCTGCTCCTCGATCCCCGTGCGGTGCAGACCGGGCCGGTGGACGACTTCGCGTGGCTGCGCGTCCTCGACGTCCCGGGTGCGCTGGCCGCACGGCGCTACCTGGGCTGCGGGACGCTGGTGCTGAAGGTGGTGGACCCGTTGGGGCTGGCCGACGCGACCGTCTCCCTGCACGTCGCCCCGCAGCGCTGCGGCGCCGACGGGTGGGTCTGCGCCGAGATCACCACCACCGACGCGACGCCCGACGTCGTGCTGGGGGTCGGCGAGCTGTCCTCGCTCGTGCTCGGCGGGACCTCGGCGGTGGCGTTGCACCGCGCGGGACGCCTCGACTGCTCGACCGCGGACGCGTTCGCCCTGCAGACGCTCTTCGCGACGCCCGAGGCCCCCTGGTGCCCCACGTGGTTCTGACCGCCCGCTCGACCACCGACGTCGTCGACGAACTGGTCACCCTGCTGGCGGCGACGCCGGTCCCACCCGCCGGTCCGGTGGTGGTGGCGGTCGACGGCCGGTCCGGATCGGGCAAGACCGACCTCGCCGACGTCCTCGCGGCCCGCGTGGGGGCGGTCGTGGTGCACATGGACGACCTCTACCCGGGGTGGTCCGGTCTCGCGGCGTCGGTGCGGCTGCTGGGCCGGGTCCTCGACGGTCTGCGTTCCGGCGCGTCGACGAGCCACCCGGTGTGGGACTGGGCCGCAGCGGCCTACACCCGCGAGGTCGTGCTCCCCCGGGCGGGGACCGTCGTGGTCGAGGGGGTCGGGTCGGGCTGCGCCCGGCCCGTGGACCTGCTGGTCCGCCTGGAGGCCGACCCCGACGTCCGACGCGACCGGGCCCTGACCCGGGACGGGGCGACGTTCGAGGCGCACTGGGACGCGTGGGCCGCTCAGGAGGCGGAGCTGTTCTCGCACGAGCCGTTCCGTGCCGACGTCGTCTTCACGTCCGACACCACGGCGGGCGGGGAACCGGCCTGGCGCTAGTCGACGTCGGGGCGCGGGGCGTGCGCCTCGACGAGGCGGGCCAGGCGCCGCGCCTCGGTCTGGGCGAACTCGCCGTCGGCGCGCTGGACGGCCATGACCGCGAGGTTCTCGCCGTCGTCGAGGTCGAGGGTGAGCCACGGCTCGGCCCCGCCGAAGCGGACGGCGACGACCGCGCCCCAGGCCACCTGCCGGGTGAAGACGACGTTGCGGACCTCGAGGCCGTCGGCGGTCACCCGGGCGCGGACCGCGACGAGGCGGACGAGGACGCCGGCGAGCAGCACGGCGAAGACGACGGCCGAGACGGTGTCCTGGCCGGTCCACCCGGACTGCGGCGAGAACGTGAGCAGGATCGACATCCCGACCATCACGACGACGATGCCCAGGGCGAAGACCAGTCCGACGACCCGCGCCCGGCGCGGGCGGAACGGGGACTCCGGGACCGCACCCGGCACGGGGGGCGTCACAACCGGCAGGCGTGGATGCTGGTCACCAGGATCGCCCGCGCACCGAGGTCGTAGAGGTCGTCCATGACCTGGTTGGTCGCCGCCTTCTTCACCATGGCGCGCACCGCGACCCAGTCCGGGTTCGCCATCGGCGACACCGTCGGGGACTCCAGGCCCGGGGTGATCGCGCAGGCCTCCTCGACGATCGACTTCGGGCAGTCGTAGTCGACCATCACGTACTGGCGGGCGACGAGGACCCCGCGCAGCCGACGCACCAGGACCTCGACGGCCGGGTCGAGCGGGGCGTCGGCCCGGCGGACGAGGGTCGCCTCCGAGGACATGATCGGCTCACCGAAGATCTCGAGCCCGGCGGCGCGCAACGTGGTCCCGGTCTCGACGACGTCGGCGATCACGTCGGCGATGCCGAGGGCGACGGCCGTCTCCACGGCCCCGTCGAGGTGCACGATGTCGGCGGTCACGCCGTGCTCGGCGAGGTGCTTGCCCAGCAGGCCGGAGTAGCTGGTCGCGATGCGGCGGCCCTGCAGGTCGGTCACACCCTCGGCGACCCCGGGACGGCCGGCGAAGCGGAAGGTGCTGCGGGCGAACTCCAGCGGCAGGATCTCCGACGCCGGAGCGTGGGAGTCCAGCAGCAGGTCACGACCGGTGATGCCGACGTCGAGGGTCCCCGAGCCGACGTAGAGCGCGATGTCGCGCGGGCGCAGGAAGACGAACTGCGCGGAGTTGTCCGGGTCGTCGAGGATGAGTTCCTTCGCCTCGCGGCGCTGGTTGTAGCCGGCCTCGCGCAGCATGGCGCTGGCGGCCTCGGCGAGAGAACCCTTGTTGGGGACGGCGATGCGCAGCATGGTGAGTTCCTCAGAGGTGGGCGTAGACGTCGTCGAGGGTCAGTCCGCGGGAGATCATCAGCACCTGCAGGTGGTACAGCAGCTGCGAGATCTCCTCGGCCGTCCGTTCCCCGGACTCGTGCTCCGCAGCCATCCACACCTCGGCCGCCTCCTCGACGACCTTCTTGCCGATGGCATGGACCCCGGCGTCCAGTTCCAGCACCGTCCCCGACCCAGCGGGTCGGGTCAGCGCCTTGTCGCTCAGCTCGGCGAACAGGGCGTCGAAGGTCTTCACGTGCACGGAGTCTAGGTGGTGGCGCCCCCGTCTCCCGCCACCCCCTGGTGGAGCCGGCCGGGTGGGATCGTTGCCTCCCCGAGGACCCCCAGCGACCTCGGGGAGGCAACGATCCCACCCTGCGATCCCACCCGGCGGGGTCAGCCCTTCGGGAGGGGCGCGACGTCGCGCAGGGCGACGACGGTCTCCAGGGCGGCGAGGACGGCTTCGGCGCCCTTGTCCTCCCGCGAGCCGCGCAGGCCGGCCCGGTGCAGCGCCTGGGCCTCGGTGTCGACGGTCAGCACCCCGAAGCCGATCGGGACGCCGGTGGTCACCGCGACCTGGGTCAGCCCCGAGGTCGCCGCGTCGCAGACGTACTCGAAGTGGGGGGTGCCACCGCGGATGACGACGCCGAGGCAGACGACGGCGTCGTAACCCGCCCGGGCGAGGCGGGAGGCGGCGACGGGCAGCTCGAACGCGCCGGGCACCCGCACCTCGGTGACGTCGGTGACGCCCGACGTCTCCAGCGCGCGGCGCGCACCGGCGACGAGGCCGTCCATGGTCTCGGTGTGCCACCGGGCCGCGACGACCGCGATCCGCAGCCCGCTCCCGTCGACGGTGATCTCCGGACTTCCGTCCCCGCTCATCTGTGCTCTCCCTCGGGTGCAGCTGCGGTCAGGTGAGCCCGCAGATCGGCGATCGTCAGCACGGGCAGGTCGTACTCCTCACCCAGAGCGACGATCTGGTCCCAGCGTGACATCGATCCGTCGTCTTCGACGAGCTCCGAGATGAGCGCGACCGGCGCGAGCCCCGCGAGCCGGCAGAGGTCGACGGCGGCCTCGGTGTGTCCGGGCCGTTCCCGCACCCCGCCGGGACGGGCCCGCAGCGGGAAGACGTGCCCGGGTCGGATCAGGTCCGAGGGGACCGACGACGGGTCGGCGAGGACGCGCGCGGTGCGGGCCCGGTCGGCGGCGGAGATGCCGGTCGTGACGCCGGCCGCCGCGTCGCAGCTGACGGTGTAGTCGGTGCGGTAGGAGTCCTCGTTGCGCTCGACCATCCGCGGCAGCCCGAGGGCGTCGGCGCGCTCCGCGGGCATGGGCGCGCAGAGCATCCCGGAGGTGTGCCGCACGGTCCAGCCGACCCACTCGGGGGTGGCGAGCTCCGCCGCGAGGATCGCGTCGCCCTCGTTCTCGCGGTCGGCGGCGTCGCTCACCAGGACGGGTCTCCCCGCGCGCAGCGCGTCGAGGGCCGCGGCGATGGTCTGGTCGAGACCCACCGTCGGGGCGTTCACGCGGACACCTGCGCAGCGCGGTCGAAGGCGTTGAGGCGCTCGACGTACTTCGCGAGCACGTCCACCTCGAGGTTGACGGTGGCGCCGACCGGTTTGCGACCCAGGGTCGTGAGGTCCAGCGTCGTGGGGATCAGCGAGACCTCCAGCCACGGTTCCCGCTCCTCGACGGGGCTCACCCCGGAGACGGTCAGGGAGGTCCCGTCGAGGGTGATGGAACCCTTCTCCACGACGTAGCGGGCGAGGTCGGCCGGGATCGCGACCCGCACGACCTCCCACGCCTCCCCCGGCGTCCGCACGGCGATGGTGCCGGTGCCGTCGACGTGGCCCTGGACGATGTGCCCGCCGAGACGGCCGTGGGCGGCCATCGCCCGTTCCAGGTTCACCCGCCGCCCCGCGGCGACGTCGTGCAACGAGCTGCGCACCAACGACTCCTGCATCACGTCGACGGTGAACGTCCCCGGTTCGGGCTGGTCGACCACGGTCAGGCACACCCCGTCCACCGCGATCGACGCCCCGTGCACGGCGTCGGACACGACCAGCGGACCGCGCACGGTCAGCCTCGCCGACTCCGCGCCGAACTCCACGGCGACGACCTCGCCGATCTCCTCAACGATCCCGGTGAACACCGAAGGCCTCCTGCAACTCGTGGCTGGTCTGGCTGGGCTGGAACTGCGGTGGAACGTCACGGCCGAGCGGCCGGGCGACGATGCGGACGTCGTCGCCGACCAGGTCGACGGAGGTGGTCCGCAGGCGGGCGATGTCGGGCATCCCCCGGATCCCGAGGTCGCCGACGGCGGCGGGACCGGCGCCGAGCAGGGCGGGGGCGAGGTAGCAGACGACCTCGTCGACGAGACCGGCCACGAGGAACGCGGCCGCGAGCGCCGGGCCGCCCTCGAGCAGGACGGTCCGGACCTCGCGGGCGGCGAGTTCGGCGAGGACGACGTGGGGGTCGCGGGTGCGGACGTGCAGCAGGTCCGCGTCCCCGTCGAGGAGTCGCGCTCCGGGCGGCAGGTCGCGCAGTCCCGCGACGACCCGCAGCGGTTGCGGTCCGCGGACGACGCCGTCGCGCCGCACGGTGAGCGAGGGGTCATCGGCGAGCGCGGTCCCGGTCCCGATCAGGACGGCGTCGTGCTCGGCCCGCAGCCGGTGCACGTCGGCCCGGGCCGGGGCGGAGGTGATCCAGCGGCTGGTCCCGTCGGCGGCAGCGGAGCGCCCGTCGAGGGTCGAGGCCCACTTCCACGTCACCCACGGTCCGCCGCGGCCGACGGCGGTGGCCCAGCGTTCGTTGAGGGCCCGGGACTCCTCCCCCAGCAGGCCGACCTCGACGTCGACGCCGTGCGCGGCGAGTTCGGCGATGCCGCCGGCGGCGTGCGGGTTGGGGTCGGGGGTCGCGACGACGACGCGGGTGATCCCGGCGGCGAGCAGGGCCCGGCTGCACGGCCCGGTGCGACCGGTGTGGTTGCACGGTTCCAGCGTGACGACGGCGATCGCCCCCACGGCGGAGGTGCTGAGGGCCTGCAGGGCGACGACTTCGGCGTGCGGAGAGCCCGCACCGTGGTGGTACCCCTCGGCCAGGGTCGTGCCGTCGGGGGCGAGGATGACGCACCCGACGCGGGGGTTGGGCCCGTGCGTGGGTCCGCGTGCGGCGAGCTCGAGGGCGCGTCGCATCGCGGCGAGTTCTGCTGCTGGTGCCACCACCGGTTCCTGCCTCTCGGACGGTCCGACGAACGGACCCCGGAGGGGTGCACACAGGGGGCGACGACGGGTCGGCGACGGAGCAGCCCCGGAGGGGTGCACCGCAGCTGACCGTCGACTCGGGCGTCGTCGGAGGGACCGGCACGCGCGTCAGCAGAGGACGGCGACGACGGCTCGCACCGACGACACCGCGCGCTGCCTCCCATCCGGACTCTCACCGTCGGCCCCGGAGTTCCACCGGATCAACCACCTGCCGAAGCAGGGGCTCGCGGACTGTCACCGCCGGCTCGGACTTCCACCGACCCCGGAGCACGCGTGTCGTGCGGTCTAGCTGTTGGTACTGCTGGCGGCAGTGTGCCACGCGGACCCGGTCAGTGCCTGCAGGCCCCGGCGGCGAGGTTCCTGAGCGTCCCGATCGCGGCGGCCGCGTCCTGCGCCCCGTAGACCGCGGACCCGGCGACGAAGACGTCGGCGCCGGCGTCGGCGGCCCGCTCGATCGTGTCCGCGGAGACCCCCCCGTCGACCTGCAGCCGGACGTCGAGGTCACCGATCGCGGCCCGTGCGCGGCGGACCTTCGGCAGGGTGACGTCGAGGAAGCTCTGCCCGCCGAACCCCGGTTCGACGGTCATGACGAGGATCATGTCGAACTCGCCGAGGAGGTCGACGAAGGGCTCGATCGGCGTCGAGGGCCGCAGCGCGATCCCCGCGCGACCGCCCGCCGCGCGGATCTCGCGGGCCAGCTTCACCGGGGCGATCGCGGCCTCGGCGTGGAAGGTGACCCCCGCCGCACCGGCCTCGGCGTAGGCCGGCGCCCAGCGGTCCGGGGCCTCGATCATCAGGTGGCAGTCCAGCGGGATCGGCGAGACCCGTTGCAGCGCTTCGACGATGGGCAGCCCGAGCGTCAGGTTGGGCACGAAGTGGCCGTCCATGACGTCGACGTGGGCCGCGTCGGCGGTGGAGATCCGCTGCAGTTCCGCCTCGAGGTTGGCGAAGTCCGCGGACAGGATGCTGGGGTTGATCTGCACGGTGCTCGACACCCGCCGAGGGTAGCCGCCGCGCTCGGGATCGTTGCCTCCCCGGTGTCGTCCAGCGGGACCGGGGAGGCAACGATCCCCCCGCGTCAGCGGCGGACGACGACGTCGCGCGGCGCGAGGTCGTGGACGGAGCCGATCCCCATCTGACGCAGGGTGGTGACGAACTCCGCCTGGTAGGTCGCGAGCACCGCGGCGACCCCGTCGGCCCCGTCGGCGGCCAGGCCCCACATGACCGGGCGGCCGATGTGGACGGCCTTGGCGCCCAGGGCGATCGCGGCCGCGGCCTGGGCTCCGCCGCGGATGCCGGAGTCGACGTGCACCTCGACCTCGGAGCCCACCTCGGCGAGGATCTCGGGCAGCGCGTAGGCGGAGGTGACGGAGTTGCCGAGGCGGCGACCACCGTGGGTGGAGACGATGATCCCGTCGGCCCCGGCGTCGACGCAGCGGCGCGCGTCGCGGGCGGTCAGCACGCCCTTGCAGAGCACCGGCAGGCCCGAGGTCTCGGCGAGCCAGCCGATGGTGTCGGGGGTCAGGTCGAGGGCCATGTCGGTGTCGGCGCCGAACCGGTCGAGCTCATCGGCGGTGAGGTTCGCCGTGCGGTTCTTGCGCGGGCCGGCGGGCCAGTTGCGCGGGTCGATCGCGGGGATCTCGCGGCCGATCGGGGTGGTGTCGACGGTGAGGATGAGGGCCTTGGCGTCGGCCGCGGCGGCGCGCTGGACGAGCAGGCGCGTCGCCTCGCGGTTGCGCGCGACGTAGACCTGGTACCACCAGGGCGCGCCCTGGGCGGCGATGTCGGAGAACGTCGCGCCGGTGTTGGTGGAGACCCCGAGCAGAGTCCCGGCCTTGGCCGCCCCCTGGGCGGTCAGCACCTCACCCTCGGGGCGGGCCCCGACCTGCTGGGCCATCGGGGCCACCAGGATCGGGGCCGAGACCGGTGTCCCGAGGACCTGGGTGGCGGTGCTCTGGATTGACGCGTCGCGCAGCACGCTGGGCCGCAACCGCAGCGCGTTCCAGTCAGCGATCCCCTCGCGTCCGCAGGAACCGTCGCCGGCGTAGGAGTGGTAGTACTCCGACACGTAGTCCGGCAGCACGGCGTCGGCGCGGTGGGCGAGGTCTTCGATCCAGGTCACGGAACGCATCCTCACCCACCGACGCTCACAGGTGTGACCGCTCCGGGCGATCCGGGGCAAATGTCACTAGTTCAGCGGTCGGGTGCCCTCGGGGATGCCCCCACCGGCGTAGATCCCGCGGGCCGCGTCCTGCAGGGCGGTCAGCGCGACCCGCTGGGTCAGCGGACCGTAGGTGATGCGCGCGACGCCCAGCTCCGCGAGGCGGGCCTGGTCCGGCAGGCTCGGGAAACCGATGACCGACAGCTTCTGCGGACCGAAGGCGCCCACGAGCCGCGTCACGGTCTCCTCGTCGAGCATGCCGGGCACGAAGACGGTGGTGGCCCCGGCGGCGAGGTAGGCCTGGCCGCGTTCGATCGCGTCGGCCAGGACGACGTCGGCGGGTCGGTCGCCGCCCTTGGCGAACGCGTCGGTGCGGGCGTTGAGGACGAACGGGACGCCCTCGGCCTCACCGGCGGCGACGATGGCCTCGACGTTGGCGACGGAGTCGGCCAGCGGTCGCAGCTGGTCCTCGACGTTGGCGCCGACGACGCCCACGCCGATGGCCTTGCGGACGGTCTCCCCCGCGTTGCCGTACCCGCCGTCGAGGTCGGCGGAGACGGGCAGGTCACCGGCGGCGACGACGATGCGCTCGACGAGCGAGAGCGCGAGGTCGAGCGGAATCTGCTCGCCGTCGCCGTAGCCGAAGGTGGCGGCGATGGAGTGGCCGGCGGTGGCCAGCGCCTTCGTCTGCGGTTCACCCGCGACGACGGTGGCGGAGACCGCGTCCCAGACGTTGACCAGGACGAGGAGTTCGGGGTCGGCGTGCAGCTGCCGCAGTCGTGCGGCCTTCTCGGCGGAGTTCACCCCCGAAACCTCCCACGCCCCCTCCGCCCGGGCGCACCGACCCCGCCTCCCGTCGGGTGGGATCAGCCCACGCGGCGCAGCAGAGCGACGTGCATGGCGTCCGTCCCGTGCGTGTGCGGCCACAGCTGCACGGCCTGACCCGCTGCGGCGGAGGGCATCCCGGGCACGACCCGCTCGAGCACCGCGGGGGTGTCGAGACGCTCGACGAGGACCCCGCGCTTCTTCGCGGCCTTCACCGCGTCGTCGACGACGAGCCGGGTCTCGCTCAGCACCGGCGAGCACGTCGCGTAGGCGACGACCCCACCGGGACGGACCGCGTCCAGCGCCGAGGCGAGCAGCTCGCGCTGCAGCGGACCGAGCTCGCCGAGGTCCGCGGGCGTCCGGCGCCAGCGGGCCTCCGGGCGGCGGCGCAGGGCCCCGAGGCCCGTGCAGGGCGCGTCGACGAGCACCCGGTCGTAGCTCGCCGGTTCCTCGGCCCCGACGGTGCGCCCGTCACCGACCCGGACCTCGACCTCGCCGGGGATCGCGGTGAGGGCCTGGCGCACCAGGTCGGCGCGGTGCGGGGCGAGCTCGACGGCGGTCAGCGAGGCTCCCCGCCCGGCGGCCGTCGCGGCCAGCAGGGCCGCCTTGCCGCCCGGTCCGGCGCACAGGTCGAGCCAGCGCTCGTCGCGACCCTCGACGTCCGCGGCGGCGAGCACCAGGGCGACGATCTGCGACCCCTCGTCCTGCACCCGGGCCCGTCCACCGCGCACCGAGGGCAGCTTGCCCGGGTCGCCGTGGACGAGCTGGACCGCCGTCGGCGCCCAGCGGCCGGGGACGACCTCGAGGAAGGACGCCTTCCCCACGAGGTCCTCGGGTTCGGACAACCCCGGCAGGGCGGCGACGGCGACCTGGGCGGGGGTGTTGTCGGCGGTGAGCAGGTCCTCCAGCTCGCCCGCCTCGTGCCCGTGCGCCTTCAACGCCTCGCGCAGGCTGCGCACGATCCACTGCGGGTGGGAGTAGCGCAGCGCGAGGTCGTCGTCCTCGTGGCCGGTGCTCGCGACCTCCGCGATCCAGGCGTCGAGGTCGCGGCCGGCGGCGCTGCGCAGCACGGCGTTGATCAGGCCGGACGGCCCGCCGCCGACCACGTTGCGCGCGAGCGCGACGGAGGTCGCGACGGCGGCGTGGTCGGGGACCCGCATGGCCAGCAGCTGGTGCAGGCCCATCCGCAGGATGTCCAGGACGCCGGCGTCGAGTTCGGCGAAGGGGCGGTCGACGAGCGTGGCGAGCAGCGCGTCGTAGGTGCCCTGACCGCGCAGGACGCCGTAGGCGAGTTCCGTCGCGAACGCGGCGTCGCGGCCGTTCAACTTCCTGGCGCGCAGCAGCTTCGGCAGCACGAGGTTGGCGTAGGCGTCGTCCCCGGACACCGCGCGCAGCACCTCGTAGGCGACCTTGCGCGACTCGTCGACGCGGGTGAAGCGGTCCTGCTTGACCCCGGTGCGCGGGGTCCGCTGCTGACCTGTTCCCAGTTTCGGTCCGGTCACGAGAACTCCTCTTCCGGCTCCGGCCGGATCCCACGCGCCCAGTCGGTCGCGTTCATCGCCTTCTTGCCCGCGGGCTGGACGGTGCCCAGCGCCACGGAGCCCTGGGCAGAACCCACCAGGACCCGTTTCCTCTCCACCACGATGCGTCCCGCGGGCACGTCCTCGGGGCCCGGGACGAGCGGGCCGACCTTGACGCGTTCGCCGCGGAACGTCGTCCACGCGCCCGGTTCGGGGGTGCAGCCGCGGACCCGGCGATCGATCTCGACGGCGTTCGCCGTCCAGTCGATCCGGGCCTCCTCGACGCTGATCTTGGGCGCCAGCGAGATCCCCTCGGACGGCTGCGGGACGGCGTGGGCGGTGCCGTCCTCGACCGCGTCGAGCACGTCGACCAGCAACGCGGCCCCGCGCACCGCGAACCGGGACAGCAGGTCCCCCGACGTGTCGGTCGGGCCGACGGGATCCGCGAACGAGGCGTAGACCGGACCGGTGTCCAGCCCCTCCTCGAGCTGGAAGACGCAGGCGCCGCTGACGTCGTCACCGTTCATCACCGCGCGCTGCACGGGTGCCGCTCCGCGCCAGGCGGGCAGCAGCGAGAAGTGCAGGTTCAGCCAGCCGAAGCGCGGGACGTCCAGCGCCGCGCGCGGCACCAGGGCCCCGTAGGCGACGACGGGGCAGGCGTCCGGCGCCAGCTCGCGCAGCTGGGCCAGGAACTCCTCACCGCGCGGCTTCACCGGTTGCAGGAGCGGGAGTCCGACCTCGCGGGCCCGCAGCGCCACGGGCGAGGCGGCGGGGCGACGGCCGCGACCGGCGGCCGCGTCGGGACGGGTGAGGACGGCGACGACCTCGTGCCGGCTGGCGAGCAGGGCGTCGAGGGCGGGGACGGCGACGTCGGGGGTTCCGGCGACGACGAGGCGCACTACCTCGCCTGACCGAAGGTGTCGTGCGGGGAGACCTTGATCTGCGGCGTCTCCAGACCCAGCCACTCGGCCTCGCGCACGGCCTTCAACGCCAGCTTGCGCTGCGGTTTGTCGAGGCGGTCGATGAAGAGGATGCCGTCGAGGTGGTCGGTCTCGTGCTGGATGGCCCGCGCCTTGAACTCCGAGCCGGAGATCGTGACCGGTTCACCGTGCATGTCGAAGCCCTTGGCCACCACGTGCAGGGAGCGCCGGGTGTCGGCGACGATGCCGGGAAACGAGAGGCAGCCCTCGTCACCCTCCTGGCACTCCTCGGAGAGGTCGAGGACGGGGTTGATGAGGTGCCCGATCTCGTCGTCGGCGTTGTAGGTGAACACGCGCAGCGACACCCCGAGCTGCGGGGCCGCGAGCCCCGCCCCGGGGGCGGCGAGCATCGTCTCCTCGAGGTCCTTGACGAGCTGCCGCAGCTCCTTGTCGAAGGTGGTGACCTCCTCCGCGCGCTGGCGGAGGACGGGGTCCCCGAAGAGTCGGATGGGCTGGATCGCCACGAGGCTCCCTGGAAGTGGAACGGCTGGGTGCGGCGTCGAGTCTACGGGCCGGTGGTGACCGTCGACGACGACGCGCAGCGACGCCCCGTCGCGACCGGTGGCTCTGCGTGCTGCCACTGCCGCCCACGGAGGGACCCTCCTGCGGCGGGCGGGTGAGCCGGGGCGGGTTTCCCTGCCGCGACCGCGGAGGGTGGGGTCGTGCGAACCGGAAACAGTTGCTGCCTGCTCACGATCGGCGCGATCCTCGCCTTCGCCGTGCACGTCGACCTCGACGTCGTCGACGTGGCGACGGTGGGGTGGATCCTCATGCTCGTGGCCGTGGTCGGCGCCTTCGTCGACCTCGCCGTGGTGCGCCCGCGCGCCCGCGCGGCACGGGTGGAGGCCGACCTGCGCCTGGCCTCCACCCGCCCCGTCGCCCGGACCCCGCAGACCTCGTGGTCCTCCTGGGACACCCGCGCGTTCACCCCGGTCCCGCGGCCCCACCAGGAGTCCTGAGCCCGGGCGCGGGGATCAGACCTCGCGCTGCTTGGGCGAGGACTCGTGGGTCTTGGCCGGGTCGCGTTCGACGACGTCACCGAGGACGGCGTCGATGCGGGCCAGCACCTCGGCCGGGATCGTCTTCCCGGCTGCCCCGGCGTTGTCGGCGACCTGCTCCGGACGCGAGGCCCCGATGATCGCGGTCGCCACGTTCTCGTTCTGCAGGACCCACGCCACGGCGAGCTGCGCCATCGAGAGGTCGAGTTCCGCCGCGATCGGCTTGAGCTCCTGCACCCGGGAGAGGACGTCGTCGCGCATGAAGCGCTTGATCATGTCCGCGCCGCCCTTGGTGTCGGTGGCGCGCGAGCCCTCGGGCAGCTTGCCGCCCGGGACGTACTTGCCGGTCAGCACACCCTGCGCGATGGGCGACCAGACCACCTGCGACACACCGAGTTCCTTCGAGGTCGGGACGACCTCCTCCTCGATGACCCGCCACAGCATCGAGTACTGCGGCTGGTTGGAGATGAGCTGGAAGCCGAGCTTCCCGGCCAGTTCGACGCCGGCGCGCAGCTGCTCGGCGGTCCACTCGCTGACCCCGACGTAGAGGACCTTCCCCTGCCGCACGAGGTCGGCGAAGGCCTGCATCGTCTCCTCCAGCGGCGTCGCGTAGTCGTAGCGGTGCGCCTGGTAGAGGTCGATGTGATCGGTCCCGAGGCGGCGCAGCGACCCTTCGCAGGCCTCCATCACGTGCTTGCGGGAGAGGCCGGTGTCGTTGTGCTGCTTGGGGCCGATGGGGCCGAAGACCTTGGTGAGGATCTCCAGGGATTCCCGTCGCTGCCCCTTCAGCGCCTGCCCGAGGACGGTCTCGGCGACGGTGTTGGCGTAGACGTCGGCGGTGTCGAAGGTGGTGATCCCCGCGTCGAGGGCGGCGTGCACGCACGCGATCGCCGCCTCGTTCTCGACCTGGGACCCGTGGGTGAGCCAGTTGCCGTAGGTGATCTCGCTGATCTTCAGGCCGGAGCGGCCGAGGTGTCGGAAGTCCACGGGCGCGATCCTTCACCCGTCACGGCGATGGCGCGCGGTCAGCCGATCTGGAGGGGGTCCACACGCACCCGCACCAGGGGCAGCTTGCGGACGCTGCGACCGGCGGTGACGTTCTTCACCGCGGCCGACAGCGCGGCCGACTCCGTCCGCGGCACGCGCACGACGCTGCGGACCATCGGGGCGTGACCGGGCCGGTCCGGCACGGGCAGGGGTCCGAGCACCCGCACCCCGGGCAGCTCGGGTAGCGCCCCGACGAAGTCCTCGACGTCGGCGGCGACCCCGATGAGACCGGCGAAGCGCGCCGCCGGGGGCAGGTCGAGCTCGCGGCGCTGGGCCAGCTCCCGTTCGGCGAAGCCCGCCGGGTCCCAGCGCACGAGGGCCTGCACCGCCGCGGCCTGGGGGTCGGCGACGACCACGACGGCCCCACCCTCGGCGGCGGGACGGACCAGGGACGCGGCGCTCGTCCAGCGCCGGAACGCCTCCTCCTGCGCGCGCAGGTCCGGGCGGGCCAGCAGGGCCCACCCGTCCAGCAGCAGGGCCGCGGCGTACCCGCTCGCCACGACCGGTTCGGCGCCCGGCGTGGAGATCACCAGCGACGGCTTGTCCGGCACGGTGTCCAGGACCTGCGAGCCGCCCGAGGTGCGGACGTCGACGCCCGGGAAGGCCCGCCCGAGCTCCTCGGCGGTGCGACGGGCCCCGGTGACCACGGCCCGAAAGCGGCCGTCGCCGCAGTTCGGGCACACCCAGTCCGTCGCCGGCCGGCCGCACCAGCGGCACGAGGCGCGCTCCCCCGCGTCGGTGACGGCGAGCGGGCCGTGGCAGGACGTGCACCGGGCCGGGTCGCGACACGTCTGGCAGGCCAGCGTCGGGACGTAGCCGGTCCGCGGCACCTGGACGAGCACCGGCCCGCGCCGCACGGCGTCGCGCAGCACCCGCCACCCGTCGGAGGGCAGTCGCGCCGCCGCCGCCAGCGGGTCCTGGGCGTCGAAGCCGCTGGTCCCGGCGACGGAGATGCGCGGCGAGGAGGAGCGGACGGTGTCGCGGGAGGCGAGGACGGGACGCGCCCAGCCGGACTCCAGCAGCAGCTGCGTCTCGGCGGTGCGGGTCCGGCCGGCGAACAGCGCGGCGGCGCCGGTCTGCTCCGCCCGCAGCACCGCGACCTCGCGGACGTGGGGGTAAGGGGCGCGCTGGTCGGCGTGGGAGTCGTCGCCGTCGTCGAGGACCGCGATGAGCCCCAGGTTGGGCAGCGGGGCGAACACCGCGGCCCGGGTGCCCGCGACGATCCGCGTGCGGCCGGTGAGGGCCTGCAGGAAGGCCCGGTAGCGCGGCGACGGCCCGGCGTCGGCCTCGAGGCGGACGTGTCCCTCGGGGACGATGCGCTCCAGGGCCTGCGACAACCGGTCGAGGTCGCGGTGGTCGGGCACGACGAGCAGCGCCGTCCGCCCCGAGGCCAGCGTCGCGCGCGCGGCGACCGCGAGCGCCGCGAACGGGTCCGTCCCCGGCGCGAAGGTGGCGACGGCCCGCGGTGACCCGCCGTCGCGGACGTGGGCGAGGAAGGCGGGTCCGGCACTGTGGCGTTCCCACCCGTGCAGGTCCTCCCCCAGCACGACGGGTTCGTGCACGACGGGGTCGGCGCTCAGCACCGACTCCTCGGCGGCGGCGTGCCGGCCGGGGACGGCGAGGCGGACCACGTCGGACAGCGTCCCCGCGTACTCCGCGGCGACGCGTCGGCACAGTTCCAGCGTGGAGGGGGTGAGGACCGGCACGCCCGAGACCACGCGCCGCAGCCGGGCGAGGCGGCCCGGGTGCTCGCTCGCGGCGAGCCGTTCCAGGACGTACCCCTCGGCGTCGGTGCCCGCGAACGGGACGCGGACCAGGCGTCCCGGTTCGGCGGTGTTCTCCATCGACGCGGGCACGAGGTAGTCGAAGGGCCGGTCCAGGTGCGGCAGTTGCGAACTCACCAGCACCCGGGCGACCGGGTCGGTCTCCGCGACCCCCTCGAGGGTCTTCTTCCTCGCGGCCGGCTTCTTCTTCGCCGGAGCGACCGCGGGGACGCTCAGCCCGTCGAGCGCGGGCTGAGCGTCGTGGTCAGCGGACACGGTCGGGTGAGGGTCAGGCACCCGTCGCGGCGAGCAGCTGCTCGACCCGGTCGGTGCGCTCCCAGGTGAACCCGGGCAGTTCCCGGCCGAAGTGGCCGTAGGCGGCCGTCTGGGCGTAGATCGGCTGCAGGAGCTGCAGGTCGCGCACGATGGCGGCGGGACGCAGGTCGAACACGTCGCGGATGGCGGACTCGATGCGGGCGCGGGCGACCTTCTCGGTGCCGAACGTCTCCACGTAGAGCCCGACGGGCTGCGCCTTGCCGATGGCGTAGGCGACCTGGACCTCGCAGCGGGTCGCGAGACCGGCCGCGACGACGTTCTTCGCGACCCAGCGCATGGCGTACGCGGCGGAGCGGTCGACCTTCGAGGGGTCCTTGCCGGAGAACGCGCCGCCGCCGTGGCGGGACATGCCCCCGTAGGTGTCGACGATGATCTTGCGGCCGGTGAGGCCGGCGTCGCCCATCGGGCCGCCGATCTCGAAGCGGCCCGTCGGGTTCACCAGCAGGCGGATGTCGGAGGTGTCGAGGTCGAGACCCTCCAGCACGGGTTCGATGACGAAGCGGCGCACGTCCGGGGTCAGCGTCTTGATCAGGTCCACGTCCGGCTCGTGCTGGGTGGAGAGCACGACGGTGTCGAGGCGGACGGCCTTGTCGCCGTCGTAGCCGACCGTCACCTGAGTCTTGCCGTCGGGACGCAGGTAGGGGATCTCCCCCTTCTTGCGCACCTGCGAGAGCCGCTGGGAGAGCTGGTGGGCCAGGTGGATCGGCAGCGGCATGAGCTCGGGGGTCTCGTCGCAGGCGTAGCCGAACATCAGGCCCTGGTCACCGGCGCCCTGCAGGTCGAGGGGGTCTCCCCCGCCGCCGTCCTGGCGGTTCTCCCACGCCGAGTCGACGCCCTGGGCGATGTCCGGGGACTGCGAGCCGATCGAGACCTCGACGCCGCAGGTGCGCCCGTCGAAACCCTTCGCCGAGGAGTCGTAGCCGATGTCCAGCAACGTCCGGCGCACGATCGTGGGGATGTCGGCGTAGGCCTCGGTGGTGACCTCGCCGGCCACGTGCACGAGGCCGGTCGTGACCATCGTCTCCACCGCGACCCGGCTCCTGGGGTCCTGGGCCAGCAGCGCGTCGAGGATCCCGTCGGAGATCTGGTCGCAGATCTTGTCCGGGTGGCCCTCGGTGACCGACTCGGACGTGAACAGGCGAAGCGGGGTCGTCACGGGGCTCCAGTCTCCAAACGGGTCCTTCACGTCGTCAGTGTGACGGCGGACGTCAGCATAGGCACCACGGCGTCCCACACCGCGTCGGCCACGACGTCCTTGCTCGCCTCGGCCACCTCGCGCTCGGAGCCGTCGGCGCCGAGGATCGTGACGGCGTTCGTGGGGGTCGCGAAGCCCTTCGCCTCCCCCACCTCGTTCAGCACCAGCAGGTCGCAGCCCTTGCGGGCCAGCTTCGCCCGGCCGTGCTCGAGGACGGTGCCGGTCTCGTCCCCCGTCTCGGCGGCGAACCCGACGATCACGGGGGCGGTACCGGCGCGCGCGCGGACCAGCCCGGCGAGGACGTCGTCGGTGCGTTCGAGCACCACGACCGGGTCGCGGGCCGGGTCCTCGGACTTCTTGATCTTGTTGCCGGCGCGGGTCGCGGGGCGGAAGTCGGCGACGGCCGCGGCCATCACGACGACGTCGGCGGAGGCGGCCAGGGCCCGGACGGTCTCCCCCAGCTCGGCGGCGGTCGCGACGTGGACGACCTCGACGCCGGAGGGGTCCAGGACCTCGACGTGCGCGGCGACGAGGGTCACGACCGCGCCCCGCGCGGCGGCGGCCGCGGCGAGCGCGACCCCCTGGCGCCCCGAGGAGCGGTTGCCGAGGAAGCGCACCGGGTCCAGCGGTTCGCGGGTCCCGCCCGCGGAGACGACGACCCGTCGCCCCGCGAGGTCGTAGGACCGCGGTCCGGAGGCCAGCAGGCGACGGCAGGCCGCGGCGATGTCGGCGGGTTCGGGCATGCGCCCGGGGCCGGTGTCGGCACCGGTGAGTCGCCCGGAGGCCGGCTCCAGCACGGTGATCCCGCGCGAGCGCAGCAGTGCGACGTTGGCCTGGACGGCCGGGTTGAGCCACATCTCGGTGTGCATCGCCGGGGCCAGCAGCACCGGGCAGGTCGCCGTCAGCAGCACGTTGGTCAGCAGGTCGTCGGCGAGGCCGTGCGCCGCCCGACCCAGCAGGTCGGCGGTCGCGGGGGCGACGACCACGAGGTCCGCGTGCCGGCCCAGCCGGACGTGGGGGACCTCGTCGGCGCGGCTCCAGACGTCGGTGGCGACCGGCTTCCCGGACAACGCCTCCCACGTCGCGCGCCCGACGAAGTGCTCGGAGGCCGCGGTGGGCACGACGGTCACGTCGTGCCCGGACTCGGTCAGCTCGCGCAGCAGCAGCGCCGCCTTGTACGCGGCGATGCCTCCCGCGACCCCGAGGACGACGCGCGGGCCGTTCCCGGGACCACGGGTGGTGCTCACTGCTGCTCGATCGGCTCCGACGTCAGCAGACCCTCGTTGATCTCACGCATGGCGACGGACAGCGCCTTCTCCTGCACGTGGGTCTCGACGAGCGGACCGACGTACTCCAGCAGGCCCTCGCCCAGCTGGGAGTAGTACGCGTTGATCTGACGCGCGCGCTTGGCGGCGTAGATGACCAGGGCGTACTTGGAGTCGGCGGCCGTCAGCAGGTCGTCGATGGGCGGGTTGGTGATGCCCTCGGGCGCTGCGACGGTTCCAGCCACGATGGTTCTCCTCGGTTCGAAAGCGTCCGGTCCATCACGCAGGGTGGACCGGTAGACCCATGCATCCTACGAGCTCGTCGGTCGCCCGGCGCACGTCGTCGTTGTAGATGGTCACGTCGAACTCCGGTTCGGCCGCCAGTTCGACCTTCGCGGTGGCCAGGCGGCGCTCGCGCTCCTCCTCCGACTCCGTCCCGCGACCGACCAGGCGGCGGACGAGTTCGTCCCAGCTGGGCGGGGCGAGGAAGACGAACTGGGCGTTCAGGCCGGTGACGGGGATCGACTCCCGGACCTGACGCGCACCCGCGAGGTCGATCTCCAGCAGCGCCGGTCGACCGGAGGCCAGCACGTCGGCGACGGGACGACGCGGCGTGCCGTAGCGGTGGCGGCCGTGGACGCGGGCCCACTCCAGCAGCTCGCCGTCGCGCACGTAGCCGTCGAAGACGTCCTCGGAGACGAAGTGGTAGTGCACCCCGTCGACCTCACCGGGGCGCTGGGCCCTGGTCGTCGCCGACACCGAGATCCAGACCTCGGGGTAGCGCGTGCGGAGGTCGGCGGAGACGGTGCCCTTCCCGACGGCCGTGGGGCCGGCCAGAACGGTCAGGCGCGGGGTCACAGCGTTCAGGAGGTGCTCCCGGCGGCGTGGTCCGGGGAGCGGTGGTTCCCGAACCGGTCGACCAGGGCGGCGATCTGGTGCGCCCCGAGGCCCCGCACGCGGCGCGACTCCGAGATCCCGATCTCCTCCATGATCTGCTTCGCGCGGACCTTGCCCACGTTCGGCAACGACTCCAGCAACGCGGAGACCTTCATCTTGCCCAGGACCTCGTTCTCCTGGCCGTCCTTGATGACCTCTTCGAGGTCGCCGCCGGTGTACTTCAGGCGGTGCTTCACCGCGGCGCGTTCCCGGCGGGCGGCAGCCGCCTTCTCCAGCGCGGCGGCGCGCTGTTCGGCGGTCAGGGGAGGCAGAGCCACGTAGTCACCTCGGGTCGTCCACTCGAGTTTCTGCGGTGTCGCCCGGTCGAGCGGACGAACACCAGGAGGAGTTCGGCTGAACCTATCCACCCTGGTCACAGCCCTGCAACGGGAGGGGGTCCCCACCCGCCCCGGGTGGTCCTCCCCGCGGGCTCCGGGAACGGGTCGCCGTGGCCCCGTCAGCGCGCCAGGTCGACGCCGATCACCAGCGGGTCGTGGTCGCTGGAGCGGTAGGGGTTCGCCGCGTACAGCGCCGGGTCCCCGTCGTACTGGTAGGCGAAGGACTCCACCGAGTTGACGTTCCAGTGCGCCACACCGGTGATCTTCCGCGTCAGCTCCCGGGTGGCCAGCGCGTGGTCGAGGGAACCGGAGAGGGCGTCGAAGACGTAGCTGTAGCGACCGGCGTCGAACCTCGAGCCCAGGTCGGTGAAACCGTCGCGACGCAGTTCCTCGATCGGGTCCTCCCGCGTGTAGGAGTTGAAGTCGCCCAGCAGGACGACATCGGGGTCACCCGTGCTGCGGCGCAACCGGTCCGCGAACCCGGCCAGCGACGCGGCCTGGCGCACCCGGTCACCGTTCCAGGCTCCCTGCCCGTCGCCGGAGTCGGCGTCGTCGCCGACGGCGTCGTCACCGGAACCCTTGGACTTGAAGTGGTTCGCCACCACGGTGAACCGGTCGGTGTTGCCCCGTCCGACCTGCACGAAGGTCTGCGCCTGGGGTTCGCGGGCGTTGGACCAGACGCTCTCGTCGACGAGGCCGACGAGGCCGACGGGGGCGCCGAGCGCCCGGACGGTGTCGTCGCGGTACACGATGGCGCTGCGGATCGCGTCGCGCTGCACCCCGTACAGCTCGGCCGGCATCGGGACGTAGGACCAGTGCCCGCCGCCCGCCGCGTTCAACCGGCGCGTGAGGTCGGCCAGTGCGGTGTCGGCGTTGCCGGGGGTGAGTCCGGTGGAGTCGGTGTCCTCGACCTCCATGAGGGTCACGACGTCGGCGCCGAGGGCCCTGATCGCGGGGACGATCTTCGCGGCCTGGGCGTCGAGGCCCGCCTGGTCCGCGGCCCCCCGCGCGTCCGGGCCCGTGAAGGTCAGGAAGTAGTTCAGGACGTTGAAGGCCCCGATCTGCACGTCACCGCCGACGCGGTCGGGGCGGCGTTCGCGGGTGTCCTGGGCCGCGAACACCCCGTCGGCGGTGCCGTCGGCGGGCTGCAACCGCCAGGCGTCGAACCCGTGGCCGAGGACGAGCGGTTCGCGGAACCGCAGCACGTCGCCCACCCGCACGGGGGTGGTGGCCGAGAGGTGGGGCCGCGCCGTCGTGCTGGTGCGGGCGCTGGAGGCGTCGTCGAGGACGATGCTGGAGTTCGCGTTGTCCGTCGCGATGCGCTGCGCGCGGGGCGAGCCCGGGCGGGCCAGTTCGGTGGGCTGGACGAGCCGGCCGCCTTCGGACAGCGTCAGTTCCCCGAAGCGGGTGAGGTCGTAGACCTCGCTGACGGTCAGCGCGTCGGCCGGGGCGACGAGCATGCCCTCGAGGCGCTCGCGGGCGGCGGGGTCGGCGGGGAGGTCCAGCTTCGCGGCCTTCGGCAGGTCCTTCGCCGACCCCTCGGCGCAGACGGTGACGCCGCCGCGGGCCGAGACCTGGGTCTGGCCGGAGTACTCGCTCACCGCGCCGGTCGCGGTCACCGTGTCCCCGAGGTCGACGGCGGCGTCCGGCGCGTAGACGAAGACGCCGTCGGAGGTCGCGCGGTCCCGGTCGCCGCGGTCCTGCAGGTAGAAGCCGGACAACCCGGGAACGTCGCCGACGACGGTCCCGCTCACCGTCACGGTCCGACCGGCGAGAGGACTGACGTCGCCGCTCCCCTGGACGGCCCCGACGGCCTGCGTGGGCGCGGCGCAGCCGGTCGCCGCGGCGGGCAGGGCGGTGAGCAGTGGGCTCGCGAGGACGAGGGCGAGCGCGCCCCCGGTCAGCAGTCGGGCGCGGCGCATGAGTGGGTCCCCCCGGTCGGTTCCGTGATCGAGAGCAACCTAGCCACTCTCAGCAACGACACAACCACCTCACGGTGAACACCTACTCCCGACCCGCGATCTTGCGGGGATTCCCCGCGGGATCACGGGTCAGAGGGGAGTGCCGCTCGCGGTGTCGACGGTCATCCGCTCCAGCCAGGCGCGGGCCTCCAACGCGGCGAGGAGCTGCCGTTCGCCGCCCGCGACCCGCATCTCCGCCGGAGCGAGCTCGGCGACGGCCGCGACGGCCTCGCGCAGGATCGTCACCGGGTCCAGCGGGAGACCGCGCAGGAAGGCGCCGACCTGACGCCGCGCCTCGAGCTCGTCGTGACCGACCTCGACAGCCGTCACCGTGAGGGCCGCGAGCCCGCGGGCGATCTCCTTCGAGGGCATCAGCAGATCTCGCCGGGGTGTCGCAGGAGCACCCGTCCATCGTAGTGAGCGGTGGGGCTGCCGCTAGCGGGCCAGCGCTGCCCCGACCGCGTCCGCGCTGCGGCGGGCCGCGTCGCGCAGGGCCGTCACGTCGGGCCCGGCCTGCAGGACCTCCCGCGAACTGGACGCGAGCACCAACCGGCGCCCGTGGCCGAACACCCGCTGCAGGTCCTGCGCGGTCGCGCCCTGCGCGCCGACCCCGGGAGCCAGCAGCGGACCGTTCACGGCGTCGAGGTCGATGCCCAGGTCCTCCACGGCGGAACCCACGGTCGCGCCGACGACGAGACCGACGTCGCCGAAGGGCAGCGCACCGGAGTTCTCCCGCGCCGCCGACTCCGCGACGGTCCGGGCGACCGAGCGACCGTCGTGACCGAGCGCGTGCTGGACGCCGGCCCCCTCCGCGTTCGAGGTGAGCGCCAGCACGAAGACGCCCCGGCCGTTGGCCGCGGCCAGGTCCAGGACCGGGCGCAACGACCCGAACCCCAGGTAGGGCGAGACCGTGACGGCGTCCCCGGCCAGCGGCGAGTCGCCCACGAACGCGTCGGCGTAGGCGGCCATGGTCGAGCCGATGTCCCCGCGCTTGGCGTCGACGATCGTCAGCAGACCCGCCGCCCGGGCGTCGGCGACGACGCGTTCCAGCGCCGCCACCCCCCGGGAGCCGTGCCGTTCGAAGAACGCCGCCTGCGGTTTGACGCAGGCGACGTTCCCGGCGAGCGCCTCGACGACCGTGCGGCCGAACCGTTCGACGCCCGCGGCGTCGTCGGTCAGGCCCCACGCCGCGAGCAGCGGGGCGTGCGGGTCGATGCCCGCGCACAGCGGACCGTGCGCGGCCATCGCCTCGGCGAGACGTGCACCGAAGCGCGCCGTCGTGGTCACGCGCGGAACCCGTCCCAGGCGGCGACGAGCCGCGCGGTGTGTTCCTGCAGCGACGCGACGTTCCGCCCGCCGCCGTTGCGGTAGGCCTCGATGGCCTGCACCGCAGCGGAGAGCTCCTGGATCGTCGTGATGATCGGCGCCCCGACCGCGGTGGCAGCGGCGCGGATCTCGTAGCCGTCGGCGCGGGCCTGGTTGCCGGAGGGGGTGTTGACGACCATCGAGATCTCGCCGTCCCCGATGCGCCCGACGATCGTGGGTTCCCCGTCCTCCCCGACGCCCTCGGTGAGCTTGCGCACCACGGTGGAGGCGATCCCGTTGCGGCGCAACACCTGCGCGGTGCCCTCGGTGGCGACCAGGGTGAACCCGAGGTCGGCGAGGCGCTTGATCGGGAAGATCATCGCGCGCTTGTCCCGGTCGGCGACCGAGATGAACGCGGTCCCCTCCGTCGGCAACCCGCCGTAGGCGGCGGTCTGCGACTTCCCGAACGCCGTCGGGAAGTCGACGTCGATGCCCATGACCTCACCGGTCGAGCGCATCTCCGGCCCGAGCAGGGAGTCGACGACGACGCCCTCGGCGGTGCGGAACCGCGCGAACGGCAGCACCGCTTCCTTCACCGACACCGGCGAGTCCGCCGGCAGCAGCCCACCGTCGCCTCGCGACGGCAGGAGACCCTCGGCCCGGAGGTCCCGGATCGACGTGCCCGCCATCAACCGTGCGGCGGCCTTGGCCAGCGCGACCCCGGTGGCCTTGGAGACGAACGGCACGGTGCGCGAGGCCCGCGGGTTCGCCTCGAGGACGTAGAGGATGTCGGCGGCGAGGGCGAACTGCACGTTGAGCAGACCCCGCACCCCGACCCCGCGGGCGATGGCCTCGGTCGCGGTGCGGACCCGGGCGAGTTCGGAGTTCCCGAGCGTCGCGGGCGGGATGACGCAGGCCGAGTCGCCGGAGTGGATGCCGGCCTCCTCGATGTGCTCCATGATCCCGCCGAGGTACATCTCCTCGCCGTCGAACAACGCGTCGACGTCGATCTCGATGGCGTCGTCGAGGAACCGGTCGACGAGCACGGGACGTTCCGGCGACACCTCGGTCGCGGTCCGCATGTACTCCTCAAGGGAGGCCTCGTCGTAGACGATCTGCATCCCGCGGCCACCGAGGACGTAGCTCGGGCGGACGAGGACGGGGTAGCCGATCTCGGCGGCGATCGCCTTGGCGCCCGGGAAGCTCGACGCGGTCCCGTGCTTCGGGGCGACCAGCCCGGCGCGTTCCAGCACCTGGCCGAAGGCGCCGCGCTCCTCGGCGAGGTCGATGGCCTGCGGGGAGGTCCCGATGATCGGGACACCCGCCTCCTCGAGCTTGGCGGCGAGGCCCAGCGGGGTCTGCCCGCCGAGCTGCACGATGACGCCCTTGACCGGGCCGCAGCGCATCTCGGCGTGCACGACCTCGAGGACGTCCTCGAGGGTCAGCGGTTCGAAGTACAACCGGTCGGAGGTGTCGTAGTCCGTCGACACCGTCTCGGGATTGCAGTTGAGCATGACGGTCTCGTACCCGGCGTCGCGCAGCGCGAAGCTCGCGTGCACGCAGGAGTAGTCGAACTCCACCCCCTGCCCGATGCGGTTGGGGCCCGAGCCGAGGATGAGGATCGCCTCCTTCTCACGGGGGCGGGTCTCGTCCTCCTCGTCGTAGCTGGAGTAGTGGTACGGCGTGCTCGCCGCGAACTCGGCGGCACAGGTGTCGACGGTCTTGAAGACGGGCCGGATCCCCAGCGCGTGCCGGACGCCGCGGACGACGTCCTCGGGCAGGTGGCGCAGTTCACCGATCTGCAGGTCGGAGAACCCGTGCCGCTTGGCGTGGCGCAGCAGGTCCGGGGTGAGTTCGTCGCTCTCGCGGACCTCGACGGCGATCTCGTCGAGCAGGAACAACTGGTCCAGGAACCACGGGTCGATCCGGGTGGACTCGAACAGCTCCGCCGGGGTCGCGCCCGCACGGATGGCCTGCATGACCAGCCCGATGCGTTCGTCGGTGGGCTGCGCGGCGCGGCGCAGCAGGTCCGCGCGGTCCCCCGGGTCACCCGCCCAGGAGAACTGCGCACCGCGCTTCTCGGTGCTGCGCAGCGCCTTCTGCAGCGCCTCGGTGAAGTTGCGGCCCAGTGCCATGGCCTCGCCGACGCTCTTCATCGTCGTGGTCAGCGTGGGGTCGGCGGCCGGGAACTTCTCGAACGCGAACCGGGGGACCTTGACCACGACGTAGTCGAGGGAGGGCTCGAAGCTCGCCGGGGTCGACCGGGTGATGTCGTTCGGGATCTCGTCGAGGGTGTAGCCCACGGCGAGGCGGGCGGCGATCTTGGCGATGGGGAAACCCGTCGCCTTCGACGCCAGCGCGGAGGAACGCGACACCCGCGGGTTCATCTCGATGACGATGATGCGGCCGTCGGCGGGGTTCACCGCGAACTGGATGTTGCAACCGCCGGTGTCGACGCCGACCTCGCGGATGACGGCGATGGCGATGTCGCGCATCCGCTGGTACTCGCGGTCGGTGAGGGTCATCGCGGGCGCGACGGTGATGGAGTCGCCGGTGTGGACGCCCATCGGGTCGAAGTTCTCGATCGAGCAGACGACCACGACGTTGTCGGCGCGGTCGCGCATGAGCTCGAGCTCGTACTCCTTCCAGCCCATGATCGACTCCTCGAGGAGCACCTCGGTCACGGGCGAGTGG
The DNA here is from genome assembly GCF_042674865.1 of Kineococcus sp. GCM10028916. Taxonomy (NCBI): domain Bacteria; kingdom Bacillati; phylum Actinomycetota; class Actinomycetes; order Kineosporiales; family Kineosporiaceae; genus Kineococcus; species Kineococcus sp. GCM10028916. The sequence goes on along the minus strand of NZ_JBHTFM010000001.1, from coordinate 174,436 downwards.
TGCAGCCCCTGACCGGCGATGCGCCGGAGGTCGTTCTCGTCGTAGGCGAAACCCGAGCCCAGACCACCCATGGTGAAGCTGGGGCGCACGACGACGGGGTAGCCGAGGTCGGCCGCTCCGGCGAGGACCTCGTCCATCGAGTGGCAGAGGTGGCTGCGCGCGGACTCCGCACCGCAACGTTCGACGACCCCCTTGAACAGCTGGCGGTCCTCACCGAGCTTGATGGCGTCGACGTCGGCGCCGATGAGTTCCGCGCCGTACTTCTCGAGGACGCCGTTCTCGTAGAGCGCGATCGCGGTGTTCAGCGCGGTCTGGCCCCCCAGGGTCGCCAGCACCGCGTCGGGACGTTCCTTGGCGATGATCGCCTCGACCACGGAGGGGGTGATCGGCTCGACGTAGGTCGCGTCGGCCATCTCCGGGTCGGTCATGATCGTCGCCGGGTTGGAGTTCACCAGGATGACGCGCAGCCCCTCGGCACGCAGCACGCGGCAGGCCTGGGTCCCGGAGTAGTCGAACTCGGCGGCCTGGCCGATGACGATGGGCCCGGACCCGATGACGAGGACCGACTTCAGATCGGTGCGACGGGGCATCAGGACTCCTTGAGGGAGGTGAGGCGACGAATGCCGTCGCGGAACACTTGAAAACTTCGAGACCGGTTTGCTTCAACGTCCATGAACGGCGCGACAGCTTCGGCAGTGGCGACCTTGCGAAGCGACGAACCGTAGCCAGCCTTGTCTAAAACTCGTTCGAGTGCCTCGGCCGTTCCGCCTGCGATTGCATCGGGGTCGCGGTACCCACGGCGCTGTGCAAGCGACGGGGAAACTCCAGGGAAGGCAGAGATGAGCGCGGGTACGTCTCCAAAAAACCACGCCTCGAGCTCCTCAACTGCAATCCGCGTGCAGCCATCCAGTCCCCTTTGAGACTGACTTAGGGTTACGAGGCCAACCCGAGCAAACTCTTCCTCGATACCTTGTTTGAGTTCAATACAGTCGTCATCATCTTGATCGGTCAACACGACAACCACCGTGTCCGCCTGGCGGATCCAGGTTGAGTACCCAGCAAGTCTACCCGGCAGCTTGCGTAGAAGGTCGGGCTTGCCATTGAAGGTACGCACGTCAAACGACACCGAAGGGACGATGAGAGGGATAAGATGGCGGAGCGCGCGCTCAGCAGAAAGTTCTTCCACCAGGACCTCGACGTGTGTCATACGCCCGCTCCCGCCCTGAGCGGATCTCCGACCCCGAAGTAGTTCTCCATCCAAAGGTCGCCGAGCTGCGCCCCAGCCCGCATCATCGAGTTCACTACAGGGATGTCACTAGCACGCGTGACGCGCGTGAAACCATCAGCAGCTCGATGAACGATCCAGAGCTCACGTGGTTGCAGCGCATCTGCGAACTGAGGCGAGTGGGTTGTCACGAGAACCTGACTGCGCTCCGCAGCCTGTCGCGCTTCCTCCGCCAGCATTGGGAGAAGTCTGGGGTGGAGCTGATTCTCCGGCTCTTCGATGCCAACGATGCTTGCTGGCGTCGGGTCATAGAGGACCGTCAGGTAGGCAAAGAGCTTCAACGTGCCGTCCGACGTGAACCTCGACAGAATTGGGTCGTCAAAGGGCGCATCTTTCAGACGTAGGAGAAGCCTGCCATCCTGCAGCGTACCCGCGGAGATTCCTTCAAGATGCGGAACTTGACGACTTAGAGCTTGCAGGATGCTGGCAAGACGTTCAGGATGCCGTTCCTGTAGAAACTGCACGACATTTGGAAGGTTGTCCCCCGTCGGAGACAGCCTGTCCTGAGGGCCAGCCAGTGGTGTAGTTCGCGTCTGATCAGCACTCAAGTAAGAGAGATACCACCCAGCAATGAACCGACGCAGACCCGATACACGCTGATGGCGGCTCAGTTGTCCGAGAGTGGAAACCGCCAGCAACTCCGGTGACTCGAGTCGTTCGTGTGTGTAGGTAGCGGTCTCTTCGTCATAGACCGTCCCCTGCCCGTGTTCGAAAGTCAAAATTTCACGGGGCCGACCCTGAGCCGGCGCAGTGACCCAGCGCATCTTCTCTGCGACCACGACGGGCCGACTATCGATCTCGTCGATCTCCAAATGATAAGTGACGAGCTTGGCACCCTTGTGCTCGCGGTACTTGATTTCGAACGAGACCGGCCCGGACTGACCGCGACTCCTGATCTCCGCCATCCGGTTGCGTGAGTCCCACGCGCCTCTGAGCCCCGAAGTGAACGCTTCGTGCAAGAAAGCGATCGCATCGAAGGTCGTCGACTTGCCACTACCATTGGGGCCTAGGAGTACAGTTAGCGGCGACAGCTTCTCGAACTCAACTGCCTTAAGAACTCGATAGTTCTTGATGGTCAGCTTCTCGACGAGGGGTTGCGCTTCCCTAGTCACGACGCGCCCCGCCCTTCCATGAGGTCGACGAACCGGTCGAACAAGTACGCGGCGTCGTGCGGACCGGCCGCCGCCTCCGGGTGGTACTGCACGGAGAACGCCGGCGCGTCCAGGCAGCGCAGCCCTTCGACGACGCCGTCGTTGAGACCGACGTGGCTCACCTCGGCCCGCCCGTAGGGGGTGTCGCGGACCTCCCCGGCGGTTCCGTCGACAGCGAAACCGTGGTTGTGCGCGGTGACCTCGACCTTGCGGGTCGTGAGGTCCATCACCGGCTGATTGATCCCGCGGTGGCCGTACTTGAGCTTGTAGGTCCCGAACCCGAGCGCACGGCCGAGGAGCTGGTTGCCGTAGCAGATCCCGAAGAACGGGATCTGGCGCTCCAGCACCCCCTGCAGGACCTCGATCTCGTGGGTCGCGGCGGCCGGGTCGCCCGGGCCGTTGGAGAAGAACACCCCGTCGGGGGCGCTCCCGTCCGGCCCGGAGGTCAGCACCTGCTCCAGGGTCACGGTCGAGGGCACGACGGTCACGTCGATCCCGCGTTCCGCGAGGCGGTGCGGGGTCATCGACTTGATGCCGAGGTCGACGGCGGTGACGGAGAACCGTCGCTCCCCCACGGCGGGCACGAGGTAGTCCGCGTCGGTGCTGACCAGCGAGGCGAGGTCGGTGCCCTCCATGTCGGGGGCGTCGTGCACGGCCTGCAGCAGTTCCGCGGGCGACTTCGCGGCGGCGTCGCCGGAGAACACCCCGACCTTCATCGCGCCGCGTTCACGCAGGTGCCGGGTCAGCGCGCGGGTGTCGACGCCGGAGATCCCGACGACCCCCTGGGCGTCGAGCTCCTCGCCGAGACCGCGCTGCGAGCGCCAGTTCGAGGGGGTGCGCGCGGGGTCGCGGACGACGTAGCCGGCGACCCAGATCCGGCCCGACTCCTGGTCCTCGTCGTTGTAGCCGGTGTTCCCGACGTGCGGGGCGGTCATGACGACGACCTGGCGGTGGTAGCTGGGGTCGGTCAGCGTCTCCTGGTAGCCGGTCATGCCGGTGGAGAACACCGCCTCACCGACGGTCTGACCCACGCGGCCGTAGGCCTGTCCGTGGAACGTGCGGCCGTCCTCGAGGACGAGCACGGCGGGAACGCGGTCGCTCACTGGGCACCTCCGGGGTTCTTCGTGTTCTTGTGCTTCCGCACGAGTTCCTCCACCTGCTCCGCGAACGCCGCACCCTCGGCGGGGTGTCGCGGTTTCACTCCCGTGTCGACGACCCTGTCCCCCAGCTTCCAGCGGAGGACGATGAGCCCCTTCTCCTTGCCGATCCACTTGCCGACCATGCCCGGCCCGTGGCCCACGCCGAGGACGTCACCGACCGGGACGACGAACGAGCGCGCGCCCTGGCGCAGGAACCCGATGCCCTCCTCGACGAAGCCCAGCTGCACCGCGCTGCGGCTGCCGAGCCCGTGGGCGGCGATCCGGTCCAGGGCGTTCTCCGCGTCGGTCGTGGAGACGTAGATCCCCTCGACGGAGCGGCTCATGGCCTTCCAGTCCCTGGCCCCGACCGGTCGCGGGAGGTCGCGCCGCTGGCGCAACGCCCGGCCGCGGTAGCCCATGAACATCATCCGCCACAGCACCAGCAGCGCCGCGACGAGGACGATCACGGCGAGGACCTTCACGCGTCCACCAGCTGCGAGCCGAGGACGGTCGCGCGCCCGCGCAGGAAGGTCGCGACGACCCGGCCGGGCAGCTCCATGTCCCGGAAGGGCGAGTTGCGCCCGGCGGTGGCCATCGCGGCGGGGTCGACGGTCCAGCGCGCGGCGGGGTCGAGCAGCACGAGGTTCGCGGGGCTGCCCACGTCCAGCGGCCGACCGTGGGTGGCGAGCCGGCCGATCCGCGCGGGGGCGGACGACATCCGGTCGGCGAGGGTGTCCCAGCCGATGAGGCCGGAGTCGACCATCGTGTGCTGGACCACGCTCAGCGCGGTCTCCAGGCCGGTCATGCCCATGGCCGCGGCGGACCACTCGCAGTCCTTGGCCTCGACCGGGTGCGGGGCGTGGTCGGTGGCGACGACGTCGATCGTCCCGTCGGCCAGACCCTCGCGGACGGCCTCGACGTCGGCCTGGGTGCGCAGCGGCGGGTTGACCTTGTAGACCGGGTCGTAGCCCCGGACGAGTTCGTCGGTGAGCAGCAGGTGGTGGGGGGTGACCTCGGCCGTGACCTGGACACCGCGCGCCTTGGCCCAGCGCACGATGTCGACGGACCCCTTGGTGGAGAGGTGGCAGACGTGCAGGCGCGAGCCGACGTGGTCGGCGAGGAGCACGTCGCGGGCGATGATCGCCTCCTCGGCCACGCTCGGCCAGCCGCGCAGGCCGAGGACGGCGCTCACGGTGCCCTCGTGCATCTGCGCGCCCTCGGTGAGGCGGGGTTCCTGGGCGTGCTGGGCGATGACGCCGTCGAACGCCTTGACGTACTCCAGCGCCCGGCGCATCAGGACGGCGTCGGAGACGCAGTGCCCGTCGTCGGAGAAGACCCGGACCCCCGCACGGGAGTCGGCCATGGCGCCGAGTTCGGCGAGCTGCTGTCCGGCGAGACCGACGGTGACGGCGCCGACGGGACGGACGTCGACCCAGCCGGCCTCCTCGCCGAGGCGCTGGACCTGCTCGACGACCCCGGCGGTGTCGGCGACGGGGAAGGTGTTGGCCATCGCGAAGACGCTGGTGTAGCCGCCGCGGGCCGCGCTGCGGGTGCCGGACTCGACGGTCTCGGCGTCCTCGCGGCCCGGTTCGCGCAGGTGGGTGTGCAGGTCGACGAGACCCGGCAGCGCGATGAGCCCCGTGGCGTCGAGCACCGTGGCGCCCTCGGCGCTGAGCCCCGGACCGATCGCGTCAATGCGGCCGTCGCGCAGCAGGAGGTCGGTCGCCTCGCCGCCCAGCGGTCTCACGTTCCGGATGATCGTGGTGTTCACGCGTCCCCTCCCGGGAGTTCGCCGGCCAGCAACAGGTAGAGGACGGCCATCCGCACCGCGACGCCGTTGCCGACCTGCTCGACGATGGTGGAGCGGACCGAGTCGGCCGCCTCGGCGGAGATCTCCAGCCCGCGGTTCATCGGGCCGGGGTGCATCACGATCGCGTGGTCGTTGAGCAGTTCGAGCCGCGTGCGGGCCAGGCCGTAGCGGCGGCTGTACTCCCGCGCGGAGGGGAAGAACGACCCCTGGGAGGCGTCCATCCGCTCGGCCTGCACGCGCAGCATCATCACCGCGTCGGGGTCGCGCTCGCGCAGGGTCGCGTCGAGGTCGTGGGAGGAGGCGCACGGCCAGCTCTCGATCCCGACGGGCAGCAGCGTCGGCGGGGCCACGAGCGTGACCTGCGCGCCGAGGGTGTGCAGCAGCAGGACGTTGGAGCGGGCGACCCGGGAGTGCAGGACGTCGCCGACGATGACGACCTTCGCGCCCGCGAGGTCGCCCGTGCCGCCGCGGAGGTGACGACGCATCGTGTACGCGTCGAGCAGGGCCTGGGTGGGGTGCTCGTGGGTGCCGTCGCCGGCGTTGACGACCGCGCCCTTCGTCCAGCCCGCGTGCGCGAGGCGGTGCGGGGCCCCGGAGGAGCCGTGCCGGACGACGACGGCGTCGGCGCCCATGGCCTCCAGCGTCAGCGCGGTGTCCTTGAGGCTCTCGCCCTTGGAGACGCTGGAGCCCTTGGCGGAGAAGTTGATGACGTCGGCGCTGAGGCGCTTCGCGGCGGCCTCGAAGGACGTCCGGGTGCGGGTGGAGTCCTCGAAGAAGAGGTTCACGACGGTCCGCCCGCGCAGGGTGGGGAGCTTCTTGATCTCCCGGCGCTGGGTGGCGGCCATCTCCTCGGCGACGTCGAGGACGCGGACGGCGGCGTCGCGGTCGAGGTCGGCGGCGGAGAGCAGGTGGCGCATGGTCACTGGGGGCCTCCCGTGATCATGACCGCGTCGCGGCCGTCGAGCTCGCTCAGCAGGACGCTGACGCGCTCGGTGGAGGAGGTCGGGAGGTTCTTGCCGACGTGGTCGGCGCGGATCGGCAGCTCGCGGTGACCGCGGTCGACGAGGACGGCGAGCCGGACCGCACGGGGGCGGCCGAGGTCGTTCAGGGCGTCGAGGGCGGCGCGGATGGTCCGCCCGGAGTAGAGGACGTCGTCGACGAGGACCACGACCTTGTCGTCGATCCCGCCGGCCGGCAGCTCCGTGGGGAGCAGCTCGCGGGTGGGGTGGCGGCGCAGGTCGTCGCGGTACATCGTCACGTCGAGGGAGCCGGTCGGGACGGTGCGTCCCTCGACCTCGGCCAGCCTGGCCGCCAGTCGCTTCGCGAGGGGGACCCCGCGGGTGGGGATGCCGAGCAGGACGAGATCGTCCGCACCCCGGTTGGTCTCCAGCAGCTCGTGCGCGATGCGCGACACGGCACGGGAGATGTCGGCTCCTTCGAGGAGCACCCTGCCCTGCGCGGACGGGTCTGCCTGGTCATGGGCAGCGCTCACTGCGACCTCCTTCCCCGCCTCACTGGACGGATCCTTAAAGGACGTCTTCACCGGCTCCCCACCTCGTCGTGACGGTGGGTGCTGGTCACCGGGGACCTTACAGGAGCAGGCTGGTGTCCTCGTGCGGGGGCGCCTCGACTCCCGAGAGCTGTCGTTGCGGGGTCAAACGCTCACACAGAGTAATGGCTGGAGTGCCGAGAGAGTGGTGAATCTCTGAGAACAGGGTGGGAAACGGCAGGTCAGCTTGACGAAGACGTTCACGCTCCGTGACGATTCTCGTATGGCATCGGACTACTCCCGCGCACTCGGATCGCGCCTTCGCGCCATCCGTACTCAACAGGGTCTGTCCCTGCACGGCGTCGAAGAGAAGTCCGAGGGACGGTGGAAGGCTGTCGTCGTCGGTTCTTACGAACGTGGCGACCGTGCAGTGACCGTCCAGCGACTGGCAGAACTCGCGGACTTCTACGGAGTCCCCGTCTCGGCCCTGCTTCCCGAAGGCGCCCCGCAGGGCAGCTCCGAGCCGCCGCCGCGGCTCGTGCTCGACCTCGAGCGTCTCCAGGAGGTCCCCGCCGAGAAGGCCGGCCCCCTCGACCGCTACGCGAAGACCATCCAGTCCCAGCGTGGCGACTACAACGGCCGGGTCCTCTCGATCCGCGCCGACGACCTCCGCACCCTCGCCGTCATCTACGACGTCCCCGCGACGACGTTGTGCGACGAGTTCATCGCCTGGGGCGTGCTCAACGCCGACGCGCGTCGCGCCGTCGAGCACGGCTGATCCCACCCGAACGCCGAACGGCCCGGTCCCCCCGTGGGGGCCGGGCCGTTCGGCGTTGTCGGCGCCTCGGGGGTGGGATCGTTGCCTCCCCGAGGCCACTAGACGTCACCGGGGAGGCAACGATCCCACCGGAGGGCTGACGGCGCCGTCTCCACAGCCGCCCCGAGCACCCGGCCGTCCACACCCGGCACCGCAGGACGACACGTGGGCCACCGCGCCGCCCGAACATCCTCGGCATGACTCGACGGACTTTCGACCCGGACGCTGTCGAAGCGCTCCTCCGGGAGAACGACCGCATCGCGACGCACGCGCAGCTGAGGGCGTTGGGGATGCCGATCAAGACCATCGCGCGGTGGGCGAGCAGGGGCCCCTGGCAGCGTGTCCTCCCCGGCGTCGTCGCCGGCCACCGCGGCACGCTGTCGCGGCGTCAGCGACGCCTCGGCGCCCTGGCCTACTGCGGTCCGGCTGCGGTCCTGAGCGGAGAGCACGCGCTCGAGGTCCTGGGCGTCACCGGCGATCGGATCGCCATCGGGGGCCAGATCCTCGTGCTCATCCCGTGGACCCGGAAACGCCTGTCCACGGGATTCGTCACCGTCGAACGCACCCAGCGCGAGGCCACCACCAGCGTGCGGCGCGGCCTCCCCGTCGTTCCTCCCGCGCGAGCCGCTGCTGACGCCGCCCGGCACGGCGCCGACCTCGAGCGCATCCGCGAGATCTTCGGCGCCACCCTGCACCAGCGGCGCTGCACGGTGGAGGAGTTGAGGGACGAGGTCCTCGACGGACCGACGCAACGCACCGCAGACGCCCGTCTCGTCCTGAGCGAGGTGTCGGCCGGGGTCAGGAGCACCGCGGAGGCGACCGTCCTCCGTGCGATCTCGGCGGCCGGCCTGCCGCAGCCGCTCTGGAACGAGACGGTGGTCGTGAACGGTCTGGTCGTCGGCGAGGCCGACGCGTACTGGCCTGAGCTCGGCGTCGCACTCGAGGTCGACGGGATCCGTTGGCACTCGACGCCCCACGACATCCGGCGTACCCAGGCGAAGCAGCGGGCCTACGCGGAAACCGGGATCCTGCTCGTCTCCATCGCCCCCGCCGACGTCCTCGCCGACCTGGACGGGTTCCTCCGGCAACTGGGCGCGACCCTCGCTGTCGCCGCCCGACGGGTCGGCTGACGCGGAGGGGGATCGTTGCCTCCCCGATGACGCTCCACGTCATCGGGGAGGCAACGATCCCCCACCAGCACGCCCACCGACTCAGGCGGAGAGGGTCTCCTTGAGCTCGGCGATGCGGGCCAGGAGCCCGTTCACGAACTTCGGGGACTCGTCCGTCGAGAGGTCCTGCGCGATCTCCACGGCCTCGCTGACGGCCACGTGGTCGGGGACGTCGGGGGCGTGCAGGATCTCCCAGACCCCGATGCGGAGCATCGCGCGGTCGACGGCCGGCATCCGGTCGATCGTCCAGCCCATCGAGTACGTCGAGAGGATCTCGTCGATGCGGGCCTGCTGGGCGACGACGCCCTCGACGAGGGTGACGGCGTACTCGCCGACGGGTGGGTCGGCGCGGACGATCTTGTCCTTGAGGACGTCGAGGGGTGCCAGCCCGCGCTGGTCGGCCTCGAAGAGGACCTCCAGCGCGCGTGTGCGTGCCTTGCGGCGGGCAGCCATCAGTCGTTGACGCGGCCGAGGTAGTCGCCCGAGCGGGTGTCCACCTTGACCTTGGTGCCGGTCTCGAGGAACAGCGGGACCTGGATCTCATAGCCCGTCTCGACCGTCGCGGGCTTGGTGCCACCGGTGGAGCGGTCACCCTGCAGGCCGGGCTCGGTGTAGGTGATCTCGAGGACGACCGACGCCGGCAGCTCGACGTAGAGGGGGGTGCCCTCGTGCGTCGCGACCATGGCCTCGGTGGACTCGAGCATGTAGTTGGCGGCGTCACCGACGGTGGTCGCGCTGACGTAGAGCTGGTCGTAGGTGGCGGAGTCCATGAAGACGAAGTCTTCGCCGTCCTTGTACAGGTACTGCATGTCGCGCTTGTCGACCGTCGCGGTCTCCACCTTGGAGCCGGCGTTGAAGGTGCGGTCCACGACCTTGCCGGAGAGGACGTTCTTGAGCTTGGTCCGGACGAAGGCCCCGCCCTTGCCGGGCTTCACGTGCTGGAACTCGACCACGGCCCAGAGGTTGCCGTCGAGGTTCAGCACGGTGCCGTTCTTCAGGTCGTTCGTCGATGCCACGTCGTCTCTCAGTCCATCTCGTTGTCCGTCGATCACCCGGCGACCGGGAACGGGCGCGGGTGTAGCTGATGCATCCTACCGAGCGCACGGCCCCCGTCCCGTCCGCACGGGTGGCGTCCGGGTGTCCCAGCGATCACCCTGCGCCCAGCCTGCGGGAGCGCCCGTTGGGCCGGACGGTGGAGGGGGCTGCGCGTCCGGGTGGCCCGGAGGCTCCGGACCTCAGTCACGCGGACACCCCGCCCGATCACTCCTGGGCAACGCTCGAGCGACCACCGCCGACGTCGGACCAGGGAGAGGAGACCGCGTGTGAGCCTGTCCGTGGAGACCCCCACCCGTCCCGACTCCCCGCGCCCGGGTCGACGACCGCACCGCGCCGTCGTCGTGGGCGCCGGGGTGCTGCTCGTGCTCGGGCTGGCGAGCGCCGTCACCCTCCCCGTCGTCCTCGACGACCGGGCCTCCAGCGCCGCGACGGACCTGCGGGAGCAGTTGCAGCAGGTGGCGACCGCGCAGGACGCCTGGAGGGCCGCGCACGGCGGCTACACGACACAGCTCGCCGATCTCGGCCTCGCAGGGCACGACGACGACCTGGCCATCGTGCAGGCGGACGCGGGCAGCTTCTGCGTGGGGGCCTACGACCCGGGGACGAGGTCGGCGGTCTTCTACTCCCCCGCCCGCGGGTTCAGCGGTACTTCCTGCGGCTAGTGCCGACGGGTGACCTCCCGGCGTGGAACTGGAGATCGGCGGGGGAACGGTCGATGCAGTCCTCGGGCCACGCGAGAAGCGCGCCCGCAGCAACACGAAGGGACCCGCGATGAACAACGCACCTACCGGTGGCGACGACTTCTACGCACCCCGGGCTCCCGTGTTCAACCCCGGGAACAACCGCCCGTTCGAAGTGCCGCGGACCGAGGCGGTTCCCCGGCGGGTCGGTCGCAACCCGGTCACGACGCTCCTGACCTGGGCCGTGGTGCTCACCCTGGGGGCGATCGGCGCGAAGTACGGATACCCCGTCGTCATGGAGAAGGTGCACGCCAAGGAAATCCAAGCCGTCAGCGCCGACCTCGCGGGCGTTGCCGCCGGGCAGACCAGCTACTTCAAGCTCAACGGGAGCTACGGCAGCGACTTCGACGCCCTGAGCATGCCGAAGACGGTCAGTCAGGTCACCGTGGTCGGGGTCACGGCCGTCGGCTACTGCCTCCGGGGCAGGTCCGTCACCGGGGACGTCGTCCTCTACTACACCCCGGCTCAGGGCGTCTCCGACAAGGCCTGCGGCTGAGTCCGACCAGGGAGCTCAACCGGCGCTGATCTCCGCGTACGCGGCCTGCAGCATCGCCGGGTCCGGACCTTCGAGTCGCGAGGGCCTGCCGATCCCGTCCAGGACCACGAAACGCAGCACCGCGCCACGTGCCTTCTTGTCCCGCTTCATCGCGTCGAGCAGCTGGGGCCAGCGGTCACCGCGGTAAGTCGTCGGCAACCCCAGGGACGTGAGCACCGCCCGGTGGCGGTCGGCGTCGGCGTCGGACAACCGGCCTGCCATCCGTGCGAGTTCGGCGACGTAGACCAGGCCGACGCTCACCGCCGCACCGTGGCGCCACTGGTATCGCTCGACGAGTTCCACCGCGTGGGCGAAGGTGTGACCGTAGTTCAGGATCTCGCGCAGGTCGGACTCCTTCAGGTCCTCCCCCACGACGCGGGCCTTGACCCGCACCGCGCGCTCGACGAGTTCCGCGAGCACCGGTGAGCGCGGATCGGTCGCCGCGTCGACGTCGGTCTCGAGCAGTTCGAGGATCCGCGGGTCGGCGATGAAACCGCACTTGACGACCTCGGCCAGCCCGGCCCGCAGGTCATGAGCGGGCAGCGTGTCGAGGGCGTCGAGGTCGCACAGCACCCCGGCCGGCGGGTGGAACGAACCGACGAGGTTCTTGCCTTCGGCGGTGTTGATCCCCGTCTTGCCTCCGACCGCCGCGTCCACCATGGCCAGCAACGTCGTCGGCACCTGCACCACGCGGACCCCGCGCAACCAGGTCGCGGCGACGAACCCCGCGAGGTCGGTGACCGCTCCCCCGCCGACACCGACGACGGCGTCGGAGCGGGTGAAGTCGGACTGCCCCAGCACCGTCCAGCAGAACGCCGCGACCTCGGCGGACTTCGCCTCCTCGCCGTCGGGGACCTCGGCGAGGATCGCCTCGAGGCCCTGCCCCACGAGGTCGTCACGAACGGCCTCTCCGGTGCTGCGCAGGGCGCGCGGGTGGACGACGAGGACCTTTGCGACCTTGGGGCCGAGCAGGCCGCGGAGTTCACCCAGCAACCCGCGTCCGATGAGGACGTCGTAGGGAGCGTCGCCGGGCACCGTGATGCGAACGGGCTGTGTCGTGGTCATCTGTCCTCCGCGAGGTCGTCGAGCGCGCCGGTGAGCGCGTCGTGGTCGGCGGGGACCCCCGCCTCGGGCCGGCCCGGGCCGCGCAGCAGCACAAACCGGACGTCGTTCCGAGAAGTCCTGTCCCGCAACCAGAACGTTTCCAGTCGGGGCAGCTCGAACCGCGCCGACGTGGGAAGCCCGAGGGCCCGCAGGACGCGGCGGTGGAGTTCCACCCCGGCGTCGTCCAACATCCCGAGCCGCCGGGCCAGGTGCGCCGCGGCCATCAGGCCCAACGGCAGCGCACCGACGTCGTCGTCGAGGACCTGCTCGAAGGCACGGGAGAACGTGCACCCGTAGTTCAGCTGCCTCCGGGTCTCTCTCCCGCCCGCGGTGACGATCCGGGCCTTGGTCGCGACCGCACGACGGATCACCGCTGCCACGGCCTCAGGCCGGCCGGCGAGGACGTCCGGGGCTTCCCGCACCAGCAGGTCGAGGTCGGCCGGGTCGGCGACGAGTGCGGTCTTGATCGCCTGCGCCAACCCCGCTGCGAACCGGGGGTCGGTCTCCGGGGAGACGCCGACGGGATCGTCGAAGACAGCGACGGGGTGGTGGATCGCACCGAGGACGTCCGGGGCCTGCGGCAGGTCGAGGCCGATCTCCCCTCCGATCGAGGAGTCGACGAGAGCTTCCAGCGAACGCGGGACGACCGCCCACCGCACGCCGCGACGGTAGGTCGCAGCGAGGAACCCCGCGACGTCGACCACGGCCGCGTCGCCCACGGCGAGGACGAGGTCGTCGGGGTGCAGCGCGAACTCCACCGCCCGGCCGGCGAGCAGCCCGTACGTCGCGAGCGTCCTGACGGGACCGGGCGGGAGTTCGACCACCACTCCGGGGCGGCCGAGACCGGCGAGGATCGTCGGGAGGGCAGGATCGCCGGCCCGGGCCACGATCAGCACCCGGGCCGTGGCGGGGAGCAGCCCACCGATCTCGCCCAGGACACCCGGGCGGACCAGCACCCGAGACGTCCCGTCGGGTGGGGTGACGAGCAGGCCGTCGTGCCCGGTGACGCCGTCGAGGACCTCGAGAGTCACGGCCTCGGCCCGCCGTCCGTCGGTGACGACACTGACGTCCGCGAGGTCCTCGAAGACCACGCGCCGTGCGGCGTGCAGGTCCTCGAGGCCGGGCCGGTGCAGCATCGGCCGGTGGGGGTCGGCCGCGGTCCGCTCCCTGGCCCCGGCGAGGGAGACGTCGAGGTGGACGACGGTGTGACCGCGCAGGATCCCCCGGGTCCCCTCCCGTCCGCAGGCTCCGCCTCCGAGGGAGACGACGGCCTCGGGGCCGCCGAGGACGTCCGCGACCGCGGCCTGTTCCAGGTCGCGGAAGGTCGTCTCACCGTCGGTGGCGAAGATCTCCGGCACGGGGCGCCCTTCCCGCTCCTCGACGACGAGGTCGGTGTCGACGAAGGGGAGGCCGAGCCGGTCGGCGAGGAGGCGACCCACGGTCGTCTTGCCGGCACCCATGAAGCCGACGAGGACGATCACGGACGGGCTCCTGAGGACGGCTGGGCGGTCGGGCCCCGGCATCGTACGGCGGAGGACGAGGAGAGCCCGCACCCCGGTGGGGTGCGGGCTCTCCTCGTCCTGACCTCAGTTGACGGCTGCATCTCCGAAGAACACCGTGGCGTCACCCTCGGTCGAGGTGGTGCGGGCGGAGGAGGTCGTGACGATCTTGAGGTTGTCGACCCCCCGGACGTCGAGGTCGACCGCCGCCGTCTTCCCCGCCGAGACCTGGTAGGTGCCGAGGAGGCGCTCGTCACCGAAGACCTGGACGGTGGACTGCAGACCCGACGTGGTGCCGTCGGCCACACCGGCCACCGTCGTGAAGCGCGAGTACTTCACCCCGAGGTGCCAGGTGCGGTACTCCCCGTTGGGCAGCTCCTGCGAGGAGTTCGTCGGGGCGTAGGTCGAGAACGCGACGGTCCTGGGGTAGAAGCGGCCCGTGAGGGTGACGTTGGAGCCGAGGAACTTCGCGTTGCCCGTGGGCGCCGCGAGCTCGTCCAGGTAGGTCTTCACGCCGGCTTCGCAGTCGGTGCGCTTGGCGGCCACCGTCGAGTACGAGCCGTTCCCACCGATGGCCTGGAGGTCGTTGGTCCGCAACCGCTCGATCTCGAGGTTCACCGACTGGGGGATGCAGTACTGGGGGGTGAGCAGCAGCGGCGACGAACTACGACCTGCGTTGGCCCCGGCCGCGATGGCGTCCGGCCAGCTGGTGCCTGCCGCCAACTGGACGAAGGCCACGCCAGGAGCGAAGTACTTCTGGCTCAGCTTCACCGCGGTGTCGTACCGGTCGACGCCGGCGATGCGCTCCACGGTGCCCGTCGCGTACTGCTTGAGGTCGGAAGCCACCGTCTCCGACACTGCATTCTCGTCACCGAGCACGACGACGTTCTTCGCCTTGAGCCGCGCCAGCTCGGCACGCGTGCTGTCCGGGATGCTCGTACCCGGCACGGTGAGGATGGGTGCGCCCAGCTTCACGGCCGCGGCCGAGGCCGCCAGCGCGTCGGCGTAGTTCGCCCCGGTCGTCACGAAGACGGTCGAAACACCTGCGGTGAACTCTGACGCCGACAGCTCGGCCGCCGTGTCGTACCGGTCGAACCCGCCGACGCGACTGAGGTGGGCACGCGTGTTCTGCTGCAGCCACGTGACGACGTCGGCGCTCACCGAGTTCTTGTCGCCGACCACCACCACGTTGGAGTAGTAGCCGATGACCTTGCGGACGCCCTCCGGCAACTGGCCCTTCGGGCTCAGGAACAGGTTGGAGCCCGCTCGGCCGGCGACCGCGCCGGCCGTGACGCCGTCGGCGAACTTCTCGCCAGTGACGATGTAGGCCGTCGTGCGGTTGGAGTAGTCCTCCAGGAACGCTGCCGTCGCGTACCGGTCGGAACCATACGTGCGGTGCGCGACCACCGGGGTCCCGGCCGCCGCCGAAAGGGCCGAGCCGGCCACCATCGTGGCAGCGAGCACGCCGATGACAGCAGCTCGACGACTCGTGTCAGTAGAGAACGCCATCGGAGTCTCCTTCCCCCATCGATCCGAAGTAGACGATGCCAGCCGCGTCGGTGAAGAACGCGCTGGCAGAAGGGACGCGCGTGTCCACCGCACCCGCGAAGGTGAGGCCCGTGCCGTCGACGGCCGTACCCGCGGCGAGGAGGACGTCGTCGTTGCGGTCCACACGGAGCCAGAACTTGTCGCGCAGGACACCCCCCAGGCGAACCTGACCGTGCGTCGTTCCCAGCGCGGTCGCGGGCAGCTCCGTGGGAGCGCCGGTGTCGGACGGGACCAGCCACCCCGTCGAACTGTTGTTCTCCGACGTGAACACCCCCAGGACGCTGGTGTCCTCGGTGCTCGTCGCCGTTGCTGTGGCGGTCGCAGTGGCCGTCGTCTCTACGACGATGCCCTGGTAGCGGACGGACAGCGGGTAGATCAAGGTGCCCTTGGCCACCCGGACCTGCTCACCGTCGACCGTGAAGATGCCGTACGCATCGGTCCCCGTGACGAAACCGACCGACGGCTGCTCCCAGGTGGGAGCCGTGGAGTGCGTCGGGATCGCGGACGGAACCGTGCCGGTCGTGGTGGACGCGGACGGCGCCGTGGTCTTCGTGCTGCCCGCAGAGGACTTGCCGCCCGCCGCGCTGGTGGACGTGGTACGCCCTGTGCTCACCGCCACCGAGGGGCCTGTGTTAGCCGCCACCGAGGTGGAGGAGCGCGCGACGGACGTTTCCGCCGCTGCGGTCTGACCGGTCGAGGTAGTGGTCTCAGCGGCGTTGCCGGTGATGGGGACGAAGACGTCCTTGCCGACCAGCGGGATGTTCGCCGACGTGGTCGGCGCCGCGGTCGAGGGCGAACTGGTGCTCGTCGTGAGACCCGGGACCGCTGCGCTGGCGCTGTCCCCACCGGGGTTGCTGCTGACGAACAGGAACCCTCCAGCGACACCACCGAGGATGAGGATCCCGGCGGCAGCCACGATGGCCACCTGCCGCGAGGATCGAACGGGAACCCGGACCAGGTCGTCGTAGGCACCGAGATCGGCGAAGTGGTTCCCGTTGCCGAACTCGTCGCTCTGCGTCTCGTCGCTCATCAGCTCACCGTCCCCGTGCTAGCAGTCCCCGACGTCGTGGTCGGCGTCCCGGTCTCGGCAGTCCCCGTCGTCTCGGTAGAACCCGTGGAGGTTCCCGCGTCAGCGGCGTCAGGCAGAACGAAGATCCTGCCGGAAATCGTCGCCGTGACACCGTCGGTGGCGCCGGCTTCGGCGGCCGTCGCGACGGTGAGATCCTCGATGAACAGGTCGCGGGTCAAGTCGGCCTGAAGGGTCTTCACGTAGAGCTCGACCTCGGGGAAGGTCCCCTTCACGCCGAGCACGAGCGGAATCGCGACGATCCCGCTGTTAGCGTCGGTCGTCGCGTCTGCGGTGGCGTTGAACTGCTCAGGGGTCCCCGGGGTGATCTGCTCGATGTTCACACCAGAGGTTTCACCAAAGGACGCGAGCTGGCGCAAGAGGTCGGGGACCTCCGCCGCCTTGGGCAGCGTTGCCTGGATGGCTGCGAGTTCGTTCTTCTTCTCGTCCAGGGTTTGGAACTCCGACTTCAGCTCCTCGGTGCGCTGGGCAATGCCAGCGTTGGTCTCCGCGACGGAGACCCGCTGCGTCGCCAGGTCGGCCGCCTCGGAGCGTTGCGGCGCCACCGCCAGGAAGTACGTGGCGATCACGATCAGTGCGGCGAGGACGCCGGCGCCCGCGATCCACACAGTGTTCTGCGACTTGTTCATCTCGTGCTACCTCCGTTCGTCTCGACGATCACTGCGAGGAAGTCAGTGCGTCAGCGGTGAGAGCCACCGTCGCATTGAAGGTCATGACCCCGCTGACGGGGTCCTGAGCGTTGTTGGACAGCGTGACGCCGGCGAAGCCAGGCACCTCGGCCATCTGGTCGAGCCAGTCCGACACCAGGTTCAGCGATGTCGCCTGGCCGGTGAACGTCCCGGTGCCGACGCCCGTCACGGCGAGGGGGTTCGAGGACGTCGTATCGGTCCCGCTGGTCGAGGTGTCGGCCAGCCCGAAAGACACCGTCGTCAGGGCGACCCCGTCGGGAGTGTCTGAGGCGACCTTGTCGAGGTAGGAGTACCACGCGACGTCGTTCGCCTGGATCGTCTTCTTGACCCTCTGCGCGGTCGCGAGAGCGGTCTGGACCTCGGGGACCTCGGCGTAAGTGTTCTGCTCCGCCTGCAGCGAAGTCGTCCTGGCCTGTTCGGCCGACAAGGCAGACTGAGCCGCGTCGACGTGCTGACCGGAGATCACCGCGGCCGCGCCGCAGGCGCCGAGGACGACAACGAGCCCGGCTCCGAGCATGAAACGGATGCGCCGGATGCGCCGTGAGTCGGCGAACTCCGTCGGGAGCAGGTTGACGCGAACGACCCGCTGCCGCACTCCCACTGCTTCCAGGGTTTGGAAACTCACAGCACGACTCCTAGAGCAAGGCCGACGGGGACCGCGGCTAGGGGCTGGACGGATGCGAGCTGGTCGTCGTTCAGCCCGGTGTTGCCGAGGTGCAGGCCGGCGACCGGGTTCCCGAGGACGACCGGGCGTCGGGTCACGGCAGCCAACCGGTCGGCGAGGCCGGCCAGGAGAGAACCGCCACCCGTCAGGACGATCCGCTCGACGGGGAACTGCGCGTTCGCAGCGCTGTAGTAGTCGATCGAACTGCGGATCTCATCGACGAAGACTTCTTGCATGAGCTCGACCGCGCTCGAGACGAGCGCGGGGTTCTGACCGCCCAGGTCCGTCTCGGCACCGCGTTTCACGGCCTCGGCGAGCGCGGTGGGAACCCCGAGGCGTTCGGAGATCGCCTCGGTGACGTCCTGCCCACCACTCAAGAGCACGCGCACGAAGCGCGGCGTCCCGTCGGAGTGGATGACCAGGTTCGACACCCGGGCGCCGATGTCCACGAGCGCTTCAGTAGCGACCTCGGAGCTCGCCTTGGCCACGCTGCGCAGGACGGCGAAGGACGTGAGGTCCACGGAGGAGACGCGGAGTCCCGCAGCCTGGACGGTGTCCACGTTGCCCACGACCATGTCTCGGGCGGCCGCGACCAGCAGCCCGCGCAGTCGCCGACCGTTCTCATCCGCCACCTCCTCAGTGACGTGGAAGTCGAGGACGCAGTCGTCGACCGGCATCGGGAGGTAGTCCTGGACGTGCAGCGGGAGCGAGCTCTTCAGCTCCGAAGGAGGCATGAACGGGAGGTCGACCTGGCGGACGACCACCCGCTGGTTGGCGACCCCGAGGGCCACGCTCTTGGAGGAGAAACCGCTCCCCTTCCACAGGGTCTTGATCGCTTCCACGACCTGGGCGCGGTCGATGACCTCGCCGTCTCGCACCGCTCCGTCCGGGAGGGCTACCTGGCCGAACTTCTCCAGGGTGATCCCACCGCGTCCGTACGACAGCTCGGCTGCGCGCACACCGGACGTTCCGATGTCGAGACCGATTGCGGTCCGTCCAGGCACGTCGCCTCCTTAGTTCCGAGCCCGACGGGCTCACGTTGCACAGGTCGATGGATGACCGTAGGGCCGTGAACTGCGGCTCACCGCTGCAGTTCGTTCCTTCTGTTCGTCGGCGTCGCGCAAGGAGATCTTGAGACAGACCACGCCAGACGAATCCAGCCGCCACACGGATGGCGCAACGAACACATCCGTGGAAGTGGCATGTCCGTGGGAGGTGTGGTTCAGCCCGCTGCGGGCAGACCGACGAGGTTCAGGTACCACTGCGCGACGGGGGCGCCCACGAAGAGCGCGAGCATGGCGCCGGCCAGCATGTAGGGGCCGAAAGGGATCTTGGTCTTGCGTCCCGCGCCGCGGACCACCAGGGCGACACCGACGACACCTCCCAGCAAGAAGGCCGCAAACCCCCCGACCGCCAGGGCCGACCAGCCCCACCAGCCCAAGTAGGCTCCGAGAACCCCAGCGAGTTTCACGTCTCCCAGGCCCATCCCTCCGGGCCAGATGAGGAAGAGCAGGGCGTAGACCGCCCAGAGCACGACTCCCGCGATGGCGGCCCGGAAGAGGGACGACCACTCGCCCCCGATCCAGGCGGGCACGAGGAGCAGCAGCAACGTGACCGGGTAGGCCGGTTTGACGATGGTGTCCGGCAGCCGACGTACGTCGAGGTCGATGAGCGTCAGACACACGACGAGGGCACTGAGGTAGAGGTAGGCCGGGAGTTCCCAGCTGGGTCCGACCAGGGCGGTGACCGCTCCGAAGAGCAGTCCCGTCCCGGCCTCCACCGCGGGGTAGCGGGCGCTGATCCGTCCCTGGCAACCGCTGCAACGACCGCGCAGCAGCAACCACGAGACGACCGGGACATTCTCCCGGGCCCGAATGCGGTGCCCACAGCGAGGACATGCACTCGGTGGGTTGACCACCGAGAGTCCCAGCGGAACCCGGTGGATCACCACGTTGAGGAACGACCCCACGAGCAACCCGACGACCGCGCCCGCGCCCGCGAGCAGTGCGAGATCAGTGGTCAGGATCATCAGTTGGACCACCTCACTGCGTCGGTGCGTAGCCGGGGAGCTCCGCCGACAACTTGGTGACGAAAGTGCTCGTTTGCGGGTTCAGGAAGTGCGGTGGCGCGTCGTAGATCAGCCGCTTGTCGTAGCTGTACTTCTTCGCGTAGCCCGTGGTTCCCTGGCGCACGACGCCTCGGTAGAGCTGCGCGAGAGCGCCCTTGATGGTGAGCGTCCCCAGGCCCGCCCCGTAGGCGGAGTTCATCGTGCCGATGGATGCGCTCAGAGCGACCATCGCTGCGGACACTGTCGGGTTCTGGAGCGGCGCATTCTTCGCAGCCTGGGTGGGGAAGGTCTTTGCCGGCAGGTTGAGGTTGGTGCCGCTAGAGCTCAACCCGTGCCAGTACCAGACGTTGTTGTTGGCGATGAGCCCGAGCATGGCGTTGTTGGACGCGTAGTCGAGGTTGTCGGTGATGTAGATGCTGCCGGCCGACCCGACCGTCAGACGCCCCGCGAGTCCGTTGGCCGCCTGGCCGTTGAGCTCTTGGATGAACACGTCACCGTCCGTGCAGGAGTACCTGGACCAGGCGTAGGCGCTGGACCCGGTCGCCTCGCCCGCGACGGGGTAGCCGACGGGGTTGCCCGCGCTCCCACAGAGGTTCCGGACCGTTCCTTCGGTTGCGGTGGTCCAGCTGTTGGGGTCACTCACCACACCGTTGGCCGGCCGGTCGTCAACGTACACGGTTCCGTTGGCCGGAATGGTGATCCACTGGTCCAACGTGCACCCGGAAGCGGTACTCTTCGTCCACGGCGAGTGGACGAACATGGTGTTCCCGTTGAGCGTGATGGTGGTCGGACCCACGTAAAGACAGCCCCGCGGGTTGCTGGTGGCGGCTGTCTCGTCTTTCAGCGACTGGTTGCTGTCTGGGACCGGGATCGAGGTGATCTTCGACGGTTCGCCCGCCTGGAAGACCGGGGCAGGGTTCGTGGTGCAGGTCGAGTTCGGGTCGTAGTTGCGGTAGTACCGCGTGCCGCTGACCAGCGGGGAAGCCGTCGTCACGGGCCCCTTGAAGGTCACGTTGTTGCAGATGAGGATGGTGTCGTTGCTGTGGACGGGGCCGTCCAGGGTGTCCGAAGCGAACTGGATGCCGGTGCACGAGGACGGACGTCCGTCGTAGAGGTGCTTCTGTCCGTCGGACCGGGAGTTCAACCAGTTCGTGCAGACGTCCGTCTGGGTTTTCAGTGCGGGGTCCACCGTCTCGTACTCGGAGAAGTACAGGTAGGCGAGGAACCCCTTGCGACCCACGGTTGAGCGGAGGGTGCGCTCGCGCGTGCCCACCCGTCCCGTCGACGTGACGACGATGTTGCCGGTCTGCGACACGCTGGCCGACCCGACGTACGCGGTCGTATCGGCGGTGTAGTGGAAGGACGACGCCGAGTCGGTGGAGACCTTCTGGTACTTCAGCGACCCGTTTGGATTGGTGCCCATCGCACCGTTGGTGGGGTCGATCGTCGTGACCCCGTTGTACTGGTAGTACCCACCGTTGCTGGTGTTGAGGCGCGAGATGTAGTCGTCCACGCCGGCCTGTGCGGCGGCCAACGCGGCGTTCCAGTCCTGCTGCTTGCGCTGGAAGGTCGCACCCTGCACCACGGCGGCCACGACGACCGAGCAGACCAGGAGCATGACCATCATGAACATCACGACGCCCATGAGCGCAAAGCCCTCGTCGTCAGTCCTGCCTGGGTTGTGCACCCGAGCGAATCGGCGGATCACGATCACTCCTCAGAGGTTCTGACAGACGACGGAATTGACGAGCATGGTCCCGGGCAGCTTGCCTGTGACGTCGGAGTTGACCCTCAGGGTGACCTGCACCCCGCTGATCGAGGCCTGGTCGTTCGCCGCGGTGTAGGACGCCGCGGATGTGCCGTCCTTCAGCGTGTACTTGAACAGGGCCGACCCCGTGACGTTCCCGACGAGCGTCGTGGTGGTCGCCACCGGCGAGGCGTTGGTGAACGTGCTGGCCACCCCCTGACCGACCATGTCGGCCACCTTCACGGACCGTGTGAGGTTCCCGTTGTCCAAGGTGTAGGTGACCTTGACCGGGTCGCTCGACACCCAGGTGATCACGGTCAAGGACGACGGGAGGCTGGTCGCGAACGCGTTCACTGTCGTGTTGTTCGGCTGGGTGGAGAGCGCCTGTCGTACGTCCCGAGTGATGGTCTCCATGGCCAGTGATGCAGCTGTCGTGTCCTGCTCACGCCTGAGCGTGTCCCGCTGCAGCCGAAAGGCCTGCAACGTCACCGTGGCGACGAGGGTCACGACGATGCCGCCCACGATCATCGAGATGAGGAGTTCGACGAGGGTCAGACCCTCGTCCCCCTCCTGACGACCACGGCGCTGCCTGTTCGGCCAGATCATGGTCAGAATCCCAACGTCGCAGTGGGGGCGGCCTGGGTCAGCGTGACGGAACTGGGCGACGACGCGATCGACAGGCCCAGCAGTCCGGGACGTGTCGCCTTCCAGTTTCCGAACGGAACGGCGATCTTCGCCTGACCTCCGGCGGGCACCGAGACCGGCGCGGGGGCAGGACAGGTGGAGTTCGAGGCGTTGGCGAGGGTCACGGTGACCGCCGACGACGTAGTGTTCCTGATTGTCAGGCCGCCGGTCGGGATGGTGACCGTCGACGCGTCGCCCTCGAGGCTCGCGAAGTTGAAGGGGTTCACCGGGGCGTTGCCGCACGCGGCCGTCCCGAGGTAGCTCGTGTAGCCGGCGGTGAACGGGTAGAGGCCAGGAATCGGGGTCACCGACGAGGTGGTCGCGGTCCCGCTGCGGCTCGAGGAACCGGAGGTCAGCGTGTACGCCCACGACCCCGGCCACTGGTAGCTGGTGTCGACGGTGCCGTCGGCGAGGACGGTGGCGTAGCTCAGCCCGACGGTCGCCGCGCGCGCGTAGGACAGCTGCACGGTCGTCGCCGTCGCCTGCTGCACACCCGCGGAACTCGTGGCCGTGGCCTGACCGGCCAGGCTCACGAAGCCCGTGGAGCTCGCGGTGATGCCGTACTGAGCGGGCGCGAGCCCATCGAAGTAGGCACAACCGGACGCGTCGGTCAGGACGGTCTGACCGGTGCTCAGTTGGACGGGGACCTGGGCTTCGGCGTTGCCGGCGGGGCCGGTGACGATCACACCGATCGCACCCTTGGTCGGGTCGGAGGAGACACCGGGGTTCTGGATGAGGGAGTCGCTCACCACCGGCTTGATCGTGGCGGGGCGGTCGTCCCAGGTCACCTGGATCGTGACCTTCTTGTACTTCTGGTTGGTGATGCCACCAC
This sequence comes from Kineococcus sp. GCM10028916, assembly GCF_042674865.1. Classification (NCBI taxonomy): domain Bacteria; kingdom Bacillati; phylum Actinomycetota; class Actinomycetes; order Kineosporiales; family Kineosporiaceae; genus Kineococcus; species Kineococcus sp. GCM10028916. Next base: position 151,323 of record NZ_JBHTFM010000001.1, on the reverse strand, counting down.
TCGTGCACGCGCTCCCGGCGTTGTTGCCGGTGACCGGTGTGACACTGCGGTAGACGTGGAAGACGCGGTCCTGGACCGTCTGGTCGTCCAGGTCGGATGTAGCCAGCGCGGTGTACCCGGTCGCGTTCTGGGTCGCGTCCCGCGTCGCATCCATGGCCGCGGCTGCCACGTTCGCCGCGGCGATACGGGCGCGGTTGTCGCTGGCGCCCCCAACCGTTCGCACGAGGACAGCGGCGGTGGAGGCCGCGATGATGCCGAAGATGACCATGGCGACCACGGTTTCGAGGAGGGAAAAACCCTCGTCCCGGTCCTTCTGCTCGTCCATGTCTTCTCCGAGTTCGTCGGTCTGTGTCGGGTCAGCAGGCGCCGAGGCCAAGACCCGCGTTGCCGCTGTAGTGGAACGTCTTGACCTTGCCGTCGGAGTTGGTGAGGGCGACGCACCAGTTGATTGGGTCTCCCCCGTTCACTACGGCGGTGGCCGGCACCTGGGTGCCTGCGGTGAGCCGGAGCGTCACCACGTAGGGGGCGGTGGCGTCGTCCTTCAGCAGGACGTAGCCGGGGCGGCTGGTCGTGTCGAGCGTCGACAGCGACCCCTTGCCGTCGACGTAGTAGGCGGCCACCTCGTGCCCCCACGCTGAGACGTCGTGCTTCGTCGTGGTGTCCCGTGCGGCCTGCCGCTGGCCGAGGAAGACCGGGATCGCGATGGCGGCGAGGATGCCGACGATGATCACCACGACCAGCAGCTCAACCAGCGTGAAACCGTCGTCTTTGAGGTTCTTGGGGATTCCCATCACTGGCCTCCTACGAAGACTGGGCCGGGACACGGGGTCCCGGCCCAGTCAGCGGTTGACCTGGATCAGGGGCAGGTCTCGCCCTGGGTGAGGCCGTCCTGGGTGAACTTCCACGCCTTGTCGCTGGAGCTCGTGGCGGACAGGTTGTCGCCCCAGCCGCTCTGCACGACGACGCAGTACTGGGTAGAGCTCGTGATGGTGGAGACGGGCAGGATCTTGTTGCCCGAGCTGAGCTTGCCCTTGGTGACCTCGACGGCCGGGGTGGCGGTCGTCTTGAGGCTCCAGTTGCCAGCGGTGGAGCTGGCGGTGAGGCCACCGGAAGCGTCGACGTAGTAGGCGGCGAGCTCCTTGCCGATCACCGAGACGTCGGACTTGGCCGAGGTCTCACGGGCCTTCGCGCGCTGGGACAGGAAGACCGGGATGGCGATGGCGGCGAGGATGCCGATGATGATCATGACGACGAGGAGCTCGATCAGGGTGAAGCCCTGGTCCTTCTCGTCGATGGACTTGCGGATGCGAGCGAGCATTCGATGCTCCCCTTCGGTGAGATCCGGAGCCGCTCGCTGGTCGCGCACCGGCTGTCCGGTGTGGCGGCTCTTGACACTTAGTTCTTCGGTCGCAGGCGACCAGGGCTTGAGCATCGAGATCACGCGATCACCCGTTGAGATCAACGCTCCAACAACCGACGGCCACGGCCCGTGAGGAGCCTGCCGCTCATGAGCCGTGACCGGCCTGCTCACTGACCCCGGAGCCCACTCGGCAGTGGGCCCCATCCGATCAGTTGATGAGGTTGAAGACGCCGAAGATCGGCATGTACATGGCGATGATCATGGCGCCGATGATGCTGCCCAGGACGGCGATCATCAGAGGCTCGATGAGGCTGGTGAGGGCCTCGGTCGTGGCCTCTACCTCCTGGTCGTAGAAGTCGGAGATCTTGTGCAGCATGGTGTCCAGTGCGCCCGTGTCCTCGCCGACGCTCATCATCTGGACGACCATGGCGGGGAAGATGCGGTGCTGGGCCAGGGGACCCGCCAACGACTGCCCTGATCTCACGCTCTCCATGACGTCAGTGGCCGCCCGTTGGACCACGACGTTTCCGCTGGCCGATCCGACGATCTCCAGGCTCTGAAGGATGGGGACGCCCGATCGAAGCATCGTCCCCAGGTTCCGTGTGAACCTGCTGAGGGCGATCTTCTGCGTCAGCATGCCGAAGATCGGCATCTTCAGCTTCAGCGGATCGACGACGTTGCGCACACCGTCCCGGTTCTTGACCCGGCGCCAGACGATCGACCCGGCGATCCCGGCGACGAGGCCGATCGGAGCGACGAACTTCATGGCGTTGGACAGCCACACCAGCACCTGGGTCGGGAGTGGAAGCTTGCCCCCCAGGTCGGAGAACATCGTGGCGAAGACCGGGACGATGAAGAGCAGCATCCCGACGACCGCCAAGATGGCGATGACGAACACCACGACCGGGTAGGTCATGGCGGACTTCACCTTGGCCTTCAGCTTCACCTCGGCTTCGAAGTTGTCGGCGAGCTGGATCAGCACCTGGTCCAGAAAACCGCCGACCTCGCCGGCGCGGATCATGTTGATCATCAAGGGCGGGAAGACGTCGATGTGCCGGGCGAGGGCCGTCGAGAGGGACGTACCCGACTCGACCTCCCCGCGGACCTCGCCGAGGGTGGCGGCGAGCTTCTTGCTCTCGGTCTGCTCCGCCAGGATCGAGAGCGCCTTGATGAGCGAGAGGCCCGAGGACACCATCGTCGCGAACTGCCGCGACATCAGCGCCAGGTCCTTCAGCCCCACCCGGTTGGACCCGGGGAGGGTGATCTCCATGTTGACGCCCTTGCCGGCCCTGGACGCGACCACGGAGACCGGGGCCATGCCCTGACTGACGAGTCGGGTGACGACCGCCTGCTGATCGTTCGCCTCCAGGACGCCCTTGACCAGCTTGCCGCCGCGGTCGCGCGCGGAGTACTCGAAGCTCGTGTGCCCGGCCTTGACCTGCCGGGGTGCCGCCTTCGTGGCCGTTGCCATCTCTGGTCCTTTCTCAGCGCCCGGTCAGGCGACGGAAGTCGTCGGCGGCGGAGCACTTCTCCAGGCCGTGTTCGAACGTGATCTGACGGGTCTTCACGAGCTCCGCCAGGTGCTGGTCGAGGGTGTGCATCCCGAACTGGGCGCCGGCCTGCATGGCGGTGCCGATCTGGTGGGTCTTGCCCTCGCGGATCAGGTTGCGGATGGCGGGGGTGGCGACGAGGACCTCGGTGGCGACGACGCGGCCGCGGCCGTCGGCGCGCTTGCAGAGGGTCTGGCAGACGATCCCCTGGATGGCGCCGGCGAACTGGGTGCGGATCTGGGTCTGCTGGTGGGGCGGGAAGACGTCGATGACGCGGTCGATCGTGGAGGCGGCGCTGGAGGTGTGCAGGGTGCCGAAGACGAGGTGACCGGTCTCGGCGGCGGTGAGGGCCACCGAGATCGTCTCGAGGTCGCGCATCTCGCCGACGAGGATGATGTCGGGGTCCTGGCGCAGCACGCTCTTCAGCGCGTTGGCGAAGGACTTGGTGTCCTCCCCCACCTCGCGCTGGTTGACGATGCAGCTCTTGTGCCGGTGCAGGAACTCGATGGGGTCCTCGACGGTCATGATGTGGTCCTTGCGGGTCCGGTTCGCGAGGTCCACCACCGAGGCGAGGGTCGTCGACTTGCCGGAACCGGTGGGACCCGTCACGAGGACGAACCCGCGCTGCAGGCTCGCGAAGGAACCGACTACGGGCGGGACGCCGAGGTCCTCGAGGGGTTTGATGTCGAAGGGGATCTGGCGGAACGCCGCCCCGGTCGACTCGCGCTGGCGGTAGACGTTGACGCGGAAGCGGGAGTGCCCGGGCACCTGGTAGGCGAAGTCGAGCTCGAGGTTGGCCTCGAAGGTCTCGCGCTGCTTCTGGGTGAGGATCGCGTAGATCATCTCCTGCAGCACGTTCGTCGTCATCCGCGGGAACTCGTCCATGGGCTCGACCTCGCCGGAGACCCGGACGGAGGGGGGTGTGCCGACGGTGAAGTGGACGTCGGAGGCCCCCAGTTCCAGCGCGCGGATGAGGACCTCGTTGATGCGGACGGTCGCGCCGCGGTCGGCGTCCGCACCCGAGGTCACGAGCGCCTCGGGTTCGGGGTGCTCGGTCCGGGCCTCGGGGACGAGCTGCGCCACGACGGGCACACCGACGGGCACCGGGGCGACGGGCGAGACGGCGAGGGGTGTGGAGGAGTGCCGGGGCACCTCCTCGACCACGGGCGCCAGCTGGAACTCCTGAGGAGCGGGAGCGGGAGCGGGCGGCGCGGCGATCACGGCCTCGTCGCTCTCCAGCTGCTTCAGGAGCGCGCTGATGTTCGGGCGCGCCGAAGGCACCCCGTCGCCCCCGCCCGGTCGGAAGTTCACCGGGACGTAAGCCTCCGAGGGCTGTCCGCCCTGACCAGCGTTGTCCATCTCGCTCCCCACACACACGACCACGACGAAGGAGAGCGCTGACCTCCAGCACTCCCCTGTGCTCATCGGTCGGGGTGGGGACCCGCTTGAGAGCGGCGATCACGACGCTGGCCCGTTCGGGTGGTGCACCTCCTCGGCAGACGCGACGAAGGTCACGTGCGCCGCCGCGGTCCCCGTCCGGCGCCTCCCAGGCGACGGGTGGAAGCTGGTGCCCGCACGCAGGGCAGGAACTCGAGGGGACAGCAGTGAGTCAGCAGGCGATGGACGACCGGGGCACGACGCGGCGGCAACGGGGTGGGCCGCTGGTGTGGCTGGGCGGGATCGCGGCCGTCATCGCGGTCGGCGTCCTGGTCACGATCGCGTCGTTGCTGGTCCGCTCGGCCCGCGAGGCGCATGAGGTGGCGCGCGCCGGTGAGCACCTCCCCCAGCTCGGGACGTACGACCTCACCACCCAGCCCGGCGAGGGCCGCACCGCCTCCGTCGACGACGGCGCGGTGCGCGTGGAGGCGACGTCGGTGGTCGTGTCGGCGAGGACGGTCTCGGTGGCGCTGACCTGGTCCACGACGACCGGTCGGGACGTCCAGCTCTCGTGCGCGAGCGACTCCGCCCCCGGTGGGTCGTGGTGGGCGACGTCGGACGCCCTCGCGGCGTCGGCGTCGGAGCAGAGCAGCGCCTCGTGCCCCGCGACCGGAGCCCTGGACATCGCGGTCGACCGGCCCGTGACCGACAAGCACGTCTTCGCCCGCGACGCGGCCTGGGGCGACGGGCCCGCGACGCTGGCGGTGTGGACCGTGGCCAGCGCGACCACCGACCCGGACCGCACGGCCCCGCCGACCGCGCAGCTCACCGTCGACCTGTCGCAGGCGCGGTTCACCGCGTCCTGAGGACGGACGTGCCTGGTCCCCACGAGGGGTGGATCAGGCCCGCGCCCGCTCCGCCAGCGCCGCCAACCCGGCCGCGCGCATCGCCTCCACCGGCCCGTCCCGTCCGGTCATCAGCTCCACCTGGGCGACGGCCTGGTGCAGCAGCATCTCGAAACCGCCGACGACGACCCCGCCCCAGCGTTGCGCGATCGGGGTCGGCCACGGCGCGTAGACCACGTCGAGCAGCAGCGGCCACCACACCGGGCGGAAGGCGCCGAGGACGGCGTCGGTCATCGCGTCCGAGCCGCCGATGGGGACGGTCGAGATGACGACGTCCGCGGACAACGCCACGGCCAGCTCGGACCAGTCGCGGATCTCCACCTCGCCGCCGAGGCGGGCGGCGACCCCGCGCAGCTCCGCCGCCCGGTCGGGAGACCTGACCACGGCGACGGGACGGGGACAACCGGCCTGCAGCAGGGCCACGACGGCGGACCGCGCGGTCGCTCCCCCGCCCAGCACGACGCCCCGGCGGATCCGCGACGCGCCGGCCTCGGCCAGCGCGGTCACCAGACCGATGACGTCGGTGTTCTCGGCCCGCAACCGCACCCCCCGCCGCCCCGGGGTGTTGCGCCGGTCCAGTCGGGGGGTGACGACGACGGTGTTGACGGAGCCGACGGCGCGGGCGAAGTCGCTGACCTCGTCGACGAGCGGCACGACCGCCTGCTTGAGCGGCATCGTGAGGCTGAGTCCGGCCCAGCCGGCGTCGAGGTCGCCGATCACGGCCGGTAGCCGCTCCTCGTCGACCTCGAGCAGGTCGTAGCTCCACCCCTCCAGCCCGAGCGCCGCGTACGCCGCCCGGTGCAGGGCGGGCGAGAGCGAGTGCCGGATGGGGGAACCGCAGACCGCGGCCTTCATCGGGAGCCCCTCATCGTGACGTCACTTGCCTTCCGGGTGCTCCCGCAGGTACTGCTGGAACAACGCGACGTTGGCGTTGTGCTCCTCGATGGTGGTCGCGAAACGGGTCTCACCCGTCTCGAGGTTCACCGTCACGAAGAACAGCCACGGGCCGTCGGCGGGGGCCAGGGCGGCGCGCAGGGCGTCCGCGCCGGGGTTGCTGATCGGTCCGGCGGGCAGGCCGGGGTGCAGGTAGGTGTTCCAGGGCGAGTCGGTCGCCCGCTGCTCGGCGGTGGTCGTCACGACGTTGGAGGAGTTCACCGCGTAGCTGACCGTGGAGTCCAGCTGCAGGTTCATCCCGATCGCCATCCGGTTGTCGAGGACGCGCGTCACCCGGGTCATGTCCTCGGCGCTGCGCGCCTCCTTCTGCGCGATGCTCGCCTCGACCACGACGTCGTGCATCTGCTCGGGGGTGACGCCGAGGTCGGCCATGACCTTCGTCGACTGGGCGACCATCGCGGTGAGCAGCTCGACGGCGGTCTCGTCAGGGTCGACGTCGTAGGTCGCGGGGAAGAGGTAGCCCTCGACGTTGCCGTTCGCGGACGCCGGCAGACCGAGCGCGGCCGGGTTCGCCAGCGCCGCGCGGACGTCGGCGTCGGCGATGGAGGTGTTCTTCTCGATCAGCGCGTAGACCTGCTCGGCCCGCAGCCCCTCGGGGATCGTCAGCTTGGTGGTGACCTTGGCGCTCGGGTCGAGCATCAGCGCGACGGCGGCGGTGCCGGACATGTGCTCCTTCAGCCGGTAGGTACCCGGCTGGATCCCGGAGAACTTCGGCTGGGTCTGGGCAGCAGACACGAACGCGTTCTGGGTCTTCACCACGCCCGCGTCGACGAGGGTGCGCCCGATGGCCCGGCCGGTGTCACCGCTGGCGACCTTGACGTCGACGCTCCCGGTGCCCGTACCGTCCCAGTCGTCGCTCTCGGTGAAGTGGGCCACGACCGGTCCGAGGGTGCCCCAGGCCACCCACGTCCCGCCCCCGATGACGGCCAGCGCCGCGACGATCGCGACGAGCGCGCGTCGGCGACGGAGGCGGCGTCGCCGCCGTGACCCGTCCGAGCGGGTGTCGGGAAGATCCATCAGGTCCATCATGAGCCCCTGCCCTCCGTGGCGTCGGGACGTGCCTGTCCTTCCGCGGCCTGCTGACCCTCAGAGGTCACACCGTGCCCGCGGTGGCGGGCCTTGCGGCGCCCCTTCGGCCCTTCCATCACCCGTCCGGGCGCGTGACCTGCACGCTCGGCGTCCAACGCTGACTGCAGCAGCACCACCGCGGCGGCCTGGTCGACCACCGCGCGGAACTGCTTCTCCTTCTTGCCGGCGGCGTGCAGCAACCGGTGCGCGTCGACGGTGCTCAGCCGCTCGTCGACGAGTCGGACCGGCACCTCCGGGACGGCTCGGACGATCTTGGCCGCGTAGTCGAGCGCGCGCAAGGCCGCCGGGCCCTGGGACCCGTCCATCGACAGCGGCAGACCCATGACGATCTCGACCGCCGCCCGCGCGCGGGCCTCGGCCGCGATCTCGGCGACGTCACCGTCGCGCTCCGGATCGCGGACGAGGGTCCGCACGGGTGAGGCGATCACGCCTGCAGGGTCGCACGCCGCGAGGCCGACCCGGACGCTCCCGACGTCCACGGCGAGTCGGGCGCCTGGCCGCACCCTCAGACCGAGCCGGTCACGCGGGCGCCGACGAAGTCCTCGATCCCCTGCAGCGCGGCCACGACCTTGGTCGCGTCCTGACCACCGCCCTGGGCGAGGTCGTCCTTGCCGCCACCGCCCCCGCCGAGGGTCTGCGCGGCGCCGCGCACGAGTTCACCGGCCTTGACGCCCCAGCGGCGCGCCTCGGCGTTGGTGGCCACGACGACGACCGGACGGTCCTTGGCGACCCCCGCGATCGCGACGACCGTGGGCCGTGCGTCCCCGAGCCGCGACCTGACGTCGAGGACGAGCGTGCGCAGGTCGTCGGCCGAGACCGTCCCGGCGTCGTAGGTGACGACGTGGACCCCGAACTTGTCGACGGGGTCGGCGGCGATCGTCGGCGCGAGCGCGAGGACCTGGCCCGCGCGCAGCTTCGCGATCTCCTTCTCGGCGTCGCCGAGACGGGTCAGCAGCGAACCGATGCGGTCGGCCAGTTCCTCGGGCCGCGCCTTGACGACCTCGGTGAGCTGGTTGACCAGCAGGTGCTCACGCGTGAGGAACGCGTACGCGTCGGTGCCGACGAGAGCCTCGATGCGGCGCGCACCGGAACCGATGGAGGACTCCGAGACGATCGAGACGAGCCCGACCTGCTGCGACGTCAGGGTGTGCGTCCCCCCGCAGAGTTCCTTCGACCAGTTCTCGCCGATGGAGACGACGCGGACCTTGTCGCCGTACTTCTCGCCGAAGAGGGCCATGGCCCCCGAGTTCAGCGCCGACTCCCGGTCCATGATCGCCGCGGACACGGGGAGGTCGTCGGCCACCCGTTCGTTGACGACGCCCTCGATGTCGCGCACGAGGGCCGCCGCGACCTGGGAGCTGGAGTGGTAGTCGAAGCGCATCCGGCCCGGCGCGTTCTGCGACCCGGCCTGGGTGGCGGTGTCACCGAGGTGCTCGCGCACGACCTGGTGCACGAGGTGCGTCGCGGTGTGGGCGCGACTCACCGCACGACGGCGGTTCGCGTCGACGACGGCGTGCGCGCCGTCCCCCGCGACGACCTCACCGCTGGTGACGCTGCCCTTGTGGACATAGAGCCCGCGGACGGGCTGCTGCACGTCGGTGACGGTGACGACGGCGCCACCGGTCGTGGTGATCGTGCCGTGGTCGGCGAGCTGTCCACCGCCCTCGGCGTAGAACGGCGTGCGGTCGAGCACGACCTCGACGTCGCTGCCGGTCGGAGCGGACGGCGTGGAGACCCCGCCCTGCAGGACCACGGAGATCCGTGCTTCCCCGTCGGCGAGCTCGTAGCCGGTGAAGGTGACCGGCGCGGTCAGCTGCTCCAGCGTCTGGCGGTAGATCGACAGGTCCAGCCCGCCGAGCTTCTTCGCCTTCGCGTCCGCCTTGGCCCGGCCGACCTGCTCGGCCATCAACGTGCGGAAACCCGGCTCGTCGACGGTAACGCCGGCCTCGGCCGCCATCTCCAGGGTCAGATCGATCGGGAACCCGTAGGTGTCGTGCAGCTGGAACGCGCGGTCGCCCGTCAGCGTCGAACCGCCCGCCGCCTTCGTCTGCGCCACAGCCGTTTCGAAGATCGCGGTGCCGGAGACGAGGGTGCGCCGGAACGCCTGCTCCTCGGCGTAGGCGACCTTCGAGATCCGGTCGAAGTCGGTGCGCAGCTCCGGGTAGGAGGCGCTCATGACCTCCATCGAGGCGGGCAGCAGGATCGGCAGCGCCTCGTCCTCGAAACCGAGCAGGCGCATCGCGCGGACCGCACGACGGATCAGGCGACGCAGCACGTAGCCCGCGCCCTCGTTGCCGGGGGTGACGCCGTCGCCGATGAGCATGAGGGCGCTGCGGACGTGGTCGGCCACGACGCGCATGCGGACGTCGTCCTCGTGGTTGGCGCCGTAGTCCTTCTCGGCCGCGAGCGCCGCGTAGTCGAGGACGGGGCGGACCTCGTCGATCTCGTACATGTTGTCGACGCCCTGCTTGAGGAAGGCGACGCGTTCGAGCCCCATGCCGGTGTCGATGTTCTTCGCGGGGAGCTCGCCCTCGACGTCGAAGTCGACCTTCGACCGCACCGCGGAGAGCTGGTACTGCATGAAGACGAGGTTCCAGATCTCGATGTAGCGGTCCTCGTCGGCCTCGGGGCCGCCCTCGGCGCCGAACTCGGGACCGCGGTCGTAGTAGATCTCGGAGCAGGGGCCGCCGGGGCCGGGCTGGCCGGTGTTCCAGTAGTTGTCGGCCTTGCCGCGGCGCTGGATGCGCTCGGCGGGCATGCCGATCTCCTGCCACAGCCGGAACGCCTCGTCGTCGTCGAGGTAGACCGTGGTCCACAGCCGCGTCGGGTCGAAGCCGAGGCCGCCGTCGGCCTCGGGCGTCGTCAGCAGTTCCCAGGCGAAGGTGATGGCCTCGCGCTTGAAGTAGTCGCCGAAGGAGAAGTTGCCGTTCATCTGGAAGAACGTGCCGTGCCGGGTGGTCTTGCCGACCTCCTCGATGTCGAGGGTCCGCAGGCACTTCTGCACGCTCGTCGCGCGCTTGTACGGCGCGGGCACCTGAGCGGTGAGGTAGGGGATGAACGGCACCATCCCGGCGACGGTGAACATGAGGCTCGGGTCGGTCGACACCAGCGAGGCGCTGGGCACGATGGTGTGCCCCTTGCGCTCGAAGAAGTCGAGCCACCGACGACGGATCTCTGCCGTCTGCATCGGACGTGCCTCCTGCTGCTGGGTCTGCTGCCGTGTGGTGCGGGGGTGGTGCTCAGTACAGCCATCGACCCTACCCGTCCCCGTCCAGCGGGTTGCGTGGAGCGGTCGGTCGGGGATCCACGTCAGGACCCGGCGGGCTCACCAGCCGTGGAGGCGACGGCCTTCGGCGACGACGGCGTCGAAGCGGGCGCGCTCCAGCGCGGAACCCTCGCGGCGCACGTCGCGCGGGGAGACGGTCAGCACGCGGTCGACGCGGACCTCGCTGGGCCGGCCCTGGCGGTCCCAGGGGCCGGAGCCGACGTCGATCCAGACCCGGCCGTCCGCGGGGTCGCGGTCGTGGTCCTTGCTCGTCATCATCAGCCCGACGAGGTCGTCGCCGGAGCGACCGACGACGAGCACCGGGCGGTCCTTGCCGCGCCCGTCCATCTCCTCGAAGGGCACCCACGCCCAGACGACCTCGCCGGGGTCGGGGCGACCGTCCGCGCGGGGCGCGTACTCGATCGCCACCCCGCCGGAGGCCACCGCGGCACCGCCGCGACGCGGACGGAGACGTTCGCGACCGGCGTCGGCGGAGGTGGGTGTCCGCCGGGGCGCGGCGGTCTGGCGTTCGAGCTCGCGCAGCGCCGCGCGACCGCCGATCGCGAGGAGGCGGGTGAGGGCGGAACGGAGACCGGGCACGCGGGGAACGTACCGGCTCAGCGACCCCGCAGGATCCGGCGCAGCCGGGCGAGGCGCTCGCGGACCTGGTTCTCGAAACCCCGGTCGGTGGGGACGTAGTAGTCCTTGCCGACGAGTTCGTCGGGGGCGTACTGCTGCTCCGCGACCCCGGCGGGGACGTCGTGGGTGTAAACGTAGCCCTTGCCGTGGCCGAGCTTCTGCGCGCCGGAGTAGTGCGCGTCGCGCAGGTGCGGGGGGACCGACCCGCCGAGACCCGCACGGACGTCGGCGATCGCCGCGTTGATGCCCAGGTAGGAGGCGTTGGACTTCGGCGCCGTCGCGTTGTGCACGACGGCCTGGGCCAGGACGATCCGCGCCTCCGGCATCCCGATCTGGGCCACGGCGTGCATCGCGGCGACGGCCGTCTGCAGGGCCGACGGGTCGGCCATCCCGACGTCCTCGGAGGCCGCGATGACGATCCGCCGGGCGATGAAGCGGGGGTCCTCCCCCGCCTCGATCATGCGGGCCAGGTAGTGCAGGGCGGCATCGACGTCGGAACCGCGCATCGACTTGATGAGGGCGCTGGCCACGTCGTAGTGCTGGTCGCCCTGCCGGTCGTAGCGGACGGCGGCGCGGTCCAGGGCGCGTTCGGCGTGGACGAGGGTGATCCGCGCCGTCCCGGCCGCGGAGTCGTCGAGCGCCGTCCCGGCCGCGGCCTCGAGCGCCGTCAGCGCGCGTCGGGCGTCACCGTCGGCGACCCGCACGAGGTGGGCGAGCGCGTCGTCGTCGATCGTGACCTCCCCCGCGAGCCCCCGGGGGTCCTCGACCGCCTTGCGCAGCAACCCCTCCACGTCGGCGATCGTCAACGGCTGCAACGTCAGGAGCAGCGAGCGGGACAGCAGCGGGGTGACGACGGAGAAGTTCGGGTTCTCCGTGGTGGCGGCGACGAGCACCACCCAGCGGTTCTCCACCCCGGGCAGCAGGGCGTCCTGCTGGGCCTTGGTGAAGCGGTGGATCTCGTCGAGGAACAGCACGGTCTGACGGCGGTAGAGGTCGCGGTCGTCGCGGGCGGCCTCCATGACCTTGCGGACGTCCTTCACCCCCGCCGTGACCGCGGAGAGTTCCGCGAACTTGCGACCCCCGGAGTGCGCGAGGACGTTGGCCAGCGTCGTCTTCCCCGTTCCCGGGGGCCCCCAGAGGATCACCGAGGCCGGACCGGCGCGACCGAGGTCGCCGTCGGCGGCGAGGCGGCGCAACGGCGAGCCGGGTTGCAGGAGGTGCTGCTGACCGACGACCTCGTCGATCGAGCGCGGTCGCATCCGGACGGCCAGCGGCGCCCCGGCGAGCACCGACGGGGTCGTGCTTCCGTCCGCCCCCACGGAGTCCTCCGCGCTCGCACTGGAGAAGAGGTCGGCCACGCGGACAAGGTACGTGCTCCCCGGGACACGGCACGCAGCCCAGTCACAGGTTCCTCCGCACTCCCACCCACACCGCGCAGCGAGGCTGCCGCGATGACCCACACACCTCTCCGCATCCACCTCGTCACCCGCTCGGGCACCGGGCCCCTGCGGGGCGCCGAGCTCCCGGGCGCGACACGGACCTGGACCCCGGTCGAGACCTCCGCCGAGTCCCGGGCCGCCGTCGCGGTGTCCGGCGTGAGCACCCGCACCGACGGGGACCGGTTCACGGTCACGCTCACCGGCGACGTCGACCTCGTCCTGGCCGAGGAACTCGCCCGGATCGCCCGCCGGGTGGAGCAGCACTGCGCCCACCTCGCGACCACCCGGGCCCGCGTGCACCTCGACGTCCGCGAGGTGACCGCCGTGGACGCGAGCGCCCTCCGCTTCGTGGAGCGGGTGCGCCGGCTCTGCGCCGCGTGGGGGGCCGAGTGCACGACCTCGACCGCCCGCCCCGCGGTCGAGCAGGTCCTCGCGCTGGCCCGGCCCGTCGTCGACGGGGAACTCGCCGCCTCCTGAGCAGAGGGGTTGCGGGACAGGGCCCTAGAAGCGTGGTGGATGGGCGGAGTGGCGCACCAGCAGTCACAGGGTCCTCATTGGTCCGATCCAGTGACGACACACAGGTCCGTCTCAGGGTTTCCCACGACAGCTGGCAGGTTCAGGGTCGAGCATGGAGCCATGACCGCGATCACCAACCGCCGATCGGAACTCACCCGCCCCGACGGCACCGCTCTGCGGGTCCTCGTCGTGGACGACGAGTCGACGCTGTCGGAGCTGCTCAGCATGACCCTGCGCTACGAGGGCTGGGAGGTGCAGACGGCCGGCAACGGTCTCGACGCGGTCCGCGCCGCCCGGACGTTCCGTCCCGACGCCGTCATCCTCGACATCATGCTCCCGGACATCGACGGCCTCGAGGTCCTGCGCCGCCTGCGCGCCGACGCGACCGACGTCCCCGTCCTCTTCCTCACCGCGAAGGACGCCGTGGAGGACCGCGTCGCCGGTCTCACCGCCGGGGGTGACGACTACGTCACGAAGCCGTTCAGCCTGGAGGAGGTCGTGGCCCGGCTGCGCAGCCTGCTGCGCCGTTCCGGTCTCGCCGCAGCGAAGCAGGAACCCGTCCTCGCCGTCGGGGACCTCGTCCTCGACGAGGACAGCCACGAGGTCACCCGCGACGGCGTGGAGATCAAGCTCACCGCCACCGAGTTCGAACTGCTGCGCTACCTGATGCGCAACCCCCGCCGGGTGCTGTCCAAGGCGCAGATCCTCGACCGCGTCTGGAACTACGACTTCGGTGGCCAGGCGAACATCGTCGAGCTCTACATCTCCTACCTGCGCCGCAAGCTCGACGCCGGCCGCAACCCGATGATCCACACCGTCCGCGGCGCCGGCTACGTGCTCAAGCCCGCCGACGGTGTCGTCGCCGTCGCCAGCTGACCCTCGATCCGTCGGAGCTGATCCCCGGGTGCTGTCCCCCTTCCCCCGGCTGCGCCAGCCCCAGACCCTGCGCAGCCGGCTCGTGCTCACGACGAGCGCGCTGCTGGTCGCGGTCGGACTCGTCATCGGGGTGGTGACGGCGGGGGCGCTCTACTTCTCGCTCATGGGGCGGGTCGAGAAGCAGCTGGACGCGACGGTGAACCGCTCCCAGCGCTTCGTCGGTGACCCCGACCGCGGCGGGGGCAGCGGCGGGAACTTCCCGCCCCCGGAGCAGTTCGACCGGACCACGTGCAGCGACGGCACGACCCCGTCCTTCGTCGGACCGGGTCAGACCGACGGGACCCTGTACGCGCGCTACTCCGGCGGAGAGCTGCTGACGTCGCAGTCCGGCGTCTACGACGACTCGATCTCCACGCAGACCCCCTGCGTCCGTCAGCTGAGCGCCGCGCAGTCGGACGTCCTGGAGGAGATCACCGCCGGCCAGGAACTCACCGTGGACCTCGACGGTCTGGGCCGGTACCGGATCGCGGCCACCATCCTCGACGACGGGTCGCTGCAGGTCACCGGCTTGCCGCTGGCCGACGTGAACCGGACCCTGCTCACCGTCGTGGGCGTCGAGGTCGCCGTCATCCTCGGCGGCGTCGCCGTCGCGGCCGTCGTGGGTTCCTTCCTGGTGCGGCGTGATCTCCTTCCGCTGCAACGGGTCGCGACCACGGCGGCCCGGGTCTCCGAACTCGAGCTGGACCGCGGTGAGGTCGACCTCTCGCTGCGCGTCCCCGACGCCGACGCCGACGGAGCCACCGAGGTCGGCAAGGTCGGCCTCGCGCTGAACCGGATGCTGGAGAACGTCGGGTCCGCCCTCGAGGCCCGGCACACGTCCGAGCAGCGCGTCCGGCAGTTCGTCGCCGACGCCAGCCACGAGCTCCGCACCCCGCTGGCCGCGATCCGCGGGTACTCCGAGCTGACCCGCCGTTCCCGCGACCAGGTCCCGCCCGACGTCGCGCACGCCATGGGCCGGGTCGAGTCCGAGGCGGTCCGCATGACGGGTCTCGTCGAAGACCTGCTGCTGCTGGCCCGCCTCGACTCCGGCCGTCCGCTGGACCGTGAGAACGTCGACCTCACGATGACCGTCCTCGACGCGGTGAGCGACGCGCAGGTCGCCGGCCGCGACCACCGGTGGCGCCTGGACCTGCCCGACGAAGCCGTCGAGGTCGTCGGTGACCCCGGCCGACTGCACCAGGTGCTGACGAACCTGCTCGCCAACGCCCGCACCCACACCCCGCCGGGGACGACGGTCACCGTCGGGATCGTGCCGGACGGCGCGAGGACCCACCTCGAGGTCGTCGACGACGGTCCGGGCATCGACCCCGACGTCCTCCCCCGCGTGTTCGAGCGGTTCGCCCGCGCGGACTCCTCGCGTTCCCGGGCCGCCGGCAGCACCGGCCTCGGCCTGGCGATCGTGCAGGCCGTGGTGACCTCCCACCACGGGTCCGTGACGGTGGACAGCCGCCCCGGACGCACCGCGTTCCGCGTCACCCTGCCCTCGAGCTGAGACCCGTGATCGCGGGCGCGGGGTCTCACAGGTCGACCACAGCGGCAGCCCACGGCACCCGGAGGTCGCGGGACGACCTTGGGACCATGACAGCGACCACCTCCTCCACGGGGACGACGCCACCCCGGCCCCGGCCGGCCGCGGACACCGCCACCTGGGGCACCACCGCCGCCACCTCCGGGGCTCCCGTCCTGGACGTCGTGGTCCCCGTCTTCAACGAGGAGACCGACCTCGAACCCTGCGTCCGCCGCCTGCACGCGCACGTGGCCCGCTTCCCCTTCCGCACCCGCATCACCGTCGCCGACAACGCCAGCACCGACGGCACCCCGCGGGTCGCCCGCGCCCTGGCCGAGGAGCTCCCCGACGTCCGCCACGTCCGGCTCGAGGAGAAGGGGCGCGGGCGGGCGCTGAACCGGGTCTGGTCCGCCTCCGACGCCGAGGTCCTCGCCTACATGGACGTCGACCTCTCCACCGACCTCGCGGCCCTGCTGCCGCTGGTCGCGGGCCTGCTCTCCGGCCACTCCGACGTCGCCATCGGTTCGCGGCTGGCGAAGGGTTCCCACGTCGTCCGCGGCGCGAAGCGCGAGATCATCTCCCGCTGCTACAACCTGATCCTGCACGGCACGCTGCGGGTGCGCTTCACCGACGCCCAGTGCGGTTTCAAGGCCCTCCGCGCCGACGTGGCCCGGGAGATCCTGCCCCTCGTCGAGGACACCGGCTGGTTCTTCGACACCGAGGTGCTGGTGCTCGCCGAACGGTCCGGCCTGCGGATCCAGGAGATCCCAGTCGACTGGGTCGACGACCCCGACAGCACCGTCGACATCGTCGCCACCGCGGTGGCCGACCTGCGCGGGATCCGCCGGCTCGCGGGGGCGATGGCCTCGGGCCAGTTGCCGCTGAAGGAGATCCGCGCCAGCCTCGGCCGCGGCCCGCAGCCCGCCGCCCTCGCCGGCGTCCCGACCTCGCTCGCGGGGCAGCTCACCCGGTTCATCGCGGTCGGGCTCACCAGCACGGCCGCCTACGCCCTGCTGTACCTGCTGTTCCAGGAGTTCGGCAGCGCCCAGGTCGCGAACTTCGTGGCCCTCCTCGTCACCGCGGTCGCGAACACCGCCCTGAACCGTCGCGTGACGTTCGGGGTCCGCGGGCGGGACGGGGCGGGACGGCACCAGGCGCAGGGGCTGTTCGTGTTCCTGCTCGGCTGGGCCATCACCGCCGGCAGCCTGTCGGCGCTGCACTCGGGGAACCCCGACGCCGGTCGCGGGGTCGAGCTCGCGGTCCTCACCGCGGCGAACCTCGCGGCGACGGTCGTCCGCTTCCTGCTGCTGCGCTCCTGGGTGTTCCGCAGCCGCAGGCACCACCAACCCGGGGCCGAGCAGGCCGTCGACACCCCGCAGGAGCACGCATGAGCACCACCTCCGACGCCGTCCCGCGGTTCGAGCGCACCGCCGGCACCTCGCCGAGCACCGGGCGGTGGCGACGCGCGACGACGTCGGTCTGGCGGGGTCGCGACGCCGATCCGCGCTGGGTCCGACCCGTCCTGCTCGTCCTCCTCCTGACCACCGGCGTCCTCTACCTCGTGGGGTTGTCGGAGTCGGGGTGGGCGAACCCCTTCTACTCCGCGGCCGCGCAGGCGGGGTCGCAGTCGTGGGAGGCCTGGTTCTACGGCTCCTCCGACGCGGCGAACGCCATCACCGTCGACAAACCCCCGGCGGCGTTGTGGGTCACCGGGTTGTCGGTGCGCGTCTTCGGGTTGTCGTCGTGGTCGATCCTCGTGCCCCAGGCCCTCGAAGGCGTCGCCGCGGTGGCGCTGCTGTACGCGACCGTCCGCCGTCGCAGCACCCCCGCGGCCGGTCTGATCGCCGGAGCGCTGCTGGCCACCACGCCCGTCGCGGTCCTGATGTTCCGCTTCAACAACCCCGACGCCCTGCTGGTCCTGCTGATGATCGCCGCCACCTGGGCGGTCCTGACGTCGATCGACACCGGCCGGGCCCGGTTCCTGTGCTGGGCCGGGGTGTTCATCGGCCTGGGTTTCCTCACCAAGCAGTTGCAGGTGTTCCTCGTCCTACCCGGCCTCGGACTGGCCTACCTGTGGGCTGCGCCGCACGGCCTCGGCCGGCGCGTCCGGCACCTGCTGGTCGCGGGTGGCGCGGTGGTGCTGGCCGGCGGCTGGTGGGTCGCGGTCGTCGAACTCGTCCCGGACTCCTGGCGCCCCTACGTCGGCGGCTCGCAGGACAACTCGTTCCTGGAACTGACGTTCGGCTACAACGGCTTCGGTCGCCTGACCGGCGATGAGACCGGGAGCGTCGGCGCCACCCACGGCTGGGGCGAGACCGGTCTCGGGCGGATGTTCTCCTCCGAGTTCGGCGGGAACATCTCCTGGTTGCTGCCCGCGGCGTTCCTGCTCGCGATCGCCGGGTTCGTCGTGACCCGACGCGCCCCGCGGACCGACGCTCACCGCGCCGGCTACCTCGCCTGGGCCGGCTGGTTGCTGGTCACGTTCGTGGCCTTCAGCTTCATGTCCGGGATCATCCACCCCTACTACACGGTGGCCCTGGCCCCGGCCGTCGCGGCTCTGGTCGCGACGGGTGCGGTGGACCTGTGGCGGCTGCGGTCGGCCCGGTGGGCGCTGCCCGTCCTCGCGGTCGTCGTCGCGGTCAGCACGGCGTGGTCCGTCGTCCTGCTCTCCCGCAGCGCCGACTTCGTCCCGTGGGTGCGCTGGGTCGTCCTGGTCGCCGGGGTCCTGGCCGTCGCCGGGTTCGTCGCGGCGGCGTTCGTCCGTGGCCCGGTGTCCGGTCAGCTGCGGGGTTCACTGCGGCAGGCCGGTGCCGTCGCGGCCGCCATCGCGGTCCTCGCCGGTCCCACCTCGTACTCCCTGCAGACGGCGTCGACCGCCCACACCGGGGCGATCGTCTCCGCGGGCCCGACGGTGTCCTCCGGTTTCGGCATGGCCGGCGGGGTGCCCGGCACCCGCGGGGGCGGTCAGTTCAGCGGGATGTTCGCCCACGGCGGGGCCGGCGGTCAGACCGGTCAGCGGACGTTCGGGCCGCCGACCGGGACGGGCGGCACGACGGGCTCCGCCGGCACCGGACTCGGGACGCGGTCCGCGCGGGGTGGCGGGGCCGGTGGCCTGCTGGGCGCCAGCACCCCGGGTGCCGCGCTCACCGCCCTCCTCGAGGCCGACGCCGGTTCCTACTCGTGGGTCGCGGCCACGACGGGTTCGAACAACGCGGCCGGGTACCAGCTCGCCACCCAGGAACCGGTCATGGCCGTCGGCGGGTTCAACGGCACCGACCCGGCGCCGACGCTGGCCCAGTTCCAGGCCCACGTCGCGGCCGGCGACATCCACTACTACGTCGCGAGTTCCTCGATGGCCTCCACCACCTCCGGGGGCAGCGACGACGCCAACGAGATCTCCGAGTGGGTCGCGGCGAACTTCACCGCGACCACGGTCGACGGCACCACGGTCTACGACCTCACCGCCTCCTGACCCGGTCGGCACGAGCGCGAGCGTGGTCCCGCGGGACCACGCTCGCTGTCGTCGGGAGCCGGGTGCGGGCTGGGCCACCGCACAGGAACCTCCCGGGCCACGCAGAACCCCCGGCCCCAGGATGACGTCATGACGCAGCGCACCCGCACGAACCGCCTCCCCCGCCGCCTCCTCGCCGCCGGCCTCGTCACCGGGGTGGGCAGCCTCGGGCTCGCCGGGGCGGCGCAGGCCGAACCCACGACCGTCGACGCCGGCCACCGCGCGCCGGTGCACGTCAGCGAGGTCTCCCCCGCGGCGCTACCCGCGAGCCTCGGGACCGGGACCACTCGCCGCACCAGCTGGGTCACCGTCAGCCTCTGACGCGGACCGGGCGGCGAGCAGGACGATCAGACCCGCCAGCAGGAACCCGGCCAGCACGTCACTGGGCCAGTGCGCGCCCACCCAGACCCGGTCCACCGCGACCACCCCGAGTTCCAGGGAACCCAGGACGATCGCGCGGGAACGCCACCGGGCGGGCACCAGGACGAGCACGAACAGCAGCACCACCGTCGCCGACGCCAGGGCGTGCCCGGAGGGGAACGACCCGCCGCCGGCGGTGGTGTACCCGAGGTCGACGGCCGGACGTCCCCGGTCGAAGGCCGCCTTCAACGCCGGGGACGTCACCGACGCGACCGCACCCGCGACCAGGGCAGCCACCGCGGCCCGCCGGCGCCCGCGGCGCCAGACGGTCACGACGCCGAGGAGACCCGCGAGGTACACCCACACGGGCTGCGTGACGGCCTCGACGACCTGGGCGACCCGGGTGAGCCCGGGGTGGGCACCCGCGGCCGCCGTCCCGAGCTCGGAGAGGAACCGGTCCGGACGCGCCGTGGCGCCCGTGGTCACGAGGACCGCGAGCGCCACGAACAGGACGGCACACCCCAGGGCGGACCGGATCACGCCTCGACGGTCTCCGTCGGCTTCTTGGCCTCGGGCGTGAAGTCGACCCCAGCCTCGCGGCGCTGCTGCACCGTGATGGGCGCGGGAGCGGCCGTCAGCGGGTCGTAGCCGCCGCCGGACTTGGGGAAGGCGATGACCTCGCGGATGGAGTCGGAGCCGGTGAGCAGGGCGACGACGCGGTCCCAGCCGAAGGCGATCCCGCCGTGCGGCGGGGCGCCGAAGGAGAACGCGTCGAGGAGGAAGCCGAACTTCTCCCGCGCGTCGGCCTCGGAGATGCCCATGACCGCGAAGACGCGTTCCTGGACGTCGCGGCGGTGGATGCGGATCGAGCCGCCGCCGATCTCGTTGCCGTTGCAGACGATGTCGTAGGCGTTGGTGAGCGCGGACCCCGGGTCGGTGTCGAAGGTGTCGAGGTGCTCGGGCTTCGGGGCGGTGAAGGCGTGGTGCACGGCGTTCCAGCTACCGCCGCCGATCGACACGTCGTCATCCTCGGCCGCGGACTTGAACATGGGGGCGTCGACGACCCAGAGGAAGGACCACGCGTTCTCGTCGATCGCGCCGGTGCGCTTGGCGATCTCGGCGCGGGCGGCTCCGAGGAGGGCGCGGGAGGGGTTCACGGCGCCGGCGGCGAAGAAGATGCAGTCGCCGGGGTTCGCGCCGACGTGCGCGGCGAGACCGGCGCGTTCGGTGTCGGAGAGGTTCTTGGCGACCGGACCGGCGAGTTCGCCGTCCTCGCCGACGAGGACGTAGGCCAGCCCGCGGGCTCCGCGCTGCTTGGCCCACTCCTGCCAGGCGTCGAGGGTCTTGCGCGGCTGGGAGGCCCCACCCGGCATGACGACGGCACCGACGTAGGGGGACTGGAAGACGCGGAAGCTGGTGTCCGCGAAGAACTCCGCGCACTCGACGAGTTCGATGCCGAAGCGCAGGTCGGGCTTGTCGGAGCCGTAGCGGCGCATGGCCTCCTCGAAGGTCATCCGCGGGATCGGCAGCGGCACGTCGTAGCCGATGAGCTTCCAGAGCGCGGAGACGATCTGCTCGCCGAGGGTGATGACGTCGTCCTGCTCGACGAAGCTCATCTCGATGTCGAGCTGGGTGAACTCCGGCTGCCGGTCGGCGCGGAAGTCCTCGTCGCGGTAGCAGCGGGCGATCTGGTAGTAGCGCTCCATGCCGGCGACCATCAGCAACTGCTTGAACAGCTGCGGGCTCTGCGGCAGGGCGTACCAGGAGCCCGGGGACAGGCGCGCGGGGACGACGAAGTCGCGCGCCCCCTCGGGGGTCGACCGGGTCAGCGTCGGGGTCTCGACCTCGGTGAACGCGTGTTCCTCGAGCACGGTGCGCGCGGCCTTGTTCGCGGCCGAGCGCAGCTTCAGCGCGTTCGCGGGGCCGGTGCGGCGCAGGTCGAGGTAGCGGTACTTCAGCCGGGCCTCCTCACCGACGGTGAGGTGGTCGTCGATCTGGAACGGCAGCGGCGCGGCCTCGGAGAGGACCTCCAGCGCCGTGGTGTCGACCTCGACCGCACCCGTGGGGA
The DNA here is from genome assembly GCF_042674865.1 of Kineococcus sp. GCM10028916. Lineage (NCBI taxonomy): Bacteria > Bacillati > Actinomycetota > Actinomycetes > Kineosporiales > Kineosporiaceae > Kineococcus > Kineococcus sp. GCM10028916. The sequence continues at coordinate 129,847 of NZ_JBHTFM010000001.1, read as the reverse complement.
TGTTGGCGTTGTCGTTGCCGTCGGGGCGCAGCCGGACGTCGCCGGTGATGCGGATGCAGTACTCGTTGCGCAGGTCGCGGGCACCACCGGCGTCGAGGATCTCGTCGCGGGCGACGACCTGGACGACACCCGAGGCGTCGCGCAGGTCCAGGAAGGCCACTCCCCCGTGATCCCGTCGACGCGCCACCCAGCCGGTGAGCGTCACGGTCTGTCCGGCGTGACCGGCGCGCAGGCTGCCGGCCTCGTGGGTGCGGAGCACGGGAGGTCCCTTCGATCGTCAGAGCGCGGTGTGCGCACGGACGATCCTACGGAACGCCGCACCCCGGGGAGCACTCCCCCGAGGGGTCAGCGGGCGCGGGCCGGTGTCGCGCCGGACTCGGCGCCGGCGAGGTCGGCGACCAGCTTGAGGGCGAGGCGGTCGAGCAGCACGAGGTTGACGGAGGGGTCGGTGACGACGGCGAGGATGTGGCTGGTGGTGATCGCGTACACGACGAGAGCGCCGTCGGTGCCCTTGACGGTCGTGGACTGGAAGGGGCCGAGGACGTTGGCGTCCGCGGCGCGCTGGGCGATGCCGAGGACGGTCGCGACGATGGCGGCCGCGGACTCGTGGTCGCGTTCGGGACCGTCGTCGTGGAAGGCGAGGCCGTCGGTGCGGGCGACGAGGATCCGCCGCAGCCCCGGGATGTCGCGCTTGAGGGCGCCGCTGACCCGCATCGCGTGCTGCTTCACGATCATGCTGTGACTCCGTCCGTGCCGGCGGCGACGCGGCGGCTCTCGAGGGTGTGGACGCCGTCGAGCAGGACGGTCAGGACGGCCGTGCACTGGGACAGGTCGCGGGGGTCGCAGGCGATGAGCGCCGACGGCGAGGTGCCGAGGAGCTGCGCCAGTCGGGCGCGGGTGCCGGCGGGGTCGGCCCAGCGGCTGACCGCGACCAGGCGCGGGGCGGCCGGGGCGATGCGTTGGAAGGCCCCGACGATGTCGGCGGCCGCCTCGATGCTGGTGGAGCGGCTGGCGTCGACGAGGACGAGGTAGCCGTCCATGTTCCGGGCCAGCAGTTCCCACATGAAGGAGAACCGTTCCTGACCCGGGGTGCCGAAGAGGTTGACCTTGACGTCGTCCCAGCCGGCGGTGGCGGGGGCGGGCACCGTGAAGCTGGTGTGGTCCATCGCGACCGTCGTGGAGGCCTTGAGCGCGGCCGTCTCGTCGCTGACCCCGGTCTCGGTGGTCACGAGCGTCCCACCCCCGAGGCCTTCGGTGACGGTGGTGGCGAACGTGGTCTTGCCGGCCCCGAAGGGTCCGGTGACCACGATCTTGCGGGCGGGGCTGCTCACGGAGCTCCTCGGGAGGCGGGGTGGGTGCTGCGCGCGTCGGCGGTCGGACGCGGACGCGGTGAGGCGTCCGGCCGACCGCCGACGGGTGGTGCGGTGGTGCGGTCGTGCGGGGGGATCGTCAGATCGCGAGGTCGCGCTCGAGGATCGTCAGCTGACGACGGGCCATGGCGAGGTTCGAGGAGTCCTTCTTGAGGACCAGGTACAGGAACAGGCCCTGGCCGGACTGCGACTGGATGAGACGGATCAGGTGGATCTGGGTGCCGAGGGTGATGAGGATGTCCTCGATGTTCTCGGACAGGCCCAGGCGCTGCATGGTGCGCAGCTTGGCGCGGACGACGTCGGTGTTGCCGGCGGCGGCGACGTCGAGGTCGAGGGCGCCGCCCCCGGCCTGGCCGAGCGACATGCCGGACTCGTAGTCGACGAGGGCCGCGGCGGTGGCGCCGTCGATCTCGAGGCAGGCCTTCAGGGTGGCGTCGACGTTGGTCACGTCAGGTCCTTCCGTAGGTGGGGCTGCGGACGGCGGTCGATCCGCTGCCCGGTGGTGTCCCCCATTACTTCGGTCCTCAACGTCCCGGTCTGAACCGCAATCGGGATCGGTGAACGGGTGAACCGCGCTCGGACGAACGGGTGAGACCCGCTGTGGCCCACGACGTCCAGGAGTCCCGGCGGGAAGAGGCCTGGTCGGGAGAGGCCGGGTGGCCCGACGTGGTGCGGCGGCGTCTGCGGAGCTCCGTTCCGGCGTGGCCCCGAGGGGGAACTCGCCCTCCTGCGCGCTCGTCCGCCGGACGACGGTCCCGCGGCTCGCGGGACCGTCGTGACGACGCGGACCGGTACTCGACTGGCACGTGAGCGCCGCGGGCGTGGAGGTCGACGCAGCGCCGCACCGACCGGGGGTGGTCGGTCCGGAGCCACCGCGCGCACCGCGGGATGACCGGATGGATGTCAGTGGGTCCGAGGCCGCGCCGGTAGCTCACCTCGTCCAGGACGACGCCTTGGCGGTGGTCCTGCCTGGTGCGTCCGTCGGTGTGCCAGCCGCACCGTTCGTAGAAGCGCCGGGCACGGGCGTTGCCGGCCAGGACCCACGGGGTCACGTCGGTGAAGCCGTCGTCGCGCAGCTCGGTGGTGGCGGTGTCGAGCAGTGCTCGCCCGGCCCCGGTGTTCCAGTGTTCGGGGTGGACGTAGAGGGACTGGACCTCACCGGTGGTGGGTGCTGCGCTCTCGTCGCGGCTGGGGCCGTGACGCACGAAGCCGATGACGTCCCCAGTGACGTCGAGAGCGACGGAGCAGTGTCGTGGTGGGGTGGTGGGCAGTACCTCACGCCACCGTTCGACGGAGCTGCTCAGCGACAGTCCCGCGATCACCCTGTCGGGGATGAGGCCCGTGTAGGTGGCGCGCCAGGTGTCGACGTGGATGCGTGCGAGCTGGTCGGCGTCCTCGAGGACGGCGGGCCTCACCTCGGTCATCGTCGAACCCTAGGGACGGGGGCCGTTCGCTCGAGACACCGCGGCTGCGTCGCGCGTCTGCTCTTCGGTGAGGCCGCAGCGTCGCGGCCGCCGGCGACAGCGCTCACGACGCGGGATGACCGTGACGTCGGGCGCAGGGCGGCGTAGCGCAGCAACGCTCAGTCCAGGTAGCTGGTCCCGGGGTTGACTCTCACCGTGTCCGTGACGTCGACGGGCTGGGCCCCGCATGGCGCGTCCGCCATCCTCCGCTCGTGATCGTTCGCGAGCGTGCTGACGAAGACCTGTCCACCTGCGTCGAGGCACTCGAGGCCGGGTCATGGCCCCGCCTCGGCGACGGTGGTCCACAGGCGGTCCCTGGCCAGCGCGGCGTCGGTGTTGCGCGCTCCGGTCACGCTGCCGCTGGGGACGGTCTCGTCGATGTCGAGCAGCTCCTGACCGGTGAGGACCACCTCTGCCGCCGCGGCGTTCTCCTCCAGGCGGATCGGGCGAGGTCTCCGAGGGGCTCGACTGCCTGGAGCAGCGTGGTGGCGACAGGGGACGGTGAGAGCTCAGGTGGAGGCGGCGACGATGGGGCCCGGACGCGGTCGAGCGCGGGACCACGACACGGGCCAAGGGGACGACGGCGCCCCGGTGCGGGTGGGCGACGGCGATGGCGGAGAGGGCGAGGAATCGGCCACCGCGTGAACCCGCGCCGCGCCCAGGTCGGCGGGTGTGTCACCGGTGTCCCACGGGGAACCGCCCCGGGTGGCGCACCCCCCGGCGCGCGCCCCTTGTCGGAGCGTCGTGGGAACGGTTGACTGACCTCTAGCCGGTGGAGCCTGCGCTCGGACGGCTGCGCGCGTCGGGTGGGGGATGTCCGACGTCGATCGTCCCTGGGAGGTTGCGTGTCGGACGCCCTGAGCCGCGAGCACCACCTGCGGCACCGCGCCGAGCGCGTGCGCGCGGACCTGGAGGCCCTCTGGGGGGACGAGCTCCCCGAGGCTCCCGACCCGGTGCTGACCGTGCTCGTGGACGCCGTCGCCGTCGACGACCAGCACGGGGTGGACGACCGGCTCGTCGTCCAGGGGGACGGCCTGGGCTACGAGGCACTGGCCCGGGTCCTCGCCGACGTCCGCAGCTCCGCCACCCTGCACCTCGTGCCGCCCGCCCTGCGGGCCCGCCTCGCCGGTGTCCTGCCGCCGACGGGCCGCCTCATCGACCTGCGGGTCGCCGGGGAGGCCGCGCTGCAGAGCGAGTCGACCGGGGCGTGGGAGTACGACGCCACCGCGGACACCGTCGCCTGGGACGCCCGCAGCGGCGTCCTCTACGGCCTCGGCCAGCACCCCGGGGTCGCGTCGCTGCCGGAGTGGTTGCGGCGCAGCGTCCACGACGAGGACCGCTCACTCGTCTCCTCGGCGCTGCACTCCTCCGCCTCGACCGGGCTGCCCTACGACGTGCGCTTCCGGATCGCGCCGCCGCGGCACGGGGTGGTCGTCGCACGCGGACGCGTCCTCAACGGTCCCGGCGGTGGCGCGCGGGTGCTGGGCTTCGCGGCGGAGGACGTCGGCGTCGGCTAGTCCGGCACAGCAGCTGATCGGGCACCGCGGCTGATCGGGCACAGTGGCGCTGTGCCGAAGAAGCCCAGCCGCCGCTCCGAGGAGCCGGCGACGCCCACCCCCGACCTCCCGCTCGACGAGTCCACCCTCGAGGCGGCGACGCGGCCGCCGGGGGCGGGTGAGTCCCACGACGGACTCCTCTTCGGCGAGGCGACCTGCGGGGACCTCAGCGGCGTCGACGCCCGGGACGCGCGGTTCCTGGGGTGCGTGCTGTCCCGGGTGCGCGCCGACGGGCTGGCGTTGGCGGGGGCCCGCCTGATCGACGTGCGGATCACCGCGCTCGCCGCGACCGAGGCGCCGTGGCGCTCCTCCACCTGGCAGGAGGTGGTCGTCGAGGACTGCCGCGTCGGCGCGTGGGACCTCTCCGCGGCGCAGTGGACGCGCGTGGCCGTCCGCGGTGGCCGTTTCGACTTCGTGAACCTGCGCGAGGCGTCGCTGACCGACGTCACCTTCACCGGGTGCGACCTGCGTGAGGTCGACGTCTCCGGCGCGGGCCTCACGCGGGTGCGGTTCCTCGACTGCCGGATCGGGCACCTGGACGTGACCTCGGCCCGGTTGAGCGGTGTCGACCTGAGCGGGGCCGACGTCGAGGCCGTCAGTGGGATCGGGTCGCTGCGCGGCGCCCGGATCAGCGAGCTCCAGCTCCTCCGCCTCGCGCCGTTGCTCGCCGAGCACCTGGGACTGCAGGTGGCGGACTGACCTCAGGAGCCGCCGGCGAGACGGGCCAGCTGCTGCAGGTAGGGGTTGGTCGCGCGTTCGCGGGCGATCGTCGTCGCCGGCCCGTGCCCGGGCAGCACGTCGGTGGCGTCCTCCAGCGGCAGCACCCGCGTCAGCAGGCTGCGCAGCATCGCCTGGTGGTCCCCACCGGGCAGGTCGGTCCGCCCGATGGAGCCGGCGAAGAGCACGTCCCCGGACAGCAGCAGGTCGGGCTCCCCGGCCCGGTCGACCGAGAAGAGCACGGACCCCTCGGTGTGCCCGGGCGCGTGCTGGACGGCGATCGAGAGGCCCGCGACCTGCAGGGAGGCCCCGTCCTCGACGGTCACGACGTCGTCGGGGTCGCGCCACTGCACGGTGCCCGTCGTCGCCTCCAGGGCGTGGCGCAGGGGTGCCCCGATCCCGGCCAGCGGATCCTTCAGCCGGTACGCGTCGGCGCGGTGGATCGTGGCGGCGACACCGTGCGCCCCGCACACGGGGGTGACGGAGTACGTGTGGTCGAGGTGCCCGTGGGTCAGCAGGACCGCGGCGGGTTTCAACCGGTGCCGGCGCAGGACCTCGGCCAGGCGGTCGGCCACGTCGACCCCCGGGTCGACGACGACGCACTCCTCCCCGGCCCGGGGTGCGACGACGTAGCAGTTGGTCCCGAAGACGGTCGCCTCGACCGTGTCGATGAGCACGTCACGCACCCTAGTTCGCGCCGCCGACAGGGACGTCACCGCTCACGGCCCGCGATCAGGACCGGGCACGCCGTGACTGCCTGCTCCGATCGGGGCCCGAGGGACCTAGAATCAGGCGGGTGACCGAGCAGCCCCAGGAGCCGGCGTCCCTCACGGACGTGGCGGACACCCCCGAGACCCCGACCGAAGCGACCCCGGAGGCACCGGAGACGGCTGCCGCGCAGGAGGACGCGACAGCGGACGAGACGCCGGCGGCCGAGGCCGACCCGGTGTCGGAGGCGCCGCAGTCCTCGTCGGAGGCACCGTCGGAGGCGTCTCCGGAGGCGACGGCGGAGCCGCAGCCCGTGGCCGGCCCTCCGGCGGAGCAGCCGGTCGAGCCCACCCCGGCCCCCGGCCCGCGTCCGACGCCGGCCGTGCCGCGCCCGACCCCGCGTCCCACCCCCGCCCCGACCGTCGTCGCCCCGACGACCACCGAGGCGGGCCCCGAGGTCGGGCACCTGACCTCGGTGGACCGCGAGGCGGCCGCCGCCTTCGGGCGCGTCGACGACAACGGCACCGTCTGGGTCCGCCGCGCCGACGGTGAGCACGAGGTCGGCGCCTACCCCGACGCGACGCCCGAGGAGGCGATCGCCTACTTCGTGCGCAAGTACGGGGAGGTCGTCGCCCAGGTCGACCTGTTCGAGCAGCGCCTGCGCAGCACCGAACTGGCCGGCAAGGACATCGTCTCCGGAGTCGCCACGCTGCGCACCGCGCTCGCCGAGACCCGCGCCGTCGGTGACCTCGACGCCCTCGCCGCCCGCGTGGAGGCGCTGGCCACCGTGGCCGACGAGGCCCGGGCCGCCGCCGACCGCGCCCGCGCGGCCCAGCGCGAGACGCTGCGCGCGGGTCGGCTCGCGATCGTGGAGGAGGCCGAGCAGATCGCCGGTCAGGACCCCGAGAAGGTCCAGTGGCGTTCCTCCGGCGAACGCCTGCGCACCCTCTTCGAGGAGTGGAAGGCGGCCCAGCGCGAGGGTCGCCTCGACAAGCGCAGCGAGGACGACCTGTGGAAGCGCTTCAGCCACGCCCGCAGCGCCTTCGACAAGATGCGCCGTCACCACTTCGCCGCCCTGGGTGAGGAACGCAGCACCATCCGCTCCGAGAAGGAGACCCTCGTCGCCGAGGCGGAGGCGCTGTCCACCTCCACCGACTGGCGCGGCACGACCAACGCCTACCGCGCCCTGATGGACCGCTGGAAGGCGGCGGGCCGCCTCGGCCGCAAGGACGACGACACCCTGTGGGACCGCTTCCGCGCGGCCCAGGACGTCTTCTTCGCCGCGCGCACCGCGGCCAACGACGAGGTGGACGAGGAGTTCCGCGAGAACCTCGTCGCGAAGGAGGCCCTCCTCCTCGAGGCGGAGGCACTGCTCCCGATCAAGGACCTCAACGCGACGAAGAAGGCCCTCAACTCCATCCAGGACCGCTGGGAGGCCGCGGGCAAGGTGCCGCGCACCGACCTCGGCCGGGTCGAGGGGCGCCTGCGCGCCGTCGAGACCGCCGTCCGCGACGCCGAGCAGGCCCGCTGGTCGCGGTCCAACCCCGAGGCCCAGGCCCGGGCCGGTGGCCTCGCCAGCCAGCTCGAGAACGCCATCCGGGACCTCGAGGCCGACGTCGAGAAGGCCCGCACCAAGGGTGACGCCCGGGCGCTGGCCCGCGCCGAGGAAGCCCTCCGGGCCCGTCGCGCCTGGTTGGACGCCGCCCAGGCCACCCTGCGCGACGCCTGAGCTGTCCACAGGTCCGAGCCGCTCGTCGCGCAGGCTCCCGTCCACGGTGTGGACTGGGTGGCGTGCGCGACGAGTGGCTGACCTCCGTCCTGGCCCGGGGTGCTGCCGGCAGCGCTGACACCCCGTGGCGACCGGAGGGTCGGGCCGCAGCGGCGGCGGCTGACCGTGAGGTCCGCGACGGGCTCCTGCAGCAGGTCGTCGGGGACGTGGTCCTCGCGGCCGACGTGACCTTGGACGCGACCCTGCGCGCCCGCGCCCTCGCTCTGTTCGTCCCCGCCGGTGTCGTGGTCATCGCCGACGCCGCGGCCTGGGTGCACCTGGGCCGACCGTTGCCCGCACCGCACGAGGTCCAGGTCGCGGGCGGGCGCCTCCCCGAACTCCCCCACGCTCCGCTGCGGTTGAGCTTCTCCCGCGTGCGGCCCGCACCCGGTGACGTGCAGGACCTCGCCGGGCTGGCCCTCACGACACCCGCCCGCACGCTGCTCGACGTCGCCGCCGTCCGACCCCACCGCGCACCGTGGCTGCGCGAGCGGATGCTCGACGCGGGACTGCTGGCGGACGGGGACCTCCAGGACGCCAGCGACCGGGCGCGCGGGCGCGGCGGAGTGCGTACCGCCCGCCGGGCCCTCGACCTCCCGCGGGCACCCCGCCCCCGGGAGGAGGTCAGGCCTTCGTCGGACGCGACGCCATGACCCGGTAGGCGTCGAAGACCCCGTCGACACGGCGCACCGCGTTCAGCACCTGGCTGAGGTGGTTGGGTTCGGCCATCTCGAAGGAGAACTTCGACAGGGCCACCCGGTCCCGGCTCGTCGACACCGTCGCGGACAGGATGTTCACGTGGTTGTCCGAGAGGACCCGGGTGACGTCGGAGAGCAGACGCGCCCGGTCCAGCGCCTCGACCTGGATCTGCACCAGGAAGAGCCGGGTCTGACCGGTCGCGATGGCCGAGGCCCACTGCACGTCGACGATCCGCTCGGGCTCGTTGCGCAGCATCGTCACGTTCTCGCAGTCCTCCCGGTGCACCGAGACCCCGGCACCCCGGGTGACGAACCCGACGATCGGGTCCTGCGGCACAGGGGTGCAACACCGGGCGAGCTTGACCCACACGTCGTCCGCTCCGGCCACGACGACCCCGGCGTCACCGCTGCTGCGACTCGGCCGGGTCTGGCCCGGAGTGGTCGCCTCGGCGAGGTCCTCCTCGGCGGCGGCCTCCCCGCCGACGGCGGCGATGAGCTTCTCCACGACGTGGGCCGCGGAGACGTGACGCTCCCCCACCGCTGCGTAGAGCGCCGAGACGTCGGGGTGGTTCAGTTCGCGGGCGACGACGAGCAGCGAGTCGTGGGACAGCAGACGCTGCAACGGCAGGTGCTGCTTGCGCATCGCCCGGGCGATCTCGTCCTTGCCGTCCTCGATCGCCTCCTCGCGCCGTTCCTTCGAGAAGTGCTGCTTGATCTTGTTGCGCGCTCGCGGGCTCTTGACGAACTGCAGCCAGTCGCGGCTGGGCCCGGCACCGTCGGCCTTGGAGGTGAAGATCTCGACGAGGTCGCCGTTGTCGAGGGTCGACTCCAGCGGGACGAGGCGGCCGTTGACGCGGGCGCCCATCGTGCGGTGGCCGACCTCGGTGTGCACCGCGTAGGCGAAGTCGACCGGGGTGGAACCGGCCGGCAGTTCCTGCACGTCGCCCTTGGGGGTGAAGACGAACACCTGACCGGCGTTGATCTCCCAGCGCAGGTCGTCGAGGAAGTCGCTGGAGGCGGACTCCCGCTGCCAGTCGACGACGGCCTTCAGCCAGTCCATCTCGTTCTGCGCCCCGCCGCCGCCGACGGCGTTCGGGTCGTCCTTGTACTTCCAGTGCGCCGCGACGCCGTACTCGGCGCGCTGGTGCATGTTGTAGGTGCGGATCTGGATCTCGACGGGCTTGCCCTCGGGCCCGATGACCGTCGTGTGCAGCGACTGGTACATGTTGAACTTGGGCATCGCGATGTAGTCCTTGAACCGGCCGGGTACCGGGTTCCAGCGCGCGTGCAGCGCACCGAGGACGGCGTAGCAGTCGCGGACGGAGTCGACCAGGACCCGCACCCCGACGAGGTCGTAGATCTCGGCGAAGTCGCGGCCGCGCACGATCATCTTCTGGTAGATCGAGTAGTAGTGCTTGGGCCGGCCGGTGACCGTCGCCCGCACCCGGGCGCTCTTGAGGTCGTCCTCGATCTGCGCGCGGACGCCCTGCAGGTACTCCTCGCGCGCGGGCGCCCGGTCGGCCACGAGGCGGACGATCTCGTCGAAGACCTTGGGGTAGACCGTCGCGAACGACAGGTCCTCCAGCTCCCACTTGATGGTGTTCATGCCCAGGCGGTGGGCCAGGGGGGCGTAGATCTCGAGGGTCTCGCGGGCCTTCTTCTCCGCCGAGGCCGCCGACACGTAGCGCCAGGTCCGGGCGTTGTGGAGGCGGTCGGCGAGCTTGATGACCAGGACGCGGATGTCCTTGGCCATCGCCACGACCATCTTGCGGACGGTCTCGGCCTGCGCGGCGTCGCCGTAGGTGACCTTGTCGAGCTTCGTGACGCCGTCGACGAGGACGGCGATCTCGTCACCGAAGTCGGCGCGCAGGTTCGCCAGCGTGTAGTCGGTGTCCTCGACGGTGTCGTGCAGCAGCGCCGCGGCGAGCGTCGACGGGGTCATGCCGAGCTCGGCGAGGATCGTCGCGACCGCGACGGGGTGGGTGATGTAGGGGTCGCCGCTCTTGCGGCGCTGGCCGTCGTGCGCGCGCTCGGCGCGGTCGAAGGCCTTCTCGACGACGGACAGGTCCGCCTTCGGGTGGGTGTTGGAGACGGTGCGCAGCAACGGCTCCAGCACCGGCGAGACGCTGGACTGGCGGTGCTGGCCGAAGCGCGCGAGGCGCGAGAGCATCCGCCCGGCGGTGACCGGACCGGTGTGCTGCGCCTCCGTGCCGCGACGTCGTTCCGGCCCGTTGGGTCGCCCCGTGGGGGGACGGCGTTGCGGTGCCGGTGCGGGGACCACGGATCCCTGCGTCGGGGATTCCACCTGCGCCGGTGTGTCGGGCGCACTCGTGGCAGTGGCGTGAGTCTCGGTGCCGTCGGCCATGTCGCCCCTCCGTTCGTCCGGTCACCAGTCTAGGTGAACGCGGACGGAAGGGGAGGAGGACGGGCCGACCTGCGCTCAGGCCTCGGTGTGCAGGGCCACGACGGGACGCTCGCCCAGCTGCGGACGACCGGCGAGGAACCCCAGCTCGAGCAGCACGGCCAGGCCGACCACCTCGGCCCCGGCCTCCTCCAGCAGCTCGCACGCCGCGCGGGCCGTTCCGCCGGTGGCCAGGACGTCGTCGACGACGAGGACCCGCTCCCCCGCACCGACGGTGTGCGCCGAGAGTTCCAGGGCGGCGGTGCCGTACTCCAGGGCGTAGTCGCGCCGGTGCACGGGCGCCGGCAGCTTCCCGGCCTTGCGGACGGGCCAGAACCCCAGCCCGGCGCGTTCGGCGGCCGGGGCGGCGAGCATGAACCCGCGGGCCTCGATCCCCGCCACGGCGGTGGCACCGGCCGCCCGGGCCACCTCGGCCAGCGCGCCGACGACCGTCGCGAAGGCCGACGCGTCGGCCAGCAGCGGGGTGATGTCCTTGAAGACGACCCCCGGTTCGGGGAAGTCGGGGACGTCGCGGAAGCCGGCGACCACCGTGGCCGCGACGCGCTCGGCGTCGGGCACGGTCAGCACCCGGCTCACGCGGGGTCGCCCGCGGTGACGGGTTCGGCGGTGACGCCCTCGCGGACGTCGCGGTCGAGCTGCCTGACCCGCGCCTCTCGGGAACGGAGCACGACCAGCAGCGGCGTGGCGACGAAGATCGACGAGTACGCCCCGACGAGCATGCCGACGAACAGCGCGAGACTGATGTCGCGCAGGGTGCCCGCGCCGAGCAGCAGGTCCCCGATGAAGAGGATCGCGGCGACGGGCAGCAGGGCCACGATGGTCGTGTTCACCGAGCGCACGATGGTCTGGTTGATCGCGAGGTTGGCCGCGTCACCGAAGGTGCGGTCCTTCTTGAGGAAGGCGCCGTCGGTGTTCTCGCGGACCTTGTCGAAGACCACGACGGTGTCGTAGAGCGAGTAGCCGAGGATGGTGAGGAACCCGATCACCGAGGCCGGGGTGACCTCGAAGCCGACGAGGGCGTAGACCCCGGCGGTGATCAGCAGGTCGTGGAACAGCGCGACGAGCGAGGCGATCGCCATCGTCCAGGCCCGGAAGTACAGCGCCATGACGATGGACACGATGACGAGGAAGACGATCAGACCGGTGAGGGCCTTGTCGGTCACGTCCGCACCCCAGCTCGGACCGATGCTCGAGGGGTTCACGTCGTTCTGGGAGACCCCGAGCTTCTGCGCGAGCTCGGCCCGGATCTCGTCGAGCTGCGTGGTGCTGACCGTCTCGGTCTGGACCCGGAGCCCGTTCCCGCCGACGGTGGTCACCGTCGGCACGGCGTCCGGGAGGACCGCCTGGACCGCCTCGCGGGCGGCGTCCTGGTTCGTGGTCCCGGAGACGCGGAACTCCGCACCCCCCTCGAACTCGATGCCGTAGGTGAGTCCGGGTTTGACCAGCAGGATCGCCGAGATCAGCACGAGCGCACCCGCGATGAGGAACCACAGCTTGCGGCGGCCGACGAAGTCGAAGGAGGACTCACCGGTGTAGAGCCGGTTGCCCAGTTGCGCCATGCCCATCAGGAACCCGCCTCGTTCTCGTCGCGGCCGGCGTCCGGCTCGCCCTCACCCTGACCGCTGCCCGACCCGGACGTCGCCCGGGCCTTCTCCCGTTCCGCCGCACGGCGTTCGGCCACCGTGGGCCGGTGCTCGCCGTGGTGCAGGGCGACCCGGGCCACGACGGACCCGAGGTGCTCGGGGTCGAAACCGGACCACTTGTGCCCACCGCCGAAGAACTTCGTCTTCGCCAGCAGCGCGACGACGGGGTGGGTGAAGAGGATCACGATCGCGACGTCGATGATCGTCGTGATGCCCAGGGTGTAGGCGAACCCCCGGACGTTGCCGACGGCGAGGACGTAGAGGACCACGGCCGAGAGCAGGCTGACCGCGTCGGAGACGAGGATCGTGCGCCGGGCGCGGAACCAGCCGGCCTCGACGGCCGAGGACAGGATGCGGCCGTCGCGGATCTCGTCGCGGACGCGTTCGAAGAACAGGATGAACGAGTCGGCGGTGATGCCGATGGCGACGATGAGCCCGGCGATCGCGGCCAGGCTGAGCCGGAAGCCCTGCAGCCAGCTCAGCAGCAGGATGACCCCGAAGTTCAGCGCCGCCGCCAGCACGAGGCTGCCGATGGTGACCAACCCGAGCGCCCGGTACTGGATCAGCGAGTACGCGACGACCAGGACCAGACCGATGATCCCGGCGATCAGGCCGTTCCGCAGCTGTTCCGAGCCGAGGGTCGCGGAGACCTGCTCCTGCGTCTGCACGACGAAGGACACCGGCAGCGCGCCGAACTGCAGCTGCTGGGCCAGCGCCTCGGCGCTGGCCTGGGTGAAGTTCCCCTCGATGTCGACGTCGGCGCCGAAGCGCTGACTCACCGTGGGGGCGGTGATGACGAGACCGTCGAGGACCGCCGCGAACTGGTTCTTCGGCGAAGGCAGCGTCGAGATGCGGGTGGTGAGCTTCGAGAACGCGTCGGCGCCGGCGCTGTTGAACTTCAGCCGCACGACCCACTGGCCGGTGTTCACCCCGGAGCTGTTCGTCGCGGTCGTGGCGACCGCGCTGGTGAGCTGGGTGCCCTCGAGCTCGGCCGGGCCCAGGACGTACTTGTACGTGCCGTCCTGGCTGCAGGTGACGAGGACCTTGGTCGGGTCGTCGGCGATGCCCCGCGCGCGCTGGGCGGGGTCGGAGCAGTCCAGGTTCTGGAACAGGGCCGGGAGGTCCGGGATGGTCTGGTAGTTGTCGAAGTCGCTCGCGTCGGTCGGCGAGGCCGCCGGGGTGCCGCTGGGCTGCCCCGGCCCCGGGGTGGCGGTCGGGGTCGCGATGTCGGCGAGCGTCGGCGGCGTCACCGCAGCGGTGGGCGCCTCCGTGGGAGCGGTCGTGGCGGCCTGCAGGGCGGCGGGGGCGGCCGCGCCGTCCGCGCTCTGCGTGGGCTCGGGCGTGGCTGCGCCCGTCGGGGTCGCCGCGTCGGTGGGCGTCGCCCCGTCGGTGGGGTTCGCCGATGCACCGTCGGTGGGCGTGGCCCCGTCCGTGGGGGTGGCCCCCTCGGTGGGCGTGTCGGTGGCGGGCGGGGTGACGGCCTCGTCGAAGAGGACGACCCGCATCCGCATCTGCGCCGACTGAGAGATGAGGTTGAGCTGCTCACGGGTGGCCTGGCCCGGGATGGAGACCGAGATGTTCTGCCCGCCCTGGACGGAGACCTCCGTCTCGCTCAGCCCGGTGGCGTCGACGCGCTGCCGGATGATCTCGGCCGCACGCTGGACCTGCTCGGTGGGAACCGTCCCGCCGTTGGTCGAACGGGGCGTCAGGACGATCTGCGTCCCGCCCTCGAGGTCGAGGGCCAGACCGGGCGACCACTTCGCGGTGCTCCAGATCGAACCGGCGGCCACCGACGCGAACATCGCGACGACGACGAGGACCAGCACCGCGAGGGTGCGGCCCGGGTGGGGTCGGCGGATGGGCGCACCGCGGCGCACGCGGGGCGGCCGGTTCGGGGACCCGCTGGTGGACGTCGGCCTGTCGTTGGACACTCAATACCTCGGGACGGCGCTCACCGGGCGATGGATTTCACCCGGTCAGCGCAAGCTTGTCACTGCTAGTGGTCGACTGCTGTCTTATCAGTAGTCACTGTGCGCGCGTGGCACCGCCCGCGGCGTCGTCGTCGCGCTTCTGCAGGCTGAGGCCACCGTCGACCGGGTCCGCGCTCTCCTCGAGGGGCGCCACCTCGGTCGGTGCCACCACGCGGGCGACGGCCCGGCGGGTCCACCGGGTCTGCAGGCCGGGGGCGATCTCGAGGACGACCTCGTCACCCTCGATGTCGACGACGGTCCCGAACATGCCCGAGGTCGTCATGACCCTGGCGCCCGGCGCGACCCCGGTCTGCATCTGCTGTTGAGCCTTCTGCTGCTTGCGCGTCCGGCTGAACATGAACACCAACAGGGCGACCATGATCAGCAGGAAGATCAGCTGGCTGTTGCCACCACCCACGACAGAACCTCTCCGCACCGGTGGGATCGACGACTCACCGGTGCTCGCGCCGACCCGGTGCCGGCACGGCCGGGCCAACGAGGTGGGGCCCTGTGAGGTTCCGCAGGGACCCACCCGGGACCGACTCGCCCGTGGAGTCTAGAGGCTCACCCGTCCGGCCCAGCCCAGCGACGCTCAGGGTTGCGAGGGGTCCTCGTCGGCCTCGTCGTCCTCGGGAGCGAACGCCCACGCCGCCCCCACCGGCGCGTCGCGGGGCGGGGTGAGTCCCAGGTGGGCCCAGGTGTCGGGCAGGGCGATCCGACCCCGCGGGGTCCGTCCCAGCAGCCCCTCGCGCACCAGGAAGGGTTCGGCGACCGTCTCGACGGTCTCGGCCTCCTCCCCCACGACGACGGCCAGGGTCGAGAGGCCCACCGGTCCACCGCCGAAGCGCCGGCACAACGCGTCGAGCACGGCGCGGTCGAGGCGGTCCAGGCCGCGCTCGTCGACCTCGTAGACCTCCAGCGCCGCCCGGGCCGCGTGCCGGTCGACGATCCCCGACCCCCGCACCTGCGCCCAGTCGCGGACCCGGCGCAGCAACCGGTTGGCGATGCGGGGCGTCCCTCGCGAGCGGCCGCCGATCTCGGCGGCCCCCTCCGCGGTGAGCTGCACCCCGAGCAGGGAAGCGCTGCGGCGCAACACCTGCACGAGCTCCGCGGGCGTGTAGAAGTCGAGGTAGCCGGTGAAGCCGAACCGGTCGCGCAGCGGCGCCGGGAGCAGGCCGGCCCGCGTCGTCGCCCCGACCAGGGTGAACTTCGGCAGCTCCAGCGGGATCGCCGTGGCCCCTGCGCCCTTGCCGACGATGACGTCGACGCGGTAGTCCTCCATGGCGATGTAGAGCATCTCCTCGGCCGGGCGCGCCATCCGGTGGATCTCGTCCAGGAACAGCACCTCACCCTCGTCGAGCGAGCTCAGCACCGCCGCGAGGTCCCCCGCGTGCTGGATGGCCGGACCGCTGGACTGGCGCAGCGGGGCGCCCATCTCGGAGGCCACGATCATCGCCAGCGTCGTCTTGCCCAGCCCGGGCGGACCCGAGAAGAGGACGTGGTCGCTCGGCATCCCGCGCGCCTTGGCGGCGTCGAGGACGAGCGCGAGCTGCTCCCGCACGACCTTCTGCCCGACGAACTCGTCGAGGCCGTGGGGGCGCAGCGCGGACTCGGCCGCGCGCTCACGATCGTCGGCCCCCGTCGTCACCAGCCGGTCCTCCATCAGCGACCCGACAGGTGGCGCAGCGCCGCCCGCAGGACGCCGGGCACGTCGAGGTCGTCGTCGAGCACGACCTCCACGACGTCACCGGCCTGCTTGAGCGGGTAACCCAGCCCGACCAGGGCCTCGACCACCCGGTCCTTGCGCGCGTCCCCGCCCGAGGGCGAGGCCGCCGGCGCGATCGACCCCGAGGGCGGCCCGAGGCGGTCCCCCAGTTCCAGGCAGATGCGCTGGGCGGTCTTCTTGCCGATGCCCGGCACCCGGACGAGGGCCGCGTGGTCCTCGGACGCGACGGCCGCGCGGATCCCGTCGGGGCGGTGCACCGCCAACATGGCCAGCGCCATCTTCGGCCCGACCCCGGAGGCGGTCTGCACGACCTCGAAGACCTCCTTCTCGTCGGCGTCGGCGAAGCCGAACAGCGTCAGGGAGTCCTCTCGCACCACCAACGTGGTGTGCAGCAACGCCTCCTGGCCCACGCGCAGACCGGCCAGCGTGGCGGGCGCGGCCAGGACGAACATCCCCACGCCGCCCACCTCCACGACCGCGGAGTCCAGCCGCACCGCGAGCACCTGCCCACGCACCGACGCGATCACCAGCACGACCTCCGAGACACCCGACGAACACTTGTACGAGAGGCTAGACGGCTCCTCCGACACGACCCCTCAGGCGCGCCGCGCGGGCCCTGGGGGCAGAGTGCTGCCGTGACCCACGAGAAGACCGCGAACCCCCGCCAGAACGTCACCTTCGACAGCGCCACCGAGTCCGGCCACGCCCACGGCTACCTCCGCGTCCCCGAGTCCGGCAGCGGCCCGGGCGTCATCGTCGTCCAGGAGTGGTGGGGCCTCACCGACCACATCGCCGGCATCGTCGACCGCCTCGCCCGGGAGGGCTTCGTGGCTCTGGCCCCGGACCTCTACGGCGGGCGCACGACCCACGACTCCGCCGAGGCGGCGCAGCTGCTCACGGACCTGCCCGCCGAGGACGCGGCCCGCGACCTCGCCGGGGCCGTCACGTACCTGCTCGACCTGCCCGGGACCACCTCGGAGCGCGCCGGGGTCGTCGGCTTCTGCATGGGCGGGGGCTTCGTGCTGACCCTGGCCGCGCAGCAGGGCGACCGGATCGGCGCGGCGGTGCCCTGGTACGGGCTCCCCGGCCCGGACACCGACTACTCCGGCCTGCGAGCGCCGGTGCTGGGCCACTACGGCGCCGAGGACACCTCCGTCCCGCTGGAGGGTGTGCGCGCCACCGAGGCCCGCATCCGCGAGCAGGCGGGGGTCGAGGTGACGATGGAGGTCTACCCGGCCCCGCACGCGTTCTACAACGACGAACGCCCGAGCTACCGGCCCGAGTCGGCCGAGCTGGCCTGGGAGCGCACGACGGCCTTCCTGCGCGGTCGGCTCGCGGCCGAGCGCGCCTGAGCCTCCGCCTCCGCGTAGGCGTTGCGCCGGCCCGTGACGAGGGCGGTGTGCGCGGCGGCCTCCAGCCGGGAGGTCGCCCCGCCGCGCCAGAGGTGGCACAACGCCAGCGCGAGGGCGTCGGCGGCGTCCGCGGGCCGGGGCGGGGCGTCGAGACCGAGGATGCGGGTGACCATGACGGTCACCTGCTCCTTCTCGGCCCGCCCCGACCCGGTCACCGCGGCCTTCACCTCGCTCGGCGTGTGCATGGCCACGGGCAGTCCCCGGCGGGCGGCGGCGACGAGGACCAGGCCGGCGGCCTGCGCGGTCCCCATGACGGAGCGGACGTTGGCCTGGGCGAAGACGCGTTCGACGGCGACGACGTCGGGGCGGTGGGTGTCGAGCCACTCGTCGAGGCCCTCGCTGATCGCGAGCAGGCGGGAGGCCACGGGGTCGGTGGCGGGGGTCCGGATGACGCCGACGCCGACGAGCTCGGCGCGACGTCCGGCGCGGACCGCGTCGATCACCCCGACGCCGCAGCGGGTCAGTCCGGGGTCGACCGCTAGAACGCGCACGGCCCCCACGATCGCACGGAGCGGTCGTGGGGGCCGGGTGCCGCGCTCGGGAGCGCGCGCGTCGAGGCGGTGGGTCAGGCGTCCTCGAGGGCCGCCATCACGTCGTCGGACACGTCGTAGTTCGCGTAGACGTTCTGCACGTCGTCGCAGTCGTCGAGCACGTCGATGAGGCGGAAGACCTTCGTCGCGCCCTCGGCGTCCAGCGGCACCTCGACGCTGGGCACGAAGCTGGCGTCGGCGGAGTCGTACTCGATCCCCGCGGCCTTCAGCGCGTCGCGCACGGCGCCCAGGTCGGTCGCCTCGCTGACGACCTCGAAGGTGTCGCCCTGGTCGGTGACCTCCTCGGCCCCGGCCTCGAGCACGGCCTCGAGGACGCCGTCCTCGGTGAGATCGGTGCCCTCCTTGCCGATGACGACGACACCCTTGCGGGTGAACATGTACGCCACCGACCCCGGGTCGGCGAGCGAGCCGCCGTTGCGGGTCATCGCCGTGCGGACCTCCATGGCCGCGCGGTTCTTGTTGTCGGTGAGGCACTCGATGAGGAGCGCGACGCCGCTGGGGCCGTAGCCCTCGTACATGATCGTCTGCCAGTCCGCGCCGCCGGCCTCGGCACCGGAGCCGCGCTTGACGGCGCGGTCGATGTTGTCGGCGGGCACGGAGGTCTTCTTCGCCTTCTGGATCGCGTCGAAGAGCGTCGGGTTGCCCGAGACGTCGCCGCCGCCCGTGCGCGCCGCGACCTCGATGTTCTTGATCAGTCGGGCGAAGCTCTTGGCGCGCTTGGCGTCGACGACGGCCTTCTTGTGCTTGGTCGTCGCCCACTTGGAGTGGCCGGACATCTGCTTCCCTCCGCCGTTGCTCTACCTGCTCGAAAAACGTGTGTGCGCTCAGGCCGTCGTCGCCGCCACGCTGTCGCGGACCATCTCCACGAAGTAGCGGTGCACCCGGTCGTCCCCGGTGATCTCCGGGTGGAACGACGTGGCGAGCAGACGACCCTGTCGCACGGCGACGATCCTACCCGCGGCGGGCCCCGCGCTCAGTCGGGCGAGCACGCTGACCTCCGGACCGGCTTCCTCGACCCACGGCGCCCGGATGAAGATCCCCTCGACCGCCGGTCCGCCGCGGGTGACCTCCTCGAGCGGGAGGAGTTCCTCCCAGGAGTCGACCTGGCGTCCGAAGGCGTTGCGCCGCACGGTGATGTCGATCCCGCCGAGGGTCTCCTGACCCTTCCCCCCGTCCAGGATCCGGTCGGCCAGCAGGATCATCCCCGCGCACGAGCCGTAGACCGGCAACCCGTCGGCGATCCGGGCCCGCAGGGCGTCGCGGAGCTCGAAGACCCGCAGCAACCGGTCGATCGTCGTCGACTCGCCCCCGGGCAGGACCAGCCCGTCGACGCTCTCCAGCTCGGCGAGGCGGCGGACGGTGACGACCCGCGCTCCCCCGGCGCCCAGCGCGCGGACGTGTTCCCCGACGTCGCCCTGCAGGGCGAGGACGCCGATGACGACGTCAGGCCCTCCCGATCCGGTTCCTCCAACGCTCACGCGCGAAGACTAGGCCGCGCCCCGGCCGCCTCGTACGCGGCCAGGGTGGCGGGCAGGACCCGCGCCCACGTCACCCGCGGATCGGTCGTGGCGTTGTGCCGGCGGATCGCGTCCACCCGTCCGCGCTCCAGCGCCCAGCCGGCCAGGACCTCGGCCAGGTGCCGGTCGTCGCGGGCCAGCGCGCCCTCCACCCCGTCGGTGACGAACTCGCTGAGCCCGCTGCCCACCATCCCCGCGACGGCCAGCCCGGCGCACCGCGCCTCCAGCGCGGCCAGGCCGAAGGACTCCCACACCGCGGGGGCGACGTAGACGTCGGCGGTGGCGAACAGCTCAGCCAGCTCGGGACGCGTCCGGCGCCCCGGCAGCGACACCCAGTCGCCCATGTCGTGGCGCTGCACGAAGGCCCGGGCCGCGCGGTGCTGCGGTCCGTCCCCGACGAGGACCGCCTGCAGCGGGAGGTCGCGGGGCAGCGACGCGCGCAGGTCGCGCAGCGCCCCCAGCAGCGGCAGGACCCGCTTGCGGGCGGCGAAGCGCCCGGCCGTCACCACCGTGAACGGCCCCGACCCCGACGACCGCGGGAGGCCGCGCCAGGGGGCCGGGTCGATGCCGTTGGGCAGCAGGGCCACCGGCGCCCCGGTGGCCCGGCGCAGCGGTGCGGCGACGGCCTCGCTGACCGCGGTCCAGCGCAGCGACCCCGCCCGCCGCGACGAGAGGGCCAGCGCGAGCGGGACGGCACTGCCGCGCGGGAGCATCGAGTGCACGGTGACGACCGCCGGGACCCCGAGCCGGTGCGCGGCGCGCAGCGCGGCCCAGCTCAACGGGGAGACGACCGAGGAATGGGCGTGCACGACGTCGGCCGCCGCCACCAGCTCGTGCAGCTCGGCGCGACCGGCGCCGCTCCAGAGCACCGGGTCGACGACCCCCAGCGCGCCGGCCGGCTGCAGCCGGATCACCCGGAACGGCCCCCCGGGGACCTCGTCCGGCAACGCGCCCGTGGCCGTCACGACCGTCACCGCGTGCCCCTGCTCGGACAGCCGGGTCGCGAGGTCGCGCACGTGCAGCTCGATCCCCCCGAGGCGGGGCAGGTAGCTGTCGGCCACGAGCAGGACGCGCGAGGTCAGGGTCCGGGCCGCGCGGACGAGCGCGGGCGGCAGCGTGAGGACGCTCATCGAAGCCCCCTCCCGTCACCGCTGCGGTCACCGCGGTGCGCCAGCAGCCACCCGCCCAGGGCGATCCCCCCCACGGGCACCTCGAGCACCACGATCAGGAACCGGTACAGCAGCACACCGGTCAGGACGGGCACGGCGGGAGCCCCGGCCCCGATGAGCACGGCGCAGGCCGCGGCCTCCGCCATCCCCGTCCCCGACGGGGTGAGGGGAACGCTGCTCGCCACCCGGTCCAGGGCGAACGCCGCGAGGACCACGGTCGCCGCGGAGTGCACACCGGCCGCCCGCAGGCAGAGCACGAAGAGCAGTCCCTGCAGGGCGACGTAGCCCAGCACCCCGAAGGTCAACCGGGACCACTCGGCGCGCACCCGCGCGAGCACGGTGGTCCGGACCTCGTCCAGGCCGAGGAACCACTCCGCCGCGACGCGCGGGGCCGAGGCGCGACGAGGCGACCGCGCGAGCAGCCGGTCCGCGCCGGCGAGCGCCCCCGCGAGGGTCCGCAGACCGCGGCTCGTACCCGCCGCGACCACGACGAGCGCCCCCGCGAGCACGCTGGACCCCAGCGCGATCGACCACCCCTGGGCGTGCGGCAGCCGGGGCATCCCCCCGGTGGCCAGGGCGATCGCGAGCGCCGGCAGGGCCACCGCGAACTTCCCCACCAGGTCGACCCCGTTGCTGGTGATCGTGAAGGAGGCGACGTCGCGGCCGGAGAAGCGCCAGCGGCGCAGCATCAGGGAGTTGAGCCAGACGCCGACGGCACCGCCGAAGGGCAGCGCGCTCGCCACGGCGCTGCCGGAGAGGTTGAGCAGGACGGCGCGGCGTCGGGACAACCCGGCCAGCGACGCCGTCAGGACCCCTGCGCACACCAGCAGGCCGGCGGCCCACACCACGACCAGGACCGCGACCTGCCCCGCACCGACCCCGGCGACCGCGGCGGCGACCTCGTGCCAGCTGGCCCCGACGAGACGGGGCAGCACCGCCACGGCCACCACGGCCGCCGCGGTGGTCACCAGCCCCGCCGCGACCCGCGTCCCCGAGCGCCGGGGGCGCCCCGGCACCACGTCCGGTCGCTCCACCACCACCACCACTGGTCCTCCTCGTTCGCACCGGGTCCCCACGGTGGCAGAGGTGACCAAGGGCCGTCATCGGTCCCCGGTGCCCCCTCGCGGTCCTACCGGGGTGCCGCTCGCACCCCCTACGGCGAGGTGGTGTCCACCCCCGGGATGATCTTCGCCGCGACGCGTGCGCGAGCGCCCCGGGCGGTCCCCGGCCCGTGCCAGGGTGGATCGGTGAGCCACGACCCGCAGACCCGCGAGCACGACACCCACGTGCTCGTGTCGTTGCACGCCCACCCCGACGACGAGGCGCTGCTGACCGGCGGGACGTTGGCGCGCGCCGCGGCGGAGGGCCACCGGGTGGTGCTCGTCGTGGCCACCGACGGGGCGGCGGGTCTCGCCGACGGTCCCACCGCAGCCCTGGCCGCCCGCCGGGTCGAGGAGCTGCACCGCTCGGCCCGGGCGCTCGGGGTGGCCCGCGTCGTGCGGCTCGGGCACCGGGACAGCGGCTACCTGACGGCGGCGGCGGGCGACGGGGAGCCGGTCTTCAGCGACCTGCCCGCCGAGGTCGTCGCCGCCGAGGTGGCGCAGGTCCTGCGCGAGGAGGGGGCGGACGTCCTCACCAGCTACGACGCCCGGGGCGGCTACGGCCACCCCGACCACGTGCAGGTCCACCGCGTCGGGGCGCTCGCCGCCGAGCTCGCGGGTACCCCGGTGGTCCTGGAGGCGACCGTGGACCGGACGCTGCTGCACCGGGCGATGCGCGTGGTGTCCCTGCTGCCGGGGGTCGTCGGCGACGTCACGGCGGAGCGGGTCCGCGGGGCCTTCACCGCGCGCGCCGACATCACCCACCGCGTCGACGTGCGCGCGCACGCGGGGGCGAAGCGCGCGGCCCTCGCCGCGCACGCCAGCCAGTCCGAGACGGGTGGAGCGCGCGGCGTGCGGGGGCTCGGCCTCCTCCTGCTGCTGCCGCATCCCGTCTTCCGGGTCCTCGCCGGGCGGGAGTGGTTCGTCCAGCGGGGTGCCGCCCCGGGGCGACGGCCGCTCGGTGACGTCTTCGCCGACGTGCGGGAGCGCTGACCTCAGACGATGGGCAGCGGGTCGCCCGTCCAGGTCACCGGGAGTTCCCCGACGAGACGCACGAGGTCGCCCGGGTAGTACGTCGTCCCCGCGGCGGCCAGGTCCGCCGGTGCCCACCAGCGCCACTCGCTGACCGACTCCCGTTCCAGGTCCGTCCAGCCGGCGGCGTCGAGGGTGAAACCCTCCCCCACGCGCAGGACGAAGAACTCCTCCGCCTGCCGGCACCGGGAGCCGAGGAAGGGGAACTCCGCGCTGCGCACCCACACCGGCCCGACGAGCTCGGCGGGATCGACGTCGAGCCCCGTCTCCTCGCGCAGCTCCCGGCACGCCGCGACGCAGGCGTCCTCCCCGGGCGCCCGGCCGCCGCCGACGGTGAACCACCAGTCGCTGCCCGGGGTCGCCGGGTCGCACCCGCGCAGCATCAGCACGCGACCCGCGTCGTCCAGGACGACGACGCGGGACGCGCTGCGGGTGCGGAGCCCGTCGGGACCGTGGGCCCACTCCGGGCCGAGGGGGTCGGTGCTCACGCGGGGCGGGTCACCAGCCGCGCTGGGCCAGCCGGTGCGGCTCGGGGATCTCTTCGACGTTGAGCCCGACCATCGCCTCGCCCAGACCGCGGGAGACCTTCGCGATGACGTCGGGGTCGTCGTGGAAGGTGGTGGCCTTGACGATGGCCTCCGCGCGCTGGGCGGGGTTGCCGGACTTGAAGATCCCGGAGCCGACGAAGACGCCGTCGGCCCCCATCTGCATCATCATCGCCGCGTCGGCCGGGGTGGCGATGCCGCCCGCGGTGAAGAGGACGGTGGGCAGCTTGCCCTTCTCGGCGACCTCGCGGACGAGGTCGAACGGCGCGGACATCTCCTTGGCGGCGACGTACAGCTCGTCCTCCTCCATCGAGCGGAGGCGGTTGAGCTCGGCGCGGATGGTGCGCATGTGCATGACCGCGTTGGAGACGTCACCGGTGCCGGCTTCGCCCTTGGAGCGGATCATCGCCGCGCCCTCGGTGATGCGGCGCAGCGCCTCGCCGAGGTTCGTCGCCCCGCAGACGAAGGGGACGGTGAAGGAGTGCTTGTCGATGTGGTGGGTGTAGTCGGCGGGGGTGAGGACCTCGGACTCGTCGATGTAGTCCACCCCCAGGGACTGCAGCACCCGGGCCTCGACGAAGTGGCCGATGCGGGCCTTGGCCATGACCGGGATGGAGACCGCGGCGATGATCGAGTCGATCATGTCGGGGTCGGACATCCGCGAGACGCCGCCCTGGGCGCGGATGTCGGCGGGAACGCGCTCGAGGGCCATCACGGCCACCGCCCCGGCGTCGGCCGCGATCCGGGCCTGGTCGGCGGTGACGACGTCCATGATCACGCCACCCTTGAGCATCTCGGCCATGCCGCGCTTGACGCGGCTGGTGCCGACCGCCGGTGCGCTCGTCTGCTCGGTGCTGTCGGTGCTCACGGTCGTCGCCTCGCGATTCAGAAGGAGAGAGTTCAGGCGCTCGTCATCCTACGAGTCGGAACCGTCGAGGAAGTCCGCCGTCTCGGGCAGCCGCGCGTACCCCGCCAGCCGGGCCCAGCGCACGACCCGCTTGGCCCGCAGCCGCCGGGTCTGGACGACGGCGTCGTTGTGGAAGCGCCGGGCCAGTTCCACCCGGTGCTCCGCGTCGGCGACCCGGGCGAGACCGGGACCGTCCTGGTCGGGGAGGGCGACCTCCATCGCCCGGGTCAGGTCGCTCTCGACCCGCCAGCGGTGGGCGTCGTCGGCGTCGCTGGCGTCGCGCAGCGCCGCCGGGGTGCGGGGGGCGTCCAGGCTCGCGGTCGCGGCGTCGGCCAGCACCAGCGACGAGGCGGGGTCCAGCTCACCGGAGGTGGCGTACTCCAGGGCGGCCGAGGCGCGCCGGGTGAGTTCGGCGTCCAGGGCGGCGCGGCTGGTCTCGACCCGACGGTGCAGCCGGTCGACGCGCTGCGCCGTGGCCGAGAGGTACCAGGCGAGCGCGGTCAGCAGCAGCAGGACGACCAGCGTCGAGACCACCGGGGTCACGCGACCACCGTCTCGTAGACGGTGAGCACCTGGGCGGCGACGACGGACCAGTCGTAGCGCGCGGCGGCGCGCTGACCGGCGGCCCCGAGGGCGAGGCGCTGCGCGGGGTGGGCCAGCAGGTCGAGGACCGCCTCCGCCGCCGAGGCCGCGTCGCCGAGGGTGAAGACCCGCCCGAACTCCCCGTCGCCCAGCACCCGCCGGAACGCACCGAGGTCGGCCGCGACGACGGGAGCCCCCGCCGCCATCGCCTCGACCAGGACGATGCCGAAGCTCTCCCCACCGGTGTGCGGCGCGAGGTAGACGTCGGCGCTGGCCAGCAGCGACTCCTTCGCCGGGTCGTCCACCGCGCCGAGGAACTCCACCGAGGACGGGTCGTCCAGCAGCGCCCGGGCGGCCTCGACGTCACCGCGTCCGGCGACGAGGAAGCGCGCCCCGGGCACGACCGCCCGCACCAGCGGCACGATCCGGCACAGCAGCGGCAACCCCTTGCGCGGTTCGTCGAGCCGGCCGACGAAGGCGATCACGGGAGCACCGGGGGTCCCGGTCCACTCCGGACGCCTCTCGGCGCGGGCGAAGACGTCGGTGAAGACCCCGTTGGGGATGACGACGGCGTCACCGCCCACGTGCTCGACGACGGTCCGCCGGGCGTCCTCGCTGACCGCGATGCGGGCCGAGATCTTCTCCAGGCTGGGCCGCAGCAGCGGGAACGCGGCCTGCATCGCCCGCGAGCGCAGGTTCGCGGTGTGGAACGTGGCGACCAGCGGTCCGCTCGCCGCCCACAGGGCGAGCAGCGAGGTGCTCGGCGAGAGTGGTTCGTGCACGTGCAGGACGTCGAACTCCCCCTCGGCGATCCAGCGCCGCACCTTGGCCGCGGTCACCGGCCCGAAGGAGAGCCGCGCGACGGAGCCGTTGTAGGGCACGGCGACGACGTTGCCACCCGGGTCGGCGAAGCTCGGCAGGGTCGACTCGTCGTCGGCGGGGGCCAGCACGCGGACGTGGTGGCCGAGGCCGATGAGGTGCTCGGCGAGGTCCCGGACGTGGAACTGCACCCCACCGGGCACGTCGAAGGAGTAGGGGCAGACGATCCCGATCCGCACCGCTCACCCGCTCCGCAGGTCGGCGGGGAACACCGGTTGCAGCACGTGCCACTCGTCGGGGTGGGCCCGCACGGCCGCGGCGAGCACGTCGGCGCAGGCCTGGGTCATCGCGGCGATGGCCCGGTCGCGGTGGCCCCGGACGGACTCCCCCGTCCGGCGCGGCGGGACCTCCACCCGCGGGTGGGTCACGACCACCAGCACCCTGCCCTGCGCTCCGACCTCGTGGTGCAGGGTCATCGGGAACAGCCCGGCACCGGTGAGGACGGCGAGCGCCGCGGGTCCCGGGGCCATCCGGACGTGGTCGCCGAGGAAGTCGACCTCGACGCCGGTGGCGGACAGGTCGCGGTCGGCGAGCAGCGGGACGAGGGCGCCGGCCCGCAGCCGGCGCACGAGGGTCGGGAACGTCGCCGGGTCCCCCAGCGGCAGGACCTCCATCCCGAGGCCGCGGCGGAAGGCGAGGAACTCCTCGTAGACCTCCTCGGGCCGCAACCGTTCGGCGACGGTGACGACGTGGTGCAGGTCGTGGGCCGACCACGCGGCGCCGTGGTCCCAGTTGCCGAGGTGACCGAGGAAGGCGACGGCTCCACGACCGGCGGCGAGTTCGGCCCGGAGCGCTTCCCCGCCGTCCATCCGGACGGTGTCGACGATGCGCTCCCGACTCCACCCGGGCAGCGCGAACGCGTCGAGCCAGTAGCGGGTGTAGCTGCGGAGACCGTCGCGGACGAGGGCGTCGAGCTCGGCCGGCGTCGCCTCGGGCCGGGCCCGGGAGAGGTTGCGACGCAACTGCTCCACGCCCTTCCCACCGCGGGCGGTGACGCGGTCGGCGACCCGGGTGCAGGCGGCGACGGCGAGGGGTTCGGGGACGCTGCGGGCCAGGCGCCAGCCGAGCCGGAAGGCCGTGGTCACGAACCGGTCGCGGGTGCGGCGCAGGGAGGTGCGGGGGGTCATGCGGGGTGGTCGGCCAGCGCCTGCCGGCGGACCGTCGACATGCGCTGCACGACGGTGACGACGCTGGCGAGGGCGAGCAGACCGAGGACGACCTGCAGGAAGGGCAGCGGGACACCGAGGCCGACGAACCCGGCGCCGACGAGGACGGCGACGAGACGTTCGCCGCGTTCGGCGATGCCGACGTTGGCCGTGTAGCCGAGGCCCTCGGCGCGGGCCTTCACGTAGGACACGATGCTGCCGAACACGAGGCAGGCCAGGGCGAGCCCGGCGGTGAGCTCGTCGTTCCCGCCGCGGGCGAACCAGATGACCAGCCCACCGAAGACGGCGCTGTCGGCGAAGCGGTCGAGGCTGGAGTCGAGGTAGGCGCCCCACTTGCCGGACCGGCCGAGGATGCGGGCCATGATCCCGTCGATGGTGTCGAAGAGGACGAAGACCGTCACGGCCAGCGAGGCCCAGAACAGGTGCCCCGTGGGGTAGAGGACGAGGGCGCTGAGCACGGTGCAGACCGTGCCGAAGACCGTCACCATGTCCGGGGTCACCCCCAGCCGCAGCAGCAGCCGCGCCAACGGGGTGAAGACCTTCGTGACCACCGCACGCGCGTACCTGTTGAGCATCGTCTCGTCGTCCGTCGGGGTCGGGGGGCTCCAGGGTAGCGTCGGCGCGCCCACGCTCCGGTCGCCCGCGCCGGGTGGCGCGATCACTAGGGTTCGGGTCGTGCACCACCTGTCCCGTCCCGCCCGGTGGTGGCGCACCGCTCTCGCCCTGACGTTCCTGGTCGCGCTGGTCCTGGGCACCCTCCGCTTCGACGACGACCGCTGGCCGTTCGCCCCGATGTCGCAGTACGCCTTCGGGGTGGACCTGAACGGCGAGATCCGTTCGACGCGGGTGGAGGCCGTGACCGTGGACGGCGCCGAGGTCGACGTGCCGCTCTCCCCCGGGGGAGTCGGGCTGCGCCGGGCGGAGGTCGAGGGTCAGTTGCGCCGCTTCGTCGACGACCCGTCGTTGCTGGAGGCGATCGCGGCGGCCTACGCCACGCGCCACCCCGGCGCGCCGCGCTACGCGGAGGTGATCCTGGTCCAGGACGTCAGCGCGCTGCACGACGGGACGGTGGTGGGGAAGAGCACCGAGGTCCTCTCCACCTGGGACGTCCCCGATCCGCAGCACCCGCTGGGGTGCTGCTCGTGAGCGCGTGGCGCACGTGGTGGTTCCCCGCGGTCCCGTTGCGGCGGATCGCTGCTCTCCGGGTCCTGCTGTACGCCTTCGTCGTCTGGGACGCGTGGCGGATCACGACGTGGCCGTTGTCGCACGGGGACGTGCCGGCGCAGCTGTACCGCCCGATCCTGCTCTTCCGTGCGCTGCACGTGCCGGCGCCGACGCACGTGGTCACCCACCTCGACCTGTGGGTGCTGACCGTCACCGCGCTGGTGGCGGCGAGCGGACGTCTGCCCCGGGTGGCCGGGGCGGTCTGCGCCATCGCGTACCTGTACTGGCTGGGCAACGGCTTCAGCTACTCCAAGATCGACCACGACCACGTGGCCCTGCTGGTGGCGTTGCTGGTCCTGCCGACCGTGGGTCGTGCGGGTGCCCGCGGCGGGCCGAGCGAGTCCGCCGGCTGGGCGGTGCGCTGCATCCAGGTCGCGACGGTCTGCACGTACTTCCTCGCCTCGCTGGCCAAGGTGCGTTTCGGGGGCTGGGACTGGGCGAACGGGGCGGTGACGACGTGGGCGTTCTCACGCCGGGGCAACGGGCTCACCGACGCGTTGCAGCGGATCCCGTTCTTCGTCGTCGGGATCCAGTGGATCGTCATCGTCGCGGAGTTCTGCTCCCCGGTGATGCTGTGGCTGCGGGGCCGCGCGCTCGCCGCGGCCATCCTGTTCTGGGGGTTCTTCCACCTGGGCACCTACCTGACCCTCGGCATCCACTTCCTGCCCACGGTGGTCTGCCTGCTGGCGTTCGTGCCGTTGGAACGGTTGTCGGTGCGGGGTCTGCGTCAGCGCTGGGCGGGCAGGGCGCAGGCGGGGGTCCCGCCGGGCAGGCGCTGACGGTTCCGGGCGACCCAGCGGTAGCCGAACCCGGCCAGGACGTTCAGCCCCGGGAGCTGCAGCAGGCGACCGGCCACCGGCAGCGGGAAGGCGCCGTGCCGCAACAGCACCGCCACCGCGTCCTGGGCCGAGGAGATCCGCCGTTGCGCGTCGACGAACTGCAACGCCCGGTCGCAGGCCTCCGGGGTCAACCCGAGGGAGGAGAGGTCGAGGGTCTGCCAGGCCGCGACGTCCACGTCGGCCCGCAACGCCGGGACGAACCCGGCGAGGCGGGTGCAGATCCCGCAGTCCCCGTCGAAGACCAGGACCGGCTTCACCCGCGGGTCCAGGCCTGCACGAGGCGCGACCGGGTGTCCTCAAGCAGTTCCGGCATCGCCTTGGTCCGCCCGACGACGGGCAGGAAGTTCGCGTCGCCCTCCCAGCGCGGGACGACGTGCTGGTGCAGGTGGGCGGCGATCCCGGCCCCGGCGACCGCGCCCTGGTTCATCCCGACGTTGAAACCCGACGGGTTCGAGGCGGCGGTCAGCGTGTGGATCGCCGCCCGGGTGAAGGCGGTGAACTCGGCCAGCTCGTCGGCGTGGAGGTCGACGTAGGCCGACACATGCCGGTAGGGGCACACCATGAGGTGCCCGGGGTTGTACGGGAACAGGTTGAGCACGGCGAAGACGTGCTCGCCGCGGTGCACGACGAGCCCCTCGTCGTCGGCGAGGCCGGGCGCCCGGCAGAACGGGCAGCTGCCCGGTTCCCCGTCGGCCGGTTTCTTCTCGCCCTGGATGTAGGCGAGGCGGTGGGGGGTCCACAACCGGGCGAACCCGTCGGGTTCCCCCGCGAACCGTTCGGCCGGCTCGACCCCCACCGCCTTGTCGCCGATCGGGTCGCCGATCGGGTCACCGCTCACGTCAGACCTGCACCCGGTCACGCACGGCGGCGGCGATCCGCGCGACCGCGTCGTCGACGGGCACGCCGTTCTCCTGGCTGCCGTCGCGGAAGCGGAAGGACACCGCACCGTTCTCGACGTCCTCGGCCCCGGCGATGAGCAGGAACGGGATCTTCTGCTTGGTCCAGGTGCGGATCTTCTTCGGCATCCGGTCGTCGGCGTCGTCCACCTCGACCCGGATCCCGACGGCGCGCAGCTTCTGCGCGACCTCCTGCAGGTGCGGGACGTGCGCGTCGGCGACCGGGATCCCCACGACCTGCACGGGGGCCAGCCACGGGGGGAACGCCCCGGCGTAGTGCTCGACGAGGACACCGAAGAACCGTTCCAGCGAACCGAACTTGGCCGAGTGGATCATCACCGGCTGCTGCTTGGTGCCGTCGGCGGCGGTGTACTCCAGCTCGAAGCGGGCGGGCTGGTTGAAGTCGTACTGGATGGTCGACATCTGCCAGGTGCGGCCGATGGCGTCCTTGGCCTGCACGGAGATCTTCGGCCCGTAGAACGCGGCCCCGCCGGGGTCGGCGACGAGTTCCAGCCCGGTCTCCTTCGCCGCGGTCTCGAGGACCGCGGTGGCCTTCTCCCACTCCTCGTCGGAGCCGATGAACTTCGCCGAGTCCCCGCGGGTGGAGAGTTCGAGGTAGTAGTCGTCGAGGCCGAAGTCCTTGAGGAGGCCGAGGACGAAGTCGAGGAGGTGCTTGATCTCCCCCGGTGCCTGGTCCTGGGTGACGTAGGAGTGCGAGTCGTCCTGGGTCAGCCCGCGGACGCGGGTGAGGCCGTGCACGACGCCGCTCTTCTCGTAGCGGTAGACGGACCCGAACTCGAAGAACCGCAGCGGCAGTTCCCGGTAGGACCGACCGCGCGAACGGAAGATCAGGTTGTGCATGGGGCAGTTCATGGCCTTGAGGTAGTACTTCGAGTTCTCCAGCTCCATGCCGGGGAACATCGTGTCCTCGTAGTACGGCAGGTGCCCGGAGGTCTCGAACAGACCGCCCTTGGAGATGTGCGGGGTCCCGACGTAGGAGAACCCCTCCTCGATGTGGCGGCGGCGGACGTAGTCCTCCATCTCCCGCTTGATCACCCCACCCTTGGGGTGGAAGACGACCAGGCCGGACCCGATCTCGTCGGGGAAGGAGAACAGGTCCAGTTCCGCCCCGAGGCGACGGTGGTCGCGACGTTCGGCCTCCGCGACGCGTTCCTGGTAGGCCTTGAGCTCGTCCTTGGACGGCCACGCGGTGCCGTAGATGCGCTGCAGCTGCGGGTTCTTCTCGCTGCCGCGCCAGTAGGCCGCGGCCGAGCGGGTCAGGCTGAACCCGATGCCGACCAGCCGGGTGGTCGGCAGGTGCGGGCCGCGGCAGAGGTCCTTGAAGGCCACGGAGTCGTCGCGCTTGAGGTTGTCGTAGATGGTCAGCCCGCCCTCGCCGACCTCGGCCGAGGCGCCCTCGGCCGCGTCCGCGACACCACCGGGGGCGGTGCTCTTGAGGCCGATGAGCTCCAGCTTGTACGGCTCGTCGGCCATCTCGGCGCGGGCCTCGTCGTCGGAGACGTCGCGACGGGCGAAGCGCTGCCCCTCCTTGACGATGCGCTGCATCGTCTTCTCGATGACCTTGAGGTCCTCGGGGGTGAAGGGGCGCTCGACGTCGAAGTCGAAGTAGAAGCCGTCGCGGATCGGGGGGCCGATGCCCAGCTTGGCCTCGGGGAAGTGCTGCTGCACGGCCTGGGCCATGACGTGCGCGGTGGAGTGGCGCAGCACGGCGAGGCCCTCGTCGGAGGAGATGAGGACGCCCTCGACGTCGTCCCCCTCGGCGAGGACGTGGGAGAGGTCGCGCAGTTCGCCGTTGACCTTCGCGACGACGACGGCGCGGTCGTCGGCGAACAGCTCCCCTGCCGTGGTGCCGGCGGCCACCTGCTGGGTCTCCCCGGATCGGGTGATGCTGAACTGGGCCGACACGTGGGGCCTCCGCTGGTCTGGGCTGCTGGTGCTGGGACGGACCGCTCGACTCTACCCAGGGGGGTGCACGCGGACCTCGTCCCCCACCCGCAGCACCCCGCCCGTCGCGACCTGCGCGAACAGCCCCGCGCAGTGCCGGGGCGCTCCCCCCAGCCGCAGCACCGCCGCGCCGATCGAGCAGGTCCACCCCTGCAGGTCCGCGGCCGGGGGTTCGTCGGCGCCGAACTCCACGACGAGGTTGGCCCGCGAGGAGTCCCCGGCGTCCGGCTCCCGTCGCTGGCCGAGGCTGACGAGGTGCACGGGAGCCACCTGCCGCGCTCCGCCGTCGACGGGCGCGAGCCGTGCCCCGGGCACGGCCAGGAAGTCCGCGAGCGCCGTCCCGTCGGGGGTGCGCAGGTGGGGGTCGAGGGGGTCCCCGGCGAGGGCTAGCTCGCGCAGTGCGGGGTGCCGCTTGGCGGCGAGGACGTGGCCCGCCTCGTCGACGACCGCGTGGCCGCGGTCACCCAGGAGACCGTCGGAGCCGAGTTCGGCCATGGTGAGGGAGAGCCCCGGGACGGACTTCACCGGGAAGAGGTGGATCTCGCGCAGGACACCGACGAGGGTCATGTCCTGATGATGCTGGGTGGGCGATACTGGGTTCGAACCAGTGACCCCTTCGGTGTGAACGAAGTGCTCTACCACTGAGCTAATCGCCCGAACGTCGCGCTGAGCGCGTCCGGCCCGAGAACCATACCGTGACTCGGGCCGTGCTCTCGACCGCCGCGGTCAGAGGCCGGGGACCCACTGCAGCTGGGCGGTGACGACCTCGGGCGTCCACGCCGGCAGCCCCTGCCAGGCGAGGTAGCCCCAGAGCAGGGTCGCGACGACGGCGGCGGTTCCCGTCCCCAGCGCCGCGCGGGTCGCCAGGGAGCGGCGCGCGAGCCACCGGGCCCAGCGGTGGACCTGACGTTCCCCGAAGTGCTTGAGCCGTTGGGCGGAGGAGAACTCCGTGCCGAGGACGGCGAGCCCGAGGAACACCACGAGCCAGCCGGGGCCGGGCAGCGGCACCAGCACGAGGCCGAGCAGGACGACGAACGCGCCGACGGCCCCGACGACGGCGCGGTAGACCCGGTTCTTGCGGGTGTCGGCGCGGATCCGCTCGCGCTGGGCGTGCAGGGCGGCCCGGGTCCGCCGCACCCGGTGCTGGTGGGCACTGACCGGGGCGTCCACCCCGGTCACCACCGGGTGCGGCGCGGTCGGCGGCGACGGCAGCGACGCCCCCTCGGCGCGCGCCCGGTGCTCCACCTGCCCGTCCAGCTGCCCGCCCACTCGCTCGTCCACCGCGCCGTCCTGGTCCCCACGTCCGTGTTCGTGCACCGTCCGCACCGCTCACCCTCCGTCCACGACCTGTCGACTCCTCCAACGCACGGACGGGTCGCGACGCTCCCGCCGGAGGTGGAGGTTTCGCGTCGACCCGGGGTGAGAACCGTCACAGCGGCCCACCGGACGGCCGTTGACCTGCGGAGACACCCCCTCGTGGGCCCGCGATCCCGCCGTGGCCGAACGGCGGGGGAACCTCCGGCGACACGCCGGCGTCCCACTTGCGTCGTTCGGGTGTTTCAAGCGCGCAGTTGGTGGGAAACTCATGGACACGGTCGCTGGAGCCCGTCAGCGGCCATGAGCACACACGGAGGTCGACGTGCCTG
This sequence comes from Kineococcus sp. GCM10028916, assembly GCF_042674865.1. NCBI lineage: Bacteria > Bacillati > Actinomycetota > Actinomycetes > Kineosporiales > Kineosporiaceae > Kineococcus > Kineococcus sp. GCM10028916. The sequence goes on along the minus strand of NZ_JBHTFM010000001.1, from coordinate 96,376 downwards.
CATTGCCGCACCGCAAGACCGAGGTCGACGTCGACGTGTCGCTGCGACTCCGGACCACCAGTGGTCCGGGACTCCCCGTCCCCGCCAGCCTCCACTACGGAGCTGACGACCCGTACGCCATCCACGCGGTCTTCCGCGGTGGCGACACGGACGTGGAGTGGGTCTTCGCACGGGACCTGTTGAGGGAAGGACTGACCGCACCCGCCGGCACCGGCGACGTGCAGGTGCGGCCCTGTTCCGACACCCTCGACGGCCGCCCCCGGGTCCTGCTCCGCCTGTCGTCCCCGGACGGCAACGCGGAACTCGAAGCCGACGAGGCCGACGTCCGGCGCTTCCTGCGCCGTGCCGACGCCCTCGTCCCCCCGGGCCGCGAGACCCGCCACCTGGACCTGGACGAGCTCATCGCTCGCCTGGTGTCCTGACGCACCGGCAGACGACGCACGAACGCGAGCGGACCCGCCCCGGCACTGTCGCCGCGGCGGGTTCTCCCGTGTCGCAGCTCTTCCGTTCCCTGCGGCCGTGTGAGCCGGGAGGGGATTTGGCCTTGTGGCCGACGTCGGCTAATGTTTTCAACGCCACGGGGAACCGGCCGGGAACGGCAGGGAAACCAGGGCATGCGGACGTAGCGCAGTTGGTAGCGCATCACCTTGCCAAGGTGAGGGTCGCGAGTTCGAGTCTCGTCGTCCGCTCGGAAGTCGGCACAACGGGGCCGTGAGCCTCTACGGTGGAGTGGCCGAGAGGTTAGGCAGCGGCCTGCAAAGCCGTCCACACGGGTTCGAATCCCGTCTCCACCTCCACTCGCAGTCGGGTAGCTCCCGACCGTGGGTACCGAGGGCGATTGGCGCAGCGGTAGCGCGCTTCCCTGACACGGAAGAGGTCACTGGTTCGATCCCAGTATCGCCCACCAGCACGTGAAGAGGGTCGGGTCCGGAAACGGACCCGGCTCTCTTCGTCGTTGCGGGCCGCCCACGCGACGTCTCCCGGGTTCCGGTACCCGGCCTCGGCGGCGACACCGCGGAGAGTCACGAAAGTTCACCCACGCGGACCAACGCCTTGCCTGCCAACGGGTTAACGAATTCGTAACACGCCTGTCACGCAGCCGCGGAGTACGTACGGTGACGACCATGTCCTCCGCACACCCCGGCCGCCCGGCGCTGCGCGTGCTGTTCGTCCAGGGCCACCTCCGGGAGAACGGCGGCCTCCGCGTCGTCAACGCCCTGGCGGCCCGCTTCAGCGCCGACGGGGTCCGGACGGGCGTCTTCGCCCTGGAGGAGGTCGACGGCGAGGAGGCCGTGGCGCTCCCCACCGACGGCGTCGCGCTGCGCTACGGCGCCCACCACGCCCTCCCGGCCGCGCGCCGGCTGCCCACCGGGCTCCTCGCTCTGCTGCGCACCGCCCGCGGCTACGACGTCGTGGTCTCCGGCTCGGAGATCGGCCACGGTCTGCTCGCGGCGTCCCTGGTCGCCCGCACCCTCGGCAGGCCCTTCGTGGTCCTGGCCCAGGGCGACCTCGACCAGGCGATCGCCGCCTGGGTCCCCGCCAAGTTGGCGGCCGCCACGCGGTGGGTGCACCGCCACGCGGACGCGGTGATCGCCGTCTCCCCCGGCCTGGTCCCGGGTCTGCTGGCCAACGGCCTCCCCGCCGAGCGCGTGCACGTCGTCGTGAACGGCGTCGACGTGGACGAGGTGCAGGAACGGGCCGTGACCGACCGTGCCGCCCCCGACCCGGTGCCCCGGCGGCCGCGCCTGCTGGCGATCGGCCGGCTCACCTCGCACAAGGGCTTCGACCTGCTGCTGCGCGCCTCGGTCGGCGTCCGCGACCGCGGGTTCGACCACGACCTCGTGATCGCCGGCGAGGGCCCCGACCGGGCCGCGCTCGAGCAGCTCGCCGCCGAACTGGGCGCGGACCACGTCAGCCTGCCCGGGTTCGTGGAGAACCCGGCGGCCCTGCTGGCCCAGGCCGACCTGTTCGTCTCCTCCTCCCGCACGGAGGCGATGCCGCTGACGCTGCTGGAGTCGCTGGCCCTGGCCGTCCCCGTCGTCGCCACCGACTGCTGCGAGGGCTCGCGGCTGCTGCTGGACGACGGTCGCTACGGGGACCTCGTCGCGCCGGAGTCCGTCGAGGCCCTCACCGAGGCCATCGCCGCTCACCTGGGCGACCAACGGCGGTTGCGGCACGCCGCCGCGGCCGGACCGGCCTTCGCCCGGCGGTTCGAACCGCGTCGCCTCGCCCGCGAGCACCTCGCGCTGCTGTCCCGGATCAGCGGGGCACCGCTGCCCGCGTTCGCGCCGCTGCCCGTCGCCACCGGGGACACGTTGCTGAGGACGCACCAGGGTCCGTCCCTCGGCAGCACCACCTGACCCACCGCACGTCCCGCCCGACCGACCCATCGAAACCACCGCATCCCTCGAAGCCCTAGGAGCTCCTCACCGTGCGCGCGCTCGACCTGGTCCGTTTCCTCTCCACCAGCGCAACGACGCGCACCGCCCCCGACACCCCCACCGCGCTGCGAGCCCGTCTCGCCGGCGCCGCCGCCAGGGCGCTCGAGGCGGGCCGCAAGGTCCGCACCGAGGTTCCCCGCGAACTGCGCGAACGCACCACCGAGGCCTCCCTCGCCGCGTTCCTCACCGCCTACGTCGACGACCGCGAGAGCGGCGCCACCGAGGGCGGCCGGCACGCGCTCCGCTACGCCCTGCACCACCCCTCGGCCACCCTCGGCGCCGTCGGGGCCGTCCTGCGCCTGCCCGTCGCCCCCGCGGCGCTGGGGGACGGACCGGCCGGCGAGATCCTCCGCTCCACGCTGCTGGCCCGCCACCTCGGTGGGCTGACGGTCGCCTCGACCGGGGTCGCCCTCCTCGACGTGCCCGCCGACGGTGGTGACTACGTGCTGGGTGCGGCCCGCCAGACGCTGCGCCGCAAGGTGCGGGCGGCGCAGAAGAAGGGCGTCGCGTTCCGCTTCGTCGAGGACCCGGCGGAGCGCGCGGCCCTGCTGGAGCGCGCCAACGCGGCCGAGCAGGCGCACGCCGACACCCAGTACCGGGTGGACACCCCCGACAACTCCGACCTGCTGCTGCACGACCTCTGGCTGGTGGCGACCGACGCCGACGGTGAGGCGATCATGCTGTCGGTGACCCCGGTCGACGGCGAGTGGGCCCTGTTGCGCTACTTCCGCACCCTGGGCGCCTCCCCCGCCCACAGCGACGCCCGCTACCTGCTGATGCCGGCCCTGGTCGCGGCCCTGGCCGAGCGCGGGGTGCGCCACCTCGTGGACTCGACCCCGCCCCCGCAGCTGTCCAACGGCCTGCGCCACTTCCAGCGCATGGTCGGCTACCGCTACGCCCGGGTGCGGGTCACGCGCTGATCCCTGCGGGGGGTCAGGGGACCCAGCGACGCCGCTCGGCCGCCTGGCGCCGGGCGGCCTCGCGGGCCGCGGTCTTCGTCGGGTCCGGCCACACCCGGTCCACGGCCGAGTTCAGGGCCGCGCCGATGAGCACCGAGATGGCCAGGAAGTAGAACCAGATCAGCACCACGATGGGCGCCGCGAGCGGCCCGTAGATCGACGTCGAGGGGCCGGCGATCGAGAGCGCCAGCGAGCGGCGCAGCACCCACGAGACGAGGAACCACCCCAGCAGCGCCAGCAGCGCCCCGGGCAGGTCGCGCGACCAGCGCGACCGCACGGGCGTCGAGAGGTGGTAGAGCGTCGTGAGGCAGAAGACCGAGAGCACCAGGACGACCGGCCAGTAGAGGTGCGACAGCACCCGCACGTTCGCGGGCAGCCAGTCCTGCAGCAGGCGCGGGCCCACGAGCACCAGCGGCACGACGACGACCCCCACGAGCAGCGCCACCAGGTAGGTGGACAGCGACAGGATCCGGGTCTGGACGATGCCGCGGTGCCCCCCGAGCCCGTACATGATCGCGATGGTGTCGACGTAGACGTTGAGGGCGCGCGAGCCCGACCACACGCTGACCAGGAACGCGAGCACCGTGAGGTCGGCCCGGCCCTGCGTGGTGACGGAGTCGAAGGTCGGCAGGATCACGTCGGCGATGGCCTGGGACGTGAAGACGGCCTCGGTGATCCGGGCGAGCTGCTCGCGCACGGCGGCGACGTCGTCGGCTCCCAGCCAGCGCCCGAGGTAGCCCAGGCTGGCGACGATCCCGAAGACCAGCGGCGGCAACGAGAGCAGGGCGAAGAACCCGCCCTCCGCCGCCAGACCGGTGACCCGGAAGCGCATGCAGGCCCCGACGGTCGCGGTGGCCAGGGCCCGGGCGTCGCGCCACGCCCTCCCCGGCCACGACAGGGTCAGGACAGGCTGCTGGTGCATCGTCTCCTCGGGGTCCCGCAGGTGGTCCAGACGGTGGTCCGCCTCGCTCGCCGGACACGGCGGGTCCGCAGGCGTCCGGACACCGTAACCGGGCCCGGAGCCCGGCCGCGGGAGGCGCCCCGGGAGGTGGCACGGTCCCCCACCCGCCATGATGGGCCGGTCACGCCCACTTCGAATCCCTTCCGGAGGGAACCCCGCGATGCAGATCTGGCCCGGACGGCCCTATCCCCTCGGCGCCACGTACGACGGCGCCGGGACGAACTTCGCCCTCTTCTCGGAGGTGGCCGAACGGGTCGAGCTGTGCCTCATCGCCGACGACGGCACCGAGCAGCGGTTCGACGTGCCCGAGGTCGACGGGTTCGTCTGGCACGCGTACCTGCCCTCGGTGATGCCCGGTCAGCGCTACGGCTTCCGCGTCCACGGCCCGTTCCACCCCGAGAGCGGATCGCGCTGCCAGCCGGAGAAGCTGCTGCTCGACCCCTACGCGAAGGCCATCGAGGGTCAGGTGGACGGCGACGAGTCGCTGTTCTCCTACTACTTCGACCGCCCGGACGAGGTGAACGTCGAGGACAGCCTCGGCCACACGATGCTCTCGGTCGTCGTGAACCCCTTCTTCGACTGGGGCAACGACCACCGCCCCGGCCACGAGTACCACGAGTCGGTGATCTACGAGGCCCACGTCAAGGGTCTGACGATGCAGCACCCTGACGTGCCCGAGGACATCCGCGGCACCTACGCCGCGATGGCGCACCCGGCGATCATCGAGCACCTCACCTCCCTCGGGGTGACGGCCGTCGAGCTCATGCCGGTGCACCAGTTCGTGCAGGACACCCACCTCGTCGACAAGGGCCTCTCGAACTACTGGGGCTACAACACCATCGGGTTCTTCGCCCCGCACAACGCCTACTCCTCCAACGGCCAGCGCGGTCAGCAGGTCCAGGAGTTCAAGTCGATGGTGCTCGCGCTGCACCAGGCGAACATCGAGGTCATCCTCGACGTGGTCTACAACCACACCGCCGAGGGCAACCACATGGGCCCGACGCTGTGCATGCGCGGCATCGACAACCAGGCCTACTACCGCCTCGTCGACGGCGACCAGAAGCACTACTTCGACACCACTGGCACCGGCAACAGCCTGCTGATGCGCCACCCGCACGTCCTGCAGCTCATCATGGACTCGCTGCGCTACTGGGTGACGGACATGCACGTCGACGGTTTCCGCTTCGACCTCGCCGCGACGCTGGCCCGCCAGTTCCACGAGGTCGACCGGCTCAGCGCCTTCTTCGACCTGGTGCAGCAGGACCCGATCGTGTCCCAGGTCAAGCTCATCGCCGAACCCTGGGACATCGGCGAGGGGGGCTACCAGGTCGGCGGCTTCCCCCCGCTGTGGACGGAGTGGAACGGCAAGTACCGCGACTCCGTGCGCGACTTCTGGCGCGGGGAGCCCGAGTCGCTGGGCGACTTCGCCAGCCGCATCAGCGGTTCCTCCGACCTCTACGAGCACTCCGGGCGCAAACCCATCGCGAGCATCAACTTCGTCACCGCCCACGACGGCTTCACGATGCGGGACCTCGTGTCCTACAACGACAAGCACAACGCCGCCAACGGTGAGGGCGGCAACGACGGCGAGAGCCACAACCGCTCCTGGAACTGCGGGGTCGAGGGCGAGACGAAGGACCCCGAGATCATCGCCCTGCGCGCCCGCCAGCACCGGAACCTGCTGACGACGCTGCTGCTCTCCCAGGGCGTGCCGATGCTCCTGCACGGCGACGAGCTCGGCCGCACCCAGCGGGGCAACAACAACGTCTACTGCCAGGACAACGAGCTCGCCTGGGTCGACTGGGACCTCGACGACGCCCAGAAGGAACTCCTCGCCTTCACCCAGCGCATCGTCTCCCTGCGCCGCACCGAGCCCGTCTTCCAGCGCCGGCGGTTCTTCGCCGGCGACGCCTCCCACGGCGGGGAGAGCGAGGTCGGCGACATCGAGTGGTTCACCAACGACGGCACCGAGATGACCGACGCGGACTGGGCCGACCGGTCCAACCACACCGTCATGGTGTTCCTCAACGGAGAGGCGATCCCCGAGCCGGACAAGCGCGGGGAGCGCATCGTCGGCGACTCGTTCCTGGTGCTGTGGAACCCGTGGCACGAGGCGGTGGAGTTCACACTGCCCGAGAAGGCCTACGGCGACGACTGGGCCCCCCGTCTCGACACCGCCGACGACCAGGTCGGCATCGTCTCGATCTTCACCGAGGAATCGGCGTTCTCCCCGGGCGCGAAGCTGCCGGTGGCGGCCCGCTCGGTGCTCGTGCTCGCTCGTGAACCACTGGGAGAGAAGTGACCTACCGTCCGACCGTGGTGCCCGGGAGCACCTACCGGCTGCAGGTGCAGCCGGCCTTCACCTTCGACGACGCCGCCGCGCAGGCGGAGTACCTGGCGACCCTCGGGGTCTCGCACGCCTACCTCTCGCCGGTGCTGGCGCCCGCGAAGGGCTCCGAGCACGGCTACGACGTCGTCGACCACTCCCACCTGAACCCCGAGGCCGGGGGACGGGCGGGATTCGACCGGCTGGTGGCCGCACTGCGTTCCGCCGGTCTCGCCGCGGTGGCCGACGTCGTCCCCAACCACATGGCCGTGCCCACTCCCGCCTCCGACAACGCGCAGCTGTGGTCGGTGCTCAAGGAGGGTCCGGACTCGCCCTTCGCCTCCTGGTTCGACGTCGACTGGTCGGTGCCGGACCGGGCGATCCTCATGGCCGTCCTCGGTCAGCGGATCGGGCAGGTCCTCGCCGCGGGCGAGCTGGCCCTGGACGACTCCGGCGACGAGCTCGTCCTGCGCTACTACGACCACGTGTTCCCGGTGCGCCCCGGCACCGAGGACCTGCCGCTGGCCGAGCTGGTGGACCGCCAGTGGTACCGGCTGGCGCACTGGCGGGTGGCCGACGAGGAGCTCAACTACCGCCGCTTCTTCGACGTCGACACCCTCGCCGCGATCCGGGTCGAGGACCCGGCCGTCTTCGACGCCTCGCACGCCCTGCTGCTGGAACTGCTGCGCGCCGGCGACCTGCAGGGGTTGCGGATCGACCACCCGGACGGTCTCGCGGACCCGCGTGGCTACCTGCGCCGCCTGGCCGAGGTCACCCGCGAGGGGGACTCGAGCACCTGGGTCGTCGTCGAGAAGATCCTCGAGGGCGACGAGACCCTGCCCGAGGACTGGGAGTGCGCCGGGACCACCGGCTACGACGCGTTGCAGCGCATCGGTGGGCTCTTCCTGGACTCCGCCGGGGCCGAACCGCTGTCCGCGCAGTACGCCGCGGTGACCGGTGAGAACCGGCCGTTCTCCACCATCGTCGACGAGGCGAAGCGCGAGGTCGCCGAGTTCGGCCTCTACGCCGAGGTCCACCGCCTGGTGGAGCTCCTCGCCGGCATCTGCCACGACCACGTGGACCTGCGCGACCACACCCGTCGCGGGCTGCACGAGAGCGTGCTCGAGCTGCTCGTCTCCATCGAGCAGTACCGCGCCTACGTGGTCCCGGGCGAGGCGGCACCGGAAGTGGCCGTCGAGGTCCTCGAGCACGCCGCCGAGGTCGCCGGAGCCCGTCTGCCCGCCGAGCGCCACGACACCCTCGCGGTCGTCGTGGACCTGGCGCTGGGCCGGGTCGCGACCGACGACGCACGCGCGGCGGAGTTCATCGTCCGGTTCCAGCAGACGTGCGGCCCGGTGATGGCCAAGGGCATCGAGGACACCGCGTTCTACCGGTGGTTCCGGCTGAGCTCGCTCAACGAGGTCGGCGGCGAACCCACGAGGTTCGGGACCTCGCCGGAGGAGTTCCACTCCTTCGCCTCGGCGCTGGCGCGCGACTGGCCGGCCACGATGACGACGCTCTCCACCCACGACACCAAGCGCAGCGAGGACGTCCGCGCCCGCCTGTCGACGTTGTCGGAGTTCACCACCGAGTGGGCGGCCGCCGTCACCTCGTGGCGGGAGCTGGCCACCACCCACCGGGCCGCGGAACTGGACGCCCGGACGGAACTGCTGATCTGGCAGACGCTCGTCGGCACCTGGGGCTCCTCGGGTCCGATCGCGGCGGAACGCCTCCTCGGCTACCTCCAGAAGGCGACCCGCGAGGCCAAGGACCACACCACGTGGACCGCCCCGGACGAGGCCTACGAGGCTGCGGTGGAACGGTTCGCGACGGGGGTCCTCGGTGACGCCGAGGTCCTGGCCGCCGTCGCCGAGTTCGTCGAGCTCACGGGTCCCGCGGCGCGGGTCGCGCTGCTGGGGCAGAAGTTCGTGCAGCTGACGATGCCGGGTGTCCCCGACGTCTACCAGGGCACCGAACTCGTCGACCTGTCCCTGGTCGACCCCGACAACCGCCGCCCGGTCGACTTCGCCGACCGCGCCCGCCGCCTGACGGCGCTGGACGCGGGCTCGGGACCGACCGACCTGGACGACGAGAAGCTCCTCGTGGTCTCGCGGACCCTGCGGGTGCGCCGGGACCACCCCGAGGTCTTCGCGGGCGCCTACTCCCCCGTCCCCACGACCAACGGCAACGCCGTCGCGTTCTCCCGCGGCCCGGTGGAGAACCCGGCCGTGGTGGCGGTGGCGACCCGCCTGCCGGTGTCGCTGGAACGTCTCGGCGGTTGGGGCGAGCACACCCTGACCCTCCCCGAGGGCCTGTGGCGCAACGTCTTCACCGGCGCCGAGGTCCCCGGTGGAGCCGCCCGCATCGCGGACGTCCTCACCGACCTCCCGGTGGCGCTGCTCGTCCGCGCCTAGCAACTTCTGGGGGACTTCCCCCCTTCCCAGGCCGAGGAAGGAGGGAAAGTCCCCCAGAAGTCGCAAGGGGGCGCGGGCTCCGACAAGCTGTGCACCATGCGGTTCGAACTGTGGGCGCCGGCGGCGCAAGAGGTGGAGCTCGTCCTCGACGCGGGACGGGTGCCGATGCGGCGCAGCGACTCCCCCCGTCCGGGGTGGTGGAGCGTCGAGGCCGAGGGCGCGGACGGCACCCGCTACGCGTTCTCCCTCGACGGGGGCGACCCGCGCCCCGACCCGCGCAGCGGCTGGCTGCCGGACGGGGTGAACGCCGCGAGCGCCGTGGTGGACCCGTCGCTCTTCACCTGGACCGACCAGAACTGGGCCGGCCGGGACGCCCACGGGGCGGTGTTCTACGAACTGCACATCGGGACCTTCACCCCCGAGGGGACGTTCGCGGCGGCGGCGCAGAAGCTGGACCACCTCGTCGACCTCGGCGTGGACGTCGTGGAGGTCCTGCCGGTGTCGGCGTGGGACGGGCCGTGGAACTGGGGTTACGACGGCGTCGCCCCCTACGCGGTGCAGCACGAGTACGGCGGTCCGGAGGGTTTCGCCGCGTTCGTCGACGCCTGCCACGCGAAGGGTCTGGCCGTCGCGCTCGACTGCGTCTACAACCACCTCGGGCCCAGCGGGAACTACCTGGCGGAGTTCGGCCCCTACTTCACCGAGAAGCACGACACCCCCTGGGGCGCGGCCGTGAACCTCGACGACGAGGGCTCGGTCGAGGTCCGTCGCTGGATCGTCGACAACGCGCTGCGCTGGTTCCGCGACTTCCACGTCGACGCCCTGCGCCTGGACGCCGTGCACGCCCTCGTCGACGACTCCCCCCGCCACGTCCTGGCGCAGCTGTCGGACGAGGTCGCGGAACTCGCCCGCCAGCTCGGCCGACCGCTGTCCCTGGTGGCGGAGTCCGACCTCAACGACGCGTTCATGGTCTCCCCCACGGCGCAGGGTGGCCGGGGAATGACCGCGCAGTGGGACGACGACGTGCACCACGCCCTGCACGCCTGGCTCACCGGGGAACGTCAGGGCTACTACGCCGACTTCGGCGACGCCGAGGTCGTGAAGACGACGTTCGAGGAGGCGTTCTTCCACGCCGAGCGGTTCTCCACCTTCCGCGGGGAGCAGTGGGGGAAGAAGGTCGACCGCGCGAACGTCCCGGGGACGGCGTTCCTGGGGTACCTGCAGACCCACGACCAGGTCGGCAACCGCGCCGTCGGCGACCGGATCGGGCACCTGCTCTCTCCCACCGCGCAGGCCGCCGGCGCCGCGCTGTACCTGTTGGGCCCCTTCACACCGATGGTGTTCATGGGTGAGGAGTGGAACGCCTCGACCAAGTGGCAGTTCTTCACCTCCTTCCCCGACCCCGACCTCGGCAAGGCCGTCAGCACCGGCCGCCGCTCGGAGTTCGGCCAGCACGGCTGGGACGCCGAGGACGTCCCCGACCCGCAGGACCCGGCCACCAAGGAGGCCTCGGTCCTGCGCTGGGACGAGATCGACGCCGAGCCGCACGCGCGGATGCTGGCCTGGTACCGGACGCTGACCGGACTGCGTCGCGCCGTGCCGGACTTCGCGGCCGCGGACCTGCGCGAGGTCCGGGTGGACGTCGCGGGCAACGCCCTGGTCCTGCACCGGGGCCGGTACCGGGTCGTCGTCACCCTCGGGGAAGGCGCCGACGTCGAGATCGAGGGCAGCCCCCTCGAGGTCGTCGCCCAGTTCAGCGACGGCCCGGCCGCCGAGCTGCTCGGCGAAGGCGTCCGCACGTCCGCGGAGTCGGTGGTGGTGCTGCGGGTAGCGTGATCGGGTGAGCGAACCCGCCGACCTGGTCCGCACGGCCGCCGTCCGCATCGCGGCCCTGGCTCAGGACGGGTTGACCTTCGCGCTCGGCGACCCCGCCAAGGACTACGACGCGGCCCGCTACCGGGAGCTGACCGAGCTCGCGGCGGATCTGCTGGCCGCGGTCTCCACCTCTCCCCGCGACGTCCTGCGGGCGCTCCTGGACACCGACGTGGGCTACGCGACGCCCAAGGTCGACGTCCGGGCGGGGGTCATCGACGACCAGGGCCGGTTCCTGCTGCTGCGCGAGCGCAGCGACGGGCTCTGGTCGATGCCGGGGGGCTGGGCGGACCCGGGTGACCGCCCGGCCCAGGCGGCGGTCCGCGAGGTGCTGGAGGAGACGGGCTACCCCGTCGAGGTGGTCAAGGTCGTGGGCGTCTGGGAACGGGACGCCCGCGGCAAGCAGCCACCGATGCCGGTGAGCGTCTTCCACCTGTACTTCCTCTGCACCGTCTCCGGGGACCGCGTCGCGGCGAGCGAGCTCGAGACCCTGGACGTCGGCTGGTTCGGCCTGGACGAGTTGCCGGAACTCTCGCAGCGGCGCATCAACCGCTGGGAGCTGGAACGGATGATGGCCCACCACCGCGACCCGTCGCTGCCCACCGAGTGGGACTGACGCGTTAGGCTCCCCGCTTGTTGCCAGTGACTTGCAACAAGCGAGGAGTGAGCGTGTCCGTCCTGTCCGAGCCGTCCCGCGCCGCCGGCCGCTCCTGGAGCGGCCTCGACACCCGATGCCTGCTGCGTCTGCTGGCCGTCGTCGCGGGGTTGCACGTGCTCGGGTGGGGTGTCCTGGGTCTCCTCGTCGTGCCGCACGAGTTCTCCGTGGGCGAGCAGGTCTTCGGCTGGGGGCTGGGGCTGACGGCCTACGTGTTCGGGGTGCGGCACGCCTTCGACGCCGACCACATCGCCGTCATCGACGGAACCACGCGCAAGCTCACGGGGGACGGCCAGCGTCCGCTGTCGGTGGGTTTCTGGTTCTCCCTGGGCCACTCCAGCGTCGTGTTCGCGATGGCCGTCGTCGTGGCCACGGGCGCGAGGTTCGCCTCCGGTCTCGTCACCGAGGGCAGCACGGCGCACGACGCCCTCGGGGTGTTCGGCACGAGCGCCGCGGGGATCTTCCTCTGGGTCATCGGGCTGGTGAACCTCGCCGCACTGGTCGGGATCCTGCGCACGGCCCGGATGCGCCGTCGCGGGGAGCTCGACGACGCGGCCCTGCACCAGCGGCTCGCCCTCGACGGTGCGGTGGCCCGGTTGCTGCGGGGTTTCACCGCGAGGATCCGCTCCCCCCGCCAGATCTACCCCGCCGGGTTGCTCATGGGTCTGGGTTTCGACACGGCGACGGAGGTCGCGCTCCTCGTGCTCGCCGGGACGGCGGCCGTGACCCTGCCCTGGTACGCGGTCCTCGTGCTCCCGGTCCTCTTCGCCGCGGGCATGAGCCTGTTCGACACCCTCGACGGCGCCTTCATGAACCTCGCCTACGACTGGGCCCTGGCGAACCCGTTGCGGCGCTTGACCTACAACGGCGTGGTGACGGGGGTCTCGGTGGTCGTCGCGCTGGTCATAGGCACCATCCAGCTGGTGTCGGTCCTGCACGACGAACTCGGTCTCGGCGGCGCCGCGACGTGGATCTCCGACCTCGACACGGAGTACGTCGGGTACGCCGTCGCCGGGCTGTTCCTGCTCGTGTGGGCGGTCGCGCTGGTGTGGTGGCGCCGCTCAGGCCGGCGCCGCACCCTCACGCGCGAGGGCTGACAACCGCGACACCGCGCGCAGGTACTTCTTGCGGTACCCGCCGTTGATCAGCTCGTCGGTGAACACGGCGTCGAAGGGGACTCCGGACGCGACGACGGGGATGTCCCGGTCGTAGAGCCGGTCGGCGAGGACGACGAGGCGCAGACCCACCATCTGGTCGGTGACGGTGCTGACCCCGCGGAGGCAGACCGCCGTGGTCTGGCCGACCATCGCGCCGTAGCGGCTGGGGTGGACCTGGGCCAGGTGGGTCAGCACGGTCGTGAAGTCGTCGAACGTCGCGCCCGGGCGGGCGGCGGCGGCGCGTTCGACGTCCTCGTCGGACAGCGGCGCGGGCGCGGGCTGCAAGCCGCGGTGGCGGTAGTCCTCGCCGTCGACGCGCTGCACGTCGAACTGCCCGGCCAGGGCCTGGATCTCGCGCTGGAAGTCCTGCGCGGCGAAGCGCCCCTCGCCCAGGGCCCCCGGCAGCGTGTTCGACGTCGCCGCCAGCTTCACCCCGCGGTCGACGAGTTCGCGCATCAACCGCGACATCAGGACGGTGTCACCCGGGTCGTCGAGCTCGAACTCGTCGATGCAGACCAGGGCGTTCGGCGCGAGCGCCTCGACGGCGGGCAGGAAGCCCAGCGCACCGACGAGGTTGGTGTACTCGACGAAGGTGCCGTAGGCGGCGGTGCGGCCACCCTCGGTGACGACCTGGTGGTACAGCGAGGACAGCAGGTGGGTCTTGCCGACCCCGAAGCCACCGTCGAGGTACATCCCCGGCGCACCGCTCGGCGCGGCCTTGCGCTTGAAGAGGCCCGCCAGACCCTTCGCCGGCGCTCCGCCCGCGAGGACGCGCTCCCCGAACGCGCTCATCCCGGCGACGGCCTCGGCCTGGCTGGGGTGCTCGGGGGCGGGGACGTAGCTGGCGAAGCGGACGTCGGCGAAGCGCGGCGGCGGCACCAGCTCCGCGACCAGCTGCTGCGGGGGTACCCGCGGGTTGCGGTCTGCCAGGGAGTCCAGACGCATCTGAGAGCCGGTCACAGTGCTCCACAGTAGTGAGCGGTCGGTGGGGGCGGCGGTGGGGTCTGGCAGGATCGCGGCCAGCGGGAACGACCACGGCTGGGAACGACGGACCGCGCCGGGACGTTGCTGCAAGGACGACGACCGCTGGAGGAACCACCGTGAGCACGCTGCCCCTGGACACCGACGAGAAGCTCGCCGCCTACGCCCACCCCGAGAAGCTCGTGACGACGGGTTGGCTGGCGCAGCACCTCGGTGAGCCGGGCCTCGTCGTCGTCGAGAGCGACGAGGACGTCCTGCTCTGGGACACCGGGCACGTGCCCGGGTCGGTGAAGGTCGACTGGCACACCGAGCTCAACGACTCCGTGACCCGCGACTACGTCGACGGCGCCGGCTTCGCCGCCCTGATGTCGGCCAAGGGTGTCCGCCGTGAGGACACCGTCGTGATCTACGGCGACAAGAACAACTGGTGGGCCGCGTACGCGCTGTGGGTCTTCACCCTCTTCGGCCACCCCGACGTCCGCCTGCTCGACGGCGGCCGCGCGAAGTGGGTCGCCGAGGGCCGGGAGATGACGACCGAGGCCCCCGCGCGTCCCGCGGCGGACTACCCCGTCGTCGAACGCGAGGACACCTCGATCCGCGCCTTCAAGGAGGACGTGCTCGCGCACATCCGCACCGGCAGCGGCGGCAAGCTGGTCGACGTGCGGTCCCCGCAGGAGTACACGGGCGAACGCACGCACATGCCGGACTACCCCGAGGAGGGCACCGTCCGCGGCGGCCACATCCCCGGCGCCGACAGCGTCCCGTGGGCCCGCGCCGCGGCCGAGGACGGCACCTTCCGCTCCCGGGAGGAACTCTCCGCGATCTACCAGGACGAGAAGGGCCTCTCCCCCGAGGACGACGTGATCGCCTACTGCCGCATCGGGGAACGCTCGAGCCACACCTGGTTCGTGCTCTCCCAGCTGCTCGGTTTCGGTCAGGTCCGCAACTACGACGGGTCCTGGACGGAGTGGGGCAACGCCGTGCGCGTCCCGATCGCCAAGGGGTCCGACAAGGGTTCGGCCCAGTGACCACCGACGCGTCGGGCGATGACCTCAGCGATGACCCGACCGCAGGGCTGCCGGCCCCGATGGCCGAGATCGTCGAGGACTTCCAGGCGCTGCCCGATCGCGAGCGGCTGCAACTGCTGCTCGAGTTCAGCCAGGGCCTGAAGCCGCTGCCGCCGCAGTTCGAGGGGCACCTCGAGAAGATGGAGCGGGTGGACGAGTGCCAGTCCCCCGTCTTCATCACCGTCGAGGTCGACGACGCCGACGCCGTGCACCTGCACGTCTCGGCGCCACCCGAGGCGCCGACCACGCGCGGTTTCGCGGGGGTGCTGCAGGAAGGTCTGGACGGCCTGCCCGCGGCGGTGGTGCTCGACCTGCCGGGTGACGTGTGTTCCCGGTTGGGGCTCGACCGAGCCGTCAGTCCGCTGCGCATGCGGGGGATGACGGGGATGCTGGCGCGGGTGAAGCGCCAGGTGCGTGTCGCCACCGTCGCCTGAGGAGAGGGACGAGGACGTGACGTACACCCGGGAGTCGAGCCACGAGCTGCTGGCGGAGGACGACCACGCACTGCCGGTGACGCGGATCTCCGAAGCACGACTACCCACGACCTTCGGCACGTTCCGGGCCGTCGCCTACCGCCAGGCCGACGGGATCGAGCACCTCGCGCTCGTCGCGGGCGAGATCGGGGACGGGCACGACGTCCTCGTCCGGATGCACTCGGAGTGCCTGACGGGCGACGTGCTCGGCTCGCTGCGGTGCGACTGCGGTCCGCAGCTGCACGCCGCGTTGGAGGCCGTCACCGCGGAGGGCCGCGGGGTCGTGCTCTACCTGCGTGGTCAGGAGGGGCGCGGCATCGGGCTGGCCGAGAAGATCGCGGCCTACGCGTTGCAGGAGCAGGGTCGCGACACGGTCGAGGCCAACCTCGACCTCGGTCTGCCCGTCGACTCCCGCGACTACTCCGGGGCCGTCGCCGTCCTGCGCGACCTCGGCGTCCGCGACGTGGAGCTGATGACCCACAACCCGGTGAAGGTCGCGGCGCTGGAGACCCACGGCGTGCCGGTCCTGCGCCGACGGGACCTGCCCGTCGCCCAGACCCTCGACAACGTCCGGTACCTGCGGACCAAGCGCGACCGGATGGGCCACCGCCTCCCCGGTGTGAGCTGACCCGGTGAGCATCGACGCCCCGGTCCGCCTCGGCGACTGGGACACCCTGCTGCGCCTGGCGCGCGAGGACGACCAGGTCCTCGTCGGGGCGGGGCTGCAGGAACGCTCCGGCGGCGACCTCGTCGACCGCTACGCGCCGCTGCTGCTCGCGGGGCGCACCGGGGTCGTCGCCCAGCTCGGGCAGAGCCTCGACGGCTGCATCGCGACGGCCTCGGGCGACTCGCACTTCGTCACGGGCGAGGCCGACCGCGAGCACCTGCACCGGCTGCGCGCACTGGTCGACGCCGTCGTCGTCGGGCCCGGCACCGTCCGCACCGACGACCCGCAGCTGACCGTGCGGGCCGTCGAGGGGCCGAACCCGGTGCGGGTCGTCCTCGACCCGCGCGGAACCCTGCTCGACCGCGGGGTCCTGCGGGACCCCGTCACGGTCCACCTGGTCGGCGAGCAGGCCCGTTCGCCCCGGACCGTCCTCAAGACCCTGCGGGAGCGGGGGTTGCGCCGGATCCTCGTCGAGGGCGGCGGAGCCACGGTCAGCGACTGGGTCGCGGCCGGGTTGGTCGACCGGCTCTACCTCACGGTCGCCCCGCTCGTCGTCGGCCGCGGCGGTCGGCGGGGGATCTCGTTGCCCGACGTCGAACCCCTCACCGACTGCCTGCGTCCACCCGCCCGTCGTCACCTCCTCGGTGACGACGTCTGCTTCGAGCTCGACCTCCGCGCCTGATCGGTGGTCGGGGAAGGACCGAGCGCGGCGCCGAAGGTCAGTCGGTGACGGTGAGGACGACCCCGACCCGATCGCCCTGCAGGCGTCCGCGGCGCTGCACGAACCCTTCGACCCGGGCGAACAGCTGGAACTGCAGGCCGTACTTGGCCGCGAGGACCCTCTCCACCTCGGGCAGTTCCTCCGGCCCGAGCACGTCCGCCGTGCCGCGCACCGGACGGCCGTAGGGTTTCCCGCGGTTGCTGCAGGGAGCGAGGAGCACCTGAGGTTCCCGGCGCAGGCGCTTGACCTTCCCCGTGGTGTCCTGGGTGACCAGGACGAGGCGACCGTCGCCGTACGGCGCCGCCCACACCGGCGTCGGCACGAGGCGCCCGTCACGCCGGGACGTGGTGAGGAGCACGTAGGAGGACTTCCCCAGCAGTTCCGTCGCTCGCTGGACGTCGGTCACGGTGGACCACTACCTCTCTCGGCCTCCTGGTGGAGCACACCGTCGAGGTCCCGCAACCGGTCCAGGCCCCCCAGTGCCCGGGACATGCGCCGGTTGCCTCCCAGTTCCTCCCGGTGGCCGGCCAGGAAGTTCCAGTACCCCGCGGTGAACGGGCAGGCGTCCTCGCCCACCCGGACCTTGGGATCGTAGCGACAACCACCGCAGAAGTCGCTCATCCGGTCGATGTACGCGCCGCCCGAGGCGTACGGCTTGGTGGCGAGGACACCGTGGTCGGCGTGCTGGGACATCCCGACGACGTTCGTCGTCATGACCCAGTCGTAACCGTCGACGAAGTTCCGCCAGAACCAGTCAGCGAGTTCCGCCGGCCGGTAGCCGCGCTGCAGACCCCAGTTGCCCAGCACCATGAGCCGCGGGATGTGGTGGGTCCAGCCCTCGTCGCGGACGCCGGCCAGGACGTGGTGCAGGCAGTTCGCCTCCACCGCGTCGGCGTCGAGGTCGGCGAACCAGTCCGGGAGCGGCGACGTCGCCCCCATCGCGTTGCGGCCCTTGTAGTCCTCCCCCAGGTGCCAGTACAGGTGCCAGGTGTAGGAGCGCCAGCCCACGACCTGACGCACGAAACCCTCGACCGAGGCCAGCCGGACCCGGTGCTCACGGCCGTGCTCCTCCGCCCGGCGGGCCACCTCGACCGGGTCGAGCAGGCCGAGGTTCAGCGGGACGGAGAGCATCGAGTGCGCCATCCACGGATCGGCCGTGAGCATGGCGTCCTCGTAGACGCCGAACTGCTCCAACCGCTCGGACAGGAACCGGCGGAGCGCGCTCAGCGCCTCCCGGCGGGTCACCGCGAACCGGCGCGGCCCGTCGTTGCCGCTGAACTCGACGCCCTCGTCGCGCACCATCCGGTCGAGGTCGGCGCGCACCTCGTCGTCGATCGCGTCCTCCGGGGGCCACCAGGGTTCGCGGACGTCGAGCGTCGCCTGCTTCGGCGGCGCCTCGCGGTTGTCGTGGTCGTAGTTCCACGAACCGCCGACCGGTTCGGCACCGTCCATCAACAACCCGTGCTGGCGACGGACGTCGCGGTAGAAGTCCTCCATGAGGAGTCGCTTCCCGCCCCGCCGGTCGGCCCACCCGGCGAACTGCCGCTCGGAGACCACGAAACCCCGGGATGCGAGCACCTCGAGGTCGGGCACCCGCCGGACGAAGCGGCGGGAACGGTAGGACGTGGGGTCGCAGACGCTCACCGGCTCCCCCGACGCCGCGAGCCCGTCGCGGTAGGTCCCCGACCGGATGAACACCGCCTGGTCGCCGAGTTCCGCGGCGCGGTGCCGCAACGCGGAGAGGATGAGGTGGGCCTTGCGCCGGTGGTAGCGGGCACGCCGGAACACCTCGGTGGACTCGACGAGCAGCACCGGTTGCCCCGGGGCGTCGAGGAAGTGCGGGCCGAGCTGGTCGGCGAACAACCACCGCCGGGTGTCCGGCGAGCGGTCGGGCAGTTCCTGCGCGGCGACGTCCACGCGTCCACTCTGGGAGAGCGGCGCCCGCTCGGCACGCCGAAGCGGGGCCGGACCCGTCAGTCCCCCGGGAGGTGCGTCTCCCGGGTGACGCCCTCGGCGTCGCGGGCCGCCCCCGCGGCCTCCTCGCGGGCCCGCTTCAACGCCTGCGCGGGGTCCTCGAGGACGACCTCGTCGAAACCCGTCGTCGGCTCCGGGGCGGCGGGGCGGGGCGCCCGGGCCCCGGTGGACCCGTCGGAACCCGAGGAGTCACCCCCGTGGGCGGTGAACATGTTCCCGAAACCCTTGAGGGCATCGTTCAGCTCGCTCGGCACGATCCACAGCTTGTTCGAGCTGCCCTCGGCGATCTTCGGCAGCATCTGCAGGTACTGGTAGGCCAGCAGCTTCGGATCCGGGTCGCCGCGGTGGATGGCGTCGAACACCTGGGTGATCGCCTTCGCCTGCCCCTGCGACTCGAGGATCGCAGCCTGGGCGGAACCCTCGGCCCGCAGGATCGAGGACTGCTTCTCGCCCTCGGCCGTCAGGATCTGCGACTGCTTGAAACCCTCGGCCGTGAGGATCGCGGCGCGCTTGTCCCGTTCGGCGCGCATCTGCTTCTCCATCGAGTCCTGCACGCTGGCCGGCGGGTCGATCGCCTTGAGCTCCACGCGGTTCACGCGGATCCCCCACCGACCCGTCGCCTCGTCGAGGACCCCGCGCAGCTGACCGTTGATCTGGTCGCGGCTCGTCAGGGTCTGCTCGAGGTCGAGAGAACCGATGACGTTGCGCAGCGTGGTGACGGTGAGCTGCTCGATGCCCTGGATGTAGTTCGCGATCTCGTACGTCGCGGACTTCGGGTCGGTCGGCTGGTAGTAGATGACGGTGTCGATGCTCACGACGAGGTTGTCGGAGGTGATGACCGGCTGCGGCGGGAACGAGACGACCTGCTCACGCAGGTCGACGTTGGCCCGCACCTTGTCGATGAAGGGAACCAGGATGTTCAGCCCCGCCTCCAGCGTCCGCGAGTACCGGCCGAGCCGTTCGACGATGACGGCCGTGGCCTGCGGGACGATCCGGATCGTGCGGGCGATCACCGTCACCACGAACACGACGACGAGCGCGAGCACGACAAGGGTGACGACGTTGTCCATCAGTTCTCCTCGGTGGTGCTGAGTGGTGCGAGCGGCCCCACGACCGCGGTGGCCCCGTCGATCGCGGTGACGACGACGTCGTCACCCGCGGCGAACGTCGGACCGGTCGACCGCGCCGACCACGTCTCCCCGACGAGTTTCACCAGGCCCCCGCGGAGGGTGACCGGTTCGAGGACGATCGCCGAGCGCCCGACGAGGGCGGCCGAGCCGGTCGTCCCGGTGGGCGGCATCCGCAGGCGGCGCAGCAGGACGGGCCGGATGGTCGCCAGCAGCAACCCGGCCACGACGGCCGCGATGAGGACCTGCGGGACGAACGACAGCCCCACCGCGTCGGCGATCGCCCCCGCCACCGCCCCGCCCGCGAGCATCGCGAAGACCAGGTCGATGGCGGTGATCTCGAGGATCCCCAGGACCAGGGCCGCTGCGACCCACAGCAACCAGCTGCGGTCCAGCAACGCGTCCAGGAACTCCATCGTGATCACCCCCTCGCCGGGGACCCTACCAACCCTCCGTGGTGCTGAGCTGGGACCCGGGGGCAGGTTCTCGTCCGGGTCGTCAGGCGGTGCTCCCGCCGGATACTCCGTTCGCGCGAGCGGGTGCACCAGGTCGGGCGACTGCATCGGCGCTCACTTCGGACATCCGGCGGGAGCACCCCCTGGCGACCCTTCAGCGTCACCTGGGCGCGGCCCCTGCACGACCCGCGTGGGTGCGGTCCAGCACGAGGAGGGCTGCTCCGACTCCGACGCCCAGCACCGTGCCGGCGGTGTTCATGGCCCAGTCGCTGGTGGTGCAGGAGCGGCCGAGGACGACGGCGAGCGCCTGGGTGCCCTCGATCGCCGCGGACAGCACGATCCCGCCGAGGCCGACGAAGACCGGGCGCCGGAACCGCACCACCGCTAACACCGTCACCGGGACGAACAGGGCGACGTTGGCCAGCAGTTCGCTGCTCCCCCACGACGGGAAGTCGATCCCCACCTCGCACGTGACCCCGTGCACCCGCCCCCGGTCGTCCGGCGCCAGGGTGACCGTCAGGACCCCCAGCAACGCGAGGCCGACCAACCAACCCAGCACGCGTGGGCTCCTCCGGCCCACCCACCCCGACGCGGCGGACCCCACCACGACGACCAGCACCCCGAGCGGCACCAGCGCGGAGTGCTCGACCAGGAACGTCGGCAACCACCCCACCGCGTCACCTACCGATCTCGAGACACACCGCGCGTGGTGCACGGAGGGCGGTCCGGGCGGGGTACGTCCGCCGGATGTCCGAAGTGAGCGCCGGTGCACCCGCGCGAGGTGGTGCACCCACCAGCGCGAACGGATGGAGCCAGCGCGCAGCGCTGGAATCCGGCGCGCCTACCCCACCCCGGACGCCCGCCCCGACCACGCGGGCCTGAGAACGAACTCAGTACTCCGAGAGCGGCGGGCAGGAGCAGACGAGGTTCCGGTCGCCGGCGGCTCCGTCGATGCGGCGGACGGGGGGCCAGTACTTCGAGCGGGGGTTCATCCCGTTCGGGTACACCGCTTCCTCGCGGGAGTAGGGGTGGTTCCACTCCCCGACGAGGGACACCGCGGTGTGCGGGGCGTGGCGCAGCGGGGACTCCTCGACGGCCCAACGCCCGTCGGCGATCTCCTGGACCTCGGCGGCGATGGCGAGCATCGCGTCGCAGAACCGGTCGAGTTCGGCGAGGTCCTCGCTCTCGGTGGGTTCCACCATGAGGGTCCCGACGACGGGGAACGACATCGTCGGGGCGTGGAACCCGTGGTCGATGAGGCGCTTGGCGACGTCGTCGACGGTCACGCCGGTGGCCTTGGTCATCGGGCGCAGGTCGAGGATGCACTCGTGGGCGACGAGCCCGCCGGGGCCGCGGTAGAGGACGGGGAAGGCCTCCTGCAGCCGGGTGGCGACGTAGTTGGCGGAGAGCACGGCCTGGACGGTCGCGGCGCGCAGCCCGTCGGGGCCCATGAGCCGCAGGTAGGCCCACGGGATGGGCAGGATCCCGGCGGAACCGTACGGGGCGGCGGAGACCATCCCGACCCCGTCGCCGTCGGGGGCGGTGGAGGGCAGGAACGGGGCGAGGTGGGAGCGGACCGCGACGGGTCCGACGCCGGGGCCGCCGCCACCGTGGGGGATGCAGAACGTCTTGTGCAGGTTCAGGTGGGAGACGTCGGCCCCGAACTTGCCGGGCCGGGCGAGGCCGACGAGGGCGTTGAGGTTCGCGCCGTCGACGTAGACCTGGCCGCCGGCGTCGTGGACGAGCCCGCAGACCTCGCGGATGGACTCCTCGTAGACGCCGTGGGTCGAGGGGTAGGTCACCATCAGCGCGGCGAGGTCGTCGGCGTGCTCGGCGACCTTGGTACGCAGGTCGTCGAGGTCGACGTTGCCCGCGTCGTCGCAGCGCACGACGACGACCTTCAGCCCGGCCATCACGGCGCTGGCGGCGTTGGTGCCGTGGGCGGAGGAGGGGATGAGGCAGATGGTGCGCTCACCGTGGCCCTGGGCGAGGTGGTAGGCGCGGATGGCCAGGAGTCCGGCGAACTCGCCCTGGGATCCGGCGTTGGGCTGCAACGAGACGGCGTCGTAGCCGGTGACCTCGGCGAGCCAGCCTTCGAGGTCGGCGGCGAGTTCGGCGGTGCCGGCGAGCTGGTCGGCCGGGGCGTAGGGGTGCAGGTCGGCGAACTCGGGCCAGGAGATCGGCTCGAGTTCGGTGGTCGCGTTGAGCTTCATCGTGCAGGAGCCCAGCGGGATCGCCCCGCGGTCGAGGGCGTAGTCGGCGTCGGAGAGGGTGCGCAGGTAGCGCAGCATCGCCGTCTCGGAGCGGTGCCGGCTGAAGACCGGGTGCGTCAGGAACTCCGACCCGCGGCGCAACGCGGACGGCAGCGCGGGGTCGGCGGTCGCCTCCGTCGGGGTCAGGCCGAAACCGGTCAGGGCCGCGGCGACGTGCGCCTCGGAGGTGGTCTCGTCGACGGTCAGCCCGACGTGGTCGGCGTCGACGAGGCGCAGGTTCACCCCCGCCTCGAGCGCGGCCGCGACCACGGCCTGCGCGCGGCCGGGCACGCGGGCCAGGACGGTGTCGAAGAACGCCTCGTGGACGACCTCGACGCCGCCGGTGCGCAGCGCGTCGGCGAGCGCCGCGGCGCGGCGGGCGACCTGGGAGGCGATGGCGCGCAGGCCGTCGGGCCCGTGCCAGACGGCGTAGCAGCCGGCCATGACGGCCAGCAGGACCTGCGCGGTGCAGATGTTGGAGGTCGCCTTGTCCCGGCGGATGTGCTGTTCGCGGGTCTGCAGGGCGAGGCGGTACGCGCGGTTGCCGTCGGCGTCGACGGAGACGCCGACGAGGCGTCCGGGGAGGGAGCGTTCGAGGCCCTTGCGGACGGCCATGTAGGCGGCGTGCGGGCCACCCGCACCCATCGGGACGCCGAAGCGCTGGCTGGAACCGACGGCGACGTCGGCGCCGAACTCCCCCGGCGCGACGAGCAGCGTCAGCGCCAGCAGGTCGGCCGCGGTGATCGCGATCGCGCCGCGGGCGTGGGCGTCGGCGACGACGGCGGCGAGGTCGCGGACCCGGCCGGAGGTCCCCGGGTACTGCAGGAGCACCCCGAACACCCCGCGCTCGCCCACCACGGCCAGCGGGTCGGCGGCGTCGAGGTCGACGCTCACGAGCTCGACGCCCAGCGGCACGGCGCGGGTGCGCAGCACGGCGAGGGTCTGCGGGAGCACGTCGGCGTCGACGGCGAACACGGCCCCGGCGGGGGCCTTGGAGGTCCGGCGGGCCAGGGTCATGGCCTCGGCCGCGGCGGTCGCCTCGTCGAGCAGGGAGGCGTTGGCCACGTCGAGCGCGGTGAGGTCGGTGACGGCGGTCTGGAAGTTCAGCAGCGCCTCGAGGCGGCCCTGCGAGATCTCGGGCTGGTAGGGCGTGTACGCCGTGTACCAGGAGGGGTCCTCGAGGACGTTGCGGCGCACGACGGCCGGGGTGCGGGTGCCGAAGTAGCCGAGGCCGATCATCGACGGCACGACGCGGTTGCGTCCGGCGAGCGCGCGCAGCGCGGCGGTCACGGCGGTCTCGTCGAGCGCTTCGGGCAGGTCGAGCACGCCGTCGCGGATGCCGGCGGGGACGGCGCGGTCGACGAGCTCCTCCGTGGAGGAGAGGCCGACGACCTCGAGCATCCGGGCGACGTCGGCGGCGTCGGGGCCGATGTGGCGGGCGCTGAACGGCAGGGCCGCGAGCTCCGGGGAGAACTCCGGCAGGTCGCTGCGGACGGGCGTGGGCGAGGTCATGGGACGCTCCGGAGGTCGCTGAGGGCAGGTACCTCCCCGTCTGTCACCCACCCGCGCAGGCGCGGACGTGCTTCAGAGCGGCCTGATCTCGCGTGGTCCTTCCGCCTGAGAGGTTCCGGGGATGTTGCCCCTTCGGCGCCGCGGTCGGACTCTTCCCCGACCAGGGTCTCTCCCACACGAGCTGAACGGCCTGCCCGCATCCTACGGGACGGGATCCCGGATCCCGGGAAGATAGGTTGACCGCCGTGATCACCCTCGCCGTCTGCAGTGCCAAGGGTGGGGTCGGCAAGACGTCCGTCGTCCTCGGGCTGGCCTCGGCCGCCCTCCACCGCGGGACCAGCACCCTCGTCGTCGACCTCGACCCGCAGGCGGACGCCACGTCCGGCCTCGACGTCAGCGCCCACCGCGACCACGACGTCGCCGCCGTGCTGCGCACCCCGAGACGTCGCGTCGCCGAGGACGCCGTCGCGCCCAGCGGGTGGGTCGACGACCACCCGGGACTGCTCGACGTCCTCACCGGTTCCGCGGCCTCCGCGGGTCTGGACACCCCCGAGGCCGACGAGGAGACGCTGAAGTCGCTGCGCCGGGCCCTGGGCAAGCTCGACGACCACGACCTCGCCCTGCTGGACACCCCGCCCTCGCTCAACGGGCTGACGCGTTCAGCGTGGCGCGCGGCGGACGCCGTGCTCGTGGTCTCCGACGCCAGCCGGTTCTCCGTGGCGGCGGTCGACCGCACGATCCGGGAGGTCCGTGCCCTGCGCAGCTCCCCGGAGGTCGTCGGGGTCCTGGTCAACCGCTACACCCAGCGCTCGGGGGAACAACGCTTCCGCTACGAGGAACTGCAGGCCATGTTCGGCGACCTGGTGCTGGAACCGCTGCCGGACCGGGTGGCCGTGCCGCAGTCGCAGGGAGCGGGGGTTCCGCTGCACTCGTTGCGGGCCAAGGCGGCGAAGACCGTCGCGGAGCAGTTCGACGCGGTGCTGGACCGGATCCTCCGCACGACGTAGGGAACCGGACGGGGTCGTGCCCCGTCCGAGGTGCGGGAACGCCGACGAACGCCTAGGTTCCAACAAGTCGGTCTACCCGGGTTCGTCCCCGCAGGTGCCGCCCGTTCTTCCCCGCGCTCTTCGCGGGCCCTAGGAGGTTCCGTGACGCCCAACACACCCCTCGACCGTCTCCGCGTGGTGCGCGCCGTCCGCGGAGCGGTGGTTCCGACCGCAGCGCCGCACGTGCCCGCTCCGGACCCGGAGGCCGACCGGATCACCGGCATCGTCACGCGGTTGCGCGCCCAGTGGACGCGTTGCGGGGCGGACATCGCCAGCCACCTGCGCCCCGGGGTCAGCGAGGCTCACCTCGACGCGGTGGAACGCCAGATGGGCCTGCTGATCCCCCGCGGTGCCCGGGCCTGGTGGCGCGCGGTCGACGGTGTCGATCCCGTCCGCACCACCTTCCGCACGAGTGCTCCGACGGTGGGGCCCGGTGGCTGGGTCCCGTTGACCCTGGAGGAGGCGGTGCGTCGCGCGAGCGGCCAGGGTCCCGGCCTCACCGCCCCGCCGGCCCTGCTGCCCCTCTTCGCCCGCGACGAGGAACTCATCGCCGTGCGCCTGGGCTCCAGCCGCTCCGTCGTCGAGCAGATCGTGCTGGCCGAGGACGGCGAGGGCTACCAGCACTCCTGGCGCGTCGGTCTCGACGAGCTGCTGAGCACCTGGGCCGACTCTTTGCTGGCCGCGGTGCACTGGCTGCCCGACGCCCACGACTGGGTGACCGACCCCTTCGCCCTGCAGGCCCTCCCCCGCGCCGAGCTCCTCGACTAGTCCCCCACCCCACGCACGACGAGAAGCCGCGATCCCGCTGGAAATCCAGCGGGATCGCGGCTTCTCGTCGTGCGTGGGGTGGGGCTAGCCGGCTTCGCGAGCGGCGCGACGCTTGGACAGCTCGTCGGCCAAGACCATGGCGGTCTGACCGGGCTCGCGGTCGGCGGGACGTTCGCTCGGCAGCGAGGCCAGCTCCCCCTCGACCTCGCGCCAGACGCGGCCCACGGCGATGCCGAAGACGCCTTGACCGCCTTGGACGAGATCTATCACTTCATCGGCCGAGGTGCACTCGTAGACGCTGGCGCCGTCGGACATGAGGGTGATCTGGGCGAGGTCGTCGACACCGCGCTCGCGCAGGTGGGTGACCGCCGAGCGGATCTGGTGCAGCGAGACCCCGGTGTCCAGGAGTCGCTTCACGACCTTCAGGACCAGGATGTCGCGGAACCCGTAGAGCCGCTGCGAGCCGGAGCCGGAGGCACCGCGCACACCCGGTTCGACCAGGCCGGTGCGGGCCCAGTAGTCGAGCTGGCGGTAGGTGATGCCGGCCGCCTTGCAGGCCGTCTGACCGCGGTAGCCGACCTCTTCGTCCAGGTCGGGGAGGTCCTCGGCGAACAGCAGACCCTGCGCACGAACTGGCGGGGTCGACTTCCGCGACGACCCTGCGACTGCATCGCCACTGCTCACGCCGGCCTCCTCGTCATCGCCACCCGTCGAGGACCGACCGGAAGCGTTCTGCATACTGACCGTAGAAGAGCACCCCCGGAGCGTCAACGAGGCGCGCGGCGCGCCGCAGACCGTGACCTTTCCGTGACCCGGGAGAACCGGTTCAGGCCTCGCCCGAATCGGCTTCGAAGTCCTCGGGCGAGATGTGGTCGAGGAACTCGCGGAACTTCTCCACCTCGTCCTCGTCCTCGTCCGGCACCGGGACGCCCCCGGAGTCGAGCACCTGGTCGGCGCTCACGATGGGGCAGCCCACGCGCAGGGCGAGGGCGATCGCGTCGGACGTCCGCGAGCTGACCGTGAGGCCACCGTCGAAGACGAGTTCCGCGAAGTAGACGTTGTCCTTGACCGCCACGATCCGGACCTCTTCCAGACGTCGGCCGACGGCCTCGATGACGTCCTTGAGCAGGTCGTGGGTCAGCGGACGGGGCGGGACCACACCCTGCTGGGCGAAGGCGATGGCACTCGCCTCGGGGGCCCCGATCCAGATGGGCAGGTACCGGTCGCCGTCCCGTTCGCGCAGCAGCACGATCGGGTTGTTGGAAGGCATCTCGACTCTGACGCCGATGACATCGAGCGCGCGCACCCGATCACCGTACCCCGGCGTCGGCTCAGCGCGCGCCGCGGCCGAGCGCGCCGGCCACGAGCGCGGTGTGCAGCCGCAGGCAGGCCGCTGCGATCTCCCGCACGACCTGGTCGGCGCGGTCGACGGACTCCCCACCGCCTCGCTGCCCGAGGCGCTGCAGCGGCGCGGCGACCTGTTCCGCGAGAGCGATCTCACGGTCGGCGGCGGTGCGGAACATCCGCAGGTGCCGGGCCTCGATGCCGTGCGCCGCCAGCGAGGCCGCGGCGCGCAGCACCTCCAGGGCCTCACCGTCGTACCACGGGCCCCCGGGAGCGGGCGAGAGGACGCCGAACCCCTCGAGCGCGTCGAGGAGCTCGGCGTCGACGCCGGACTCGCGCAGGATCTCCAGCCGGGTCAGCCGGAGGTTGGCGGCGTGGCCGTCGAACCGGTCGGCCCCCGGGACGCTGCCCGCCGCGACGACCTCGGGGACGCGCGGTGCCGCCCCGGGCTGTTCCGGCGGCTCGAGGCCGCGGTCCATGGCCTCGAGGTTCTCCCGGATGACCTTCAGCGGCAGGTAGTGGTCGCGCTGGGCGGAGAGCACGTACCGCAACCGGTCGACGTCGTCGGAGGAGAACTTGCGGTACCCCGCGGGGGTCCGGCCCGGTTCGACGAGGCCCTGCTCCTCGAGGAAGCGGATCTTGGAGATGCTGACGTCGGGGAAGTCCGGCGTCAGGATCGCGAGGACCTCGCCGATCGTCATCCTGGGCAGGCTCGGGTCCAGGGACCGCGCCCCGGCAGCGCTCACTGCTCCCCTCGCGGGCTGGAGTGGAAGTCCATCCGGTACTTGCCGATCTGCACCTCGTCGCCGGCGGCCAGGACCACGTCGTCGATGCGCTCGCGGTTGACGTAGGTGCCGTTGAGACTGCCGACGTCACGCACCCGGAACCCCGGACCCCTCGCCGGGTCGGGCGCGCGGAGGAACTCCGCGTGCTTGCGCGAGACCGTCACGTCGTCCAGGAAGATGTCGCTGGTCTGGTGGCGGCCCGCGGAGGTCCGCTCGGCGTCCAGGAGGAACCGGGACCCCGCGTTGGGACCGCGCCGCACGACGAGCAGCGCCGATCCGGCCGGCAGGGCGTCGATGGCCTCCTGGTCGTCACTGGTGAGACCGCGTTCCGCGGACTCGTGGACCTCGGGGACGACCAGACCGGCGAAGGACATGGTGGAATCCACCGGTCGCTCGGCCGCGCCACCCCGGGGGGTCGCCGCAGGGGTCGTCCCGCCCTCCGAGGACGCACCCGCCCCGTCGGTCGACGACGCAGCCAACCCGTCGTCCGACGCAGCCAACCCGTCGTCCGACGACGTGCCCGACGCAGACATCGACACCACCTCTCACGCTGGCAGAACACGTGACTCCCGGGGGCAGGCAACTCCCTGCACGCGGGCGGTCACGCTTGGAACTTCCAGGATCACCCTAGCCGTGCCGACCCGGCAGGTCAGGTCACCGGGTCGACACGGGTGGCGGAGCGCTCAGCCCGCGTGGGCGGTGTAGGCCTCCGCGTCGAGGAGGCCCTCGACCTGCGCCACGTCGCTCGGCGTGATGGTGAACATCCAGCCGTCGCCGTAGGGGTCGGTGTTCACCAGGTCGGGACGCGTCTCCAGCCCCGGGTTGTGCCCCGAGACGGTGCCGGACACGGGCGCGGTGATCTCGCTGACGCTCTTGGTCGACTCGACCTCACCGCAGGCGCCACCGGCGGCGACGGTCTCGCCCTCGGCGGGCAGCGAGACGTACACGACGTCCCCGAGGGCGTCCTGGGCGTGGTCGGTGATGCCGACCCGGACGGTGCCGTCCGCCTCGACGCGCACCCATTCGTGCTCGCTGGTGTAGCGGAGGTCGGCGGGGACGTTCGACATGCTGGAACTGACTCCTCTGGTGGGGACGGCCGGACGGGGACTCAGCCGGTGCTGGCGGAGGGTTCCGGTGACGCCGGGCGAGCGTACTGAGGCGCGGAGACGGCGTGCAAGGCGTCCACCTGCACCCCGTCGGCACCGGCGGCGTTGCGGACCTCGAGGTCCGCCCCGGCGGAGCGCAGCGTCTCGCGCACCCCGCCCGGGATGTCGAGGGCGGTGGAGAGGGTGTCCGGGTCACCGATCACGCTCACGACGTAGGGCGCGCGCTCGGTCGCCCCGTCGACCAGGACGGCTCCGGTGGTGTCGGTGAAGGCGGTCTCGGCCACCACGCGGGTGCTGCCGATCTGGATCGCCTCGGCGCCGGCGTCGCGCAGCTCCTGGACGAACTGGATGAGGTTGGTCGAGCGCACGGCGGCGTCGGGGTCGGTGATGGTGGCGACGATCCCGGGCCCGTGCGCGGGCAGCGTCCCGGCCAGCAGCCCGTACTCCTGGGCCCGCTGCTCGGCGGCCTGGGCGGCGGCCTGGGCGGAGTCGGACCCCTCGGTGAGCTGACGCCGGGTCGCCTGGAGGCTGTCGAGCTCCTCCTGCAGGCGGTCCCCCCGTTCGGTGGTGTCGTCCAGGATCCGGACCAGGTCGGTCTCGCGCAGGTCGCTCAGACCCGAGGTGCTCGTCTGACGCACCTGCACCACGAATCCGAAACCGAGCGCGGCGCAGAGGATCCCCGCCAGGACCTGGGCGCGCGTGGCGCGGGGCCGACCCGCGCGCCACAACCGTCGCCACGGCGAGCGGCGCGTGGCCGCGGGCTCGCTCACGCGTTCAGCAGGTGCCGGCGGATGGCGGCGGCGTTGGAGAAGATGCGCACCCCGAGCACGACGACGACCCCCGTGGACAGCTGCGAGCCGACGCCGAGCTGGTCGCCGAGGTAGACGATGAGGGCCGCGACGACGGCGTTGGACAGGAAGGAGACGACGAACACCTTGTCGTCGAAGATCCCGTCGAGCACCGCCCGCAGACCGCCGAACACCGCGTCGAGCGCGGCGACCACGGCGATCGGCAGGTAGGGCTGCAGGGACACCGGGACCTCGGGGTGCAGGAGCACACCCGCGACGATCCCGACGACGAGTCCGACGGCTGCGATCACGTCGCGGAACGCTACCTCCCCCACCGCCTTCCCCGAGCCGCCGCGCGCCCGGTCCGTGGTCCCGCCGGGATTCCCGGCGGGATCACGGGGCGGAGGGGTGGGCCAGGCGCAGGTCGAGGCGGGGGGCGGCGGGCAACGTCATCGGGTCGTCGCCGGAGCGGGTGTCGACGCCGGCGGAGATGCCGTAGTTGTCGCGCAGCACCTGCAGGTAGCGACCCGCGACGGACGTCGCCAGACCGGTCTGCAGGGCCGTGGGGTCGCCGATGGCGGAGATCGTGTACGGCGGGGTCAACGGGCGGTAGTCGACGAGGACGGCCTCACCCGCCGCGCGGATCGAGGACAGCGAACTCAGCCGCTGACCGTTGATCGCGACGGCCTCGGCGCCGTTCTGCCACAACCCGTTGACGACGATCTGGACGTCGCGGTCCACGACCCGTCCCGAGGTCGTGGTGGAGCCGGAGTCGTCGCTGCGCGCGTCGTCGAGCACGACCTGCAGCCCCGGGCCGGTGACGGCGGTCGCGGCGGCGGCCACGGCGAGTCCGCCGGCCTGGGCGTCGGCGGAGGCGGCGGGTGCCCCGCCCAGCCGCGCCGCGAGCGCGGCGTTGTCGGTCTGGGCGCGGGCGACCTGCGCGGTGAGCCGGTCGGAACGCCCGGTGCTGTCGTCGATCCGCTGCAGCAGCGCCTGCCGGCCGCGGTCGGCCGCGGGTTCGGCCGCGGCGGCGCGCACCCCGGCGACGGCCAGCAGCCCGCCGATCACCAGCAGCGCGAGCCAGGTCAGGCCTCGCCCCGAGCGGCTGCGCTCCTCCCCCGTCTCCGCGCGACGTCGGGCGGCCGCGGCGTAGCCGGGGTCCAGCGGGCGGGTCATGACCTCGGTGAGCAGCGCCGTGCTGGCCGCGGGGTCGCGCGGCACCTGCGGCCGGGCGCTGCGGGGACTCACCGGCGTTCGGCGCGCCACAACCCGACGACCTGGGAGACGTAGAGGATCCCCGACCACCAGTACAACCCGGTGCCCCACAACGCGAAGGCCCAGCCGAGCGCGCCGGCGTACGTCGACAGCGTCGGCGAGACCTCACCGAGGAGGAGGAGCGGGAAGGCGGCGAGCAGGCAGAACGTGCCGGCCTTGCCGAGGAAGTGGACGGGCAGGGCGCTGTGACCGAGCTTCGCCAGGAACGGCAGGGTCACGATCATCGTGACGTCGCGGGCGACGAGCACGACGACCAGCCACCAGGGGATCAGGCCGCGGTAGGCCAGCCCGAACAACGTGGTGAGGATGTAGAGCCGGTCGGCGAAGGGGTCCAGGACCTGCCCGAGGCGGGTGACCTGGTTCCAGCGTCGGGCCAGGTTGCCGTCGAGGTAGTCGCTGGCCCCGCTGACCGCGAGCACGAGCAGCGCCCAGCCGTCCTGACCGTTGGTGATGAGGACACCGAAGACGGGGACCAGGAGCAGTCGCAGGAAGCTGAGCGCGTTGGGGACGGTGAGGACGCGCGTGCTGACGACCTGTTCGCTCGCCGTCGCCACCCCTGCCACCCCGTCCCGCGCTGTCGCCCGTACGCGCACGCGCACCGGGAGAACAGCCTACGTGGCCGGGCCTCTCCCCTCCGTCACACGCCGGACGGGCGCCCGCGTGAGCGAGGTCGCCCAGGTCGTTCGCCGGGCGTACTGTCGTCGTGTTGTCCGACACATGTCGCACAAGATGATCTGAGGAGATCGAGCATGGCCACCTACGACCTGAGCAACCGTTCCGCCATCGTCACCGGCGGGGGTTCCGGCATCGGCCGCGCCGTCGCGCTGGAACTGGCGAGGAACGGCGCCTCCGTCCTCGTCGCCGACCTCGTCGAGGCGTCGGCCGCCGGGGTCGTCGCCGAGATCGCCGAGGCCGGCGGAACCGCCCGGGCCTTCGTCGGCGACGTCGCCGACTTCGACACCAACCTCGCGATGGTCGCCGCCGCCGTCGAACTCGCCCCCCTGAAGGTCGCCGTCAACAACGCCGGCATCGGCGGCGAGGCCGCGCCGGTCGCGGAGTACTCCCTCGACTCCTGGCACCGGGTGGTGAACGTCAACCTCAACGCGGTGTTCTACGCCCTCAAGGCGCAGATCCCCGCCATGCTCGCCGCGGGCGGTGGCTCGATCGTCACCATGGCCTCCGTGCTCGGCAGCGTCGGCATCCAGGGCTCCAGCGCCTACGTCACGACCAAGCACGCCGTCATCGGTCTGACCAAGAACGCCGCGCTGGAGTACTCCGGGCAGGGTGTCCGCGTCAACGCCGTCGGTCCGGGGTTCATCCAGACCCCGCTGATCGACGCGAACCTCTCCGCCGAGGCGAAGGCGGGGCTCGCCGCCCAGCACGCCGTGGGCCGCCTCGGCACCCCCGAGGAGGTCGCGGCCCTGACCGCCTTCCTGGCCAGCGACGCCGCGAGCTTCGTGACCGGTTCGTACCACCTCGTCGACGGTGGCTACGCCGCCCACTGACCCACCCCACCCACCGACTTCTGGGGAACTTTCCACCCTTCCTGGGCCCGGGTAGGGTGGAAGGTCCCCCAGAAGTCGGTCAGGGGAGGTCGGCGAGGGCCTTCAGCACCCGCTCGTCGCTGACCGGGTGGGCCGTCGGGACACCCGGGGCGAACTTCTGCAGGCGCAGTTCCTCCAGCGTCCAGCGGATCCGCGCCAGGTCCGGCGGCACCGGGGACCCTGCGCGTCGCACCCGCTTCAGGTACTCCTCGCGGACCCGGGCGAACTCCGCCATCCGCACCCGGTCGCGCTGGGGGTTCTCCGGCATCGTCGCCAGCCGGCGGTCGATCCCCTGCAGGTAGCGCAGCAGGTCCGGCAACCGGTCGACGCCCGTGTCGGTGACGAAACCCGCGTGGACGAGTCCGCTGAACTGCTCCCGGACGTCGGCCAGCGAAGGCACGAGGACGAGGCTGCTGGTGCGGGAGATGTTCTTCTCCACCGCGGCCGCGGTGCGCAGGACGCGCAGGGTGCGCTCCACGGCGCTCACGGTCAGGTCCACGAAGCGCTCCGCCACCCGGGCCCGCAGCTCCTCGAAACCGGCTGCGGTGCGGACCGATCCGCCGTCCGCCTCGTCGAGCAGCTGCGCCGCGGCGGCCTGGGCGCAGTCGGCCACGACCGCGTTCGCGTCGGCGTGCGGAGCGCGGGCCAGCAGGAGCTTCGCGTCGTTGCCGAGGGAGTTCTGCACGGTGCGCACCGGGGAGGGCAGGGCGAGCGTCAGCAACCGCAGGACCCCCTCACGGTGGGCGACGGCGGCCTGCACGGAGTTCGGGAACGTCCGCAGCCCGACGGACTCCCCCTCGTCGACGAGCGCCGGGAACGAGGTCACGTCGCTGCCGCGCACGACGCTGGTGTGGGTCAGCGGGACCTCGTCGGGCAGGTCCGCCCACGACGTCGCCCCGGTGCGCTGGACGTCGTCCGCGGCGGCCGTGAGGGTCTCCACGACCTCGGTCTCCAACGAGGCGCGCAGGCGGGCGAAGTCCTTGCCCACCGCCATGGTCGACCCGTCCCCCGCCAGCACGCGGAACGTCGGGCGCAGGTACCCGGGCACCTTGGTCCAGTCCACGTCCTCGGCGTAGATCTCGGTGCCGTCACCCAACCGCGGCATCTCGGCCTCGAAGGCGGGCCAGAACCGGTCGACGTGCGGGCGGACGTTCTCCAGGAAGCGGGCCGCCTTGTCGGGAGCCGGGGCGAGGTTCTTGCGCAGTTCCTTGGGCAGCGCCCGGATCATCGCCGTGATCAGGTCGTGCCGGAAACCCGGGACCTGCCACAGCAGGTCCCGGTCGTCGAAGCGGTTGACGACCTCGACGGGGACGTCGACGGTCAACCCGTCGGCGGCCGAACCGGGGTCGAAGACGTAGTCGAGGGCGAGCTCGAGGTCGCCCTGGCGCCACACGCGCGGGAACTGCTCCTCGCTGACGGTGTCCTCCACCCGCACCAGCATCGCCGGGTCGAAGGTCAGCAGGTCGGGGTCCGCCCGACGAGCCTCCTTCCACCACGCGTCGAAGTGCCGGCCGGACACGACGTCGGCCGGGATCCGCGCGTCGTAGAACTCGAACAGCACATCGTCGTCGACGACGATGTCGCGCCGCCGCGCGCGGTGCTCCAGCTCCTCGGCCTCGTCGAGCAGTTCCCGGTTGCGCCGGAAGAACTCGTGGCGGGTCTCGAAGTCGCCCTCCACCAGGGCGGCGCGGATGAAGAGGTCACGCGAGAGTTCCGCGTCGATCCCGCCGTAGGCGACCTTGCGGCCCACCACGATGGGGACGCCGTAGAGCGTGACGCGTTCGGTCGCGACGACGGCCGCCCGGCTGCGCGACCACCGCGGTTCGGAGTAGACGCGGCGCACCACGTGCTCCGCCAGCGGTTCGATCCAGCGCGGGTCGATAGAGGCGACGACGCGGGCCCAGAGCCGCGACGTCTCGACGAGTTCCCCCGCGACGACCCAGTCCGGGCTGCGCCGGCCCAGCGAGGAACCGGGCGAGACCGCGAACTTCGCCCCGCGGGCACCGTTGTACTCGACCTGCTGGCGCGCGGGCCGGGAGTCGCGACGGCCCTTGCCGGCGCTCGAGGTGTCCTCGCGCACGTCCTTGGAGCCGATGTTGCCCAGCAAGCCGGCCAGCAGCGAGCGGTGCACCGCGTCGGCGTCGTAGCCGGGGTCGGGGAACAGCTGATCCCCGTCGAGTTCCGCGGGTTCCCGCGTCTCGACGGAGAACTTCAGGTCCCGCGCCACGCGGCGCAGCTGGGAGTAGGTGTCCTGCCACTCCCGGATGCGCAGGAAGTGCAGCATCTCGGCCTTCACCCGGCGGCGGAACGCCGAGGACGACAGGTCGCGCTGCAGGTGCTGCAGGTAGGACCACAGGTTCAGGTACGTGAGGAAGTCGGACTGCTCGTGACGGAACCGGGCGTGCAGCTGAGCGGCCTGTTCGCGCTTCTCCAGGGGGCGTTCCCTCGGGTCCTGCACCGAGAGCGCCGCCACCACCACGAGGACGTCCTGCAGGCAGCCGTTGCGCTGGGCCTCCAGGACCATCCGGCCCAGCCGCGGGTCGATGGGCAGCTTGGCCAGGTCCCGGCCCGTGCGGGTCAGCCGCGGCCCGCGGTCACCCGCCCGCGCGGTCTCCAGCGCGCCGAGCTCGGACAGCAGGGCGAGGCCGTCGGTGATGGCCCGCGGTTCCGGGGGCTCGACGAAGGGGAACGCCCCGATGTCCCCCAGACCGAGGGACGTCATCTGCAGGATGACGGCCGCCAGGTTGGTCCGCAGGATCTCGGGGTCGGTGAACTCCGGACGCGACTCGAAGTCGTTCTGGGAGTAGAGCCGGATGCAGATGCCGTCCGCGACACGACCGCAACGGCCGGCGCGCTGGTTGGCCGAGGCCTGCGAGATCCGCTCGATCGGCAACCGCTGCACCTTGGTGCGGTGGCTGTAGCGGGAGATGCGCGCCGTCCCGGCGTCCACCACGTAGCGGATGCCGGGGACCGTGAGCGAGGTCTCGGCGACGTTGGTGGCCAGCACGATCCGGCGGTTGCCGTGGGGCCGGAACACCCGGTGCTGCTCCTCGGCCGAGAGCCGGGCGAAGAGCGGCAGGATCTCGGTCCCGCGGAACTCCCGTTCCTGGACCAGGTCGGACAGGGCGTCCGCGGTGTCGCGGATCTCCCGTTCGCCGGGCAGGAACACGAGGACGTCACCGGGCCCTTCGGCCGCCAGTTCACGGACGGCGTCGAGGATCCCCTCGGTCTGGTCGCGGTCGTCGCCCACGACCTCGTCGCGTTCGTCGAGGGAGTCCCCCTCGTCGTCCTCACCCGAGCCGCCGGCGAGTTCGTCCGCCAGTTCGCTCGCCAGCAGCGGCCGGTAGCGCACCTCGACGGGGTAGGTCCGCCCGGACACCTCGAGGATCGGGGCGCCGCCGAAGTGCTGGGAGAACCGTTCCGGGTCGATGGTCGCGGAGGTGATGACGAGCTTCAGCTCGGGCCGGCGCGGCAGCAGCCGGGCCAGGTAGCCGAGCAGGAAGTCGATGGTGAGGCTGCGTTCGTGGGCCTCGTCGATGATGAGCGTGTCGTACTGCAGCAGTTCGGGATCGCGCTGGATCTCGGCGAGCAGGATGCCGTCGGTCATCACCTTGACGAGGCTGTCCTCGCCGACGGTGTCGGTGAAGCGGACGGCGTAGCCCACGCTGGCGCCCAGCTCGGTGCCGAGTTCCTCCGCCACGCGTTCGGCGACGGCCCGGGCCGCGATGCGTCGCGGTTGGGTGTGCCCGATGCGTCCGCGCACACCACGGCCGATCTCGAGGCAGATCTTCGGCAGCTGGGTCGTCTTGCCCGATCCGGTCTCCCCCGCCACGACGATGACCTGGTGCTCGCGCAGCGCGTCCGCGATGCGGTCCTTCTCCTGGCTGACGGGCAGCTGCTCCGGGTAGTGCAGCGCGGGAACGCTCGCCACCCGGGCCGCCACCCGGCGTTCAGCTGTCTCGGTCTGCTCCTCGAGGCCCGGGAGCTCCTGCTCGAGGTCCGCGGGGCGCCGGACGAGACCGGCGAGTCGACGACGGAGGCGGTCCTCGTCGCGCAGCGAGACCGCACGCAGCCGCTCGGCCAGCGCCGAGGCGCGGGGGTCGTCGGGCAGCGCCCCCGGCGCCGAGCCGGGACGGGAACGGACGGGGTTGCGGGACGCGGGACGTGAACGCCGCTGGGAGGACCGGGACATGACCCCCCGAGTCTAGGTGGCCCACCCGGACCGCACCCGATCGGAGCAACCGTCACCCTCCGTCGAACATCCGGCGGATCGATCGGGCGGTTCCGCTGGTGCGCGACTCCCGGATCGCGCCACGCTGCTCGCGACCGTCACGGGGAGCCCTCGGCACCGGCCCGGCCTCGGTGGGGGCCGCGACCGGCGCCGACGCCACCGAGCGCCCGACCCGACCGCCCACGTGGCCCTGCGGGCGGGACAGGTCGAGAGCCACCTCGTCGTCTCCGGCACCGACCTCTCGGTCCAGCGCGCTCGGTCCAGCGCGCTCGGTCCCTCGAGCGACCACAGCTACGTCGAGTCCACGATGGAGGGCGAGCTCACGCTGGGCTGCTTCAGCGACGGCGCCGTGGTCGCCGGCACCACGGTCCACGCCGGGTGGGTCCGCACGGGCTCCCTGGACGGCGCGCCCTGGAACCACAGCGGCCACCACGTCGACGCCGTCGCGGAACCGGTGCCGGCCACGGTCTCGGCACCCGTCGTCCTGGAGAACGTCCTGCGCGACCGGTCG
The DNA here is from genome assembly GCF_042674865.1 of Kineococcus sp. GCM10028916. Taxonomy (NCBI): domain Bacteria; kingdom Bacillati; phylum Actinomycetota; class Actinomycetes; order Kineosporiales; family Kineosporiaceae; genus Kineococcus; species Kineococcus sp. GCM10028916. The sequence continues at coordinate 58,964 of NZ_JBHTFM010000001.1, read as the reverse complement.
GGCGACCTGGCCGACCTCGACTGCGCCGCCGGCAGCACACCGGGGTTCTACCGCTACCAGATCACCTACCTGTCCTCCGCACGGCACGCGTTCGTCGGCACGGTGACCGGGACCGACCGGTCCTGGCCGAACAGCCCGTACTACTTCGCCGCACCGCTGGTCTGACCCGGGAGCGGGGGAACTCCGGGAACCTCCGAGAAACTTCGGGAGAACTGCATCCGTTCTCCTCCCCGGGCCGGAAGAGGGGGTGACGGGCCGCACCGAGCGGCCCGCCGCCCTCCTGGAGGAGAAACGATGCGCACTGCACGCAGCACCGCCGCCCTCGTCGCCGCCCCGCTCATCGCGCTGTCCGTCCCGGTGGCCGCGCTGGCCACCGCGGGCACGGCGTCGGCGGCCGCGACGAGCGACACCGCGACCGTCTCGATCCTGCACGCGGTTCCCGGCCTCACCGTCGACGTGTACGCCAACGGCAAGGAACTCGTCCCCGGTTTCACCCCCGGAACCCTGACCGACCCGCAGCAGTTGCCTTCCGGCAGCTACGACCTCGCGGTCTACCCCGCCGGCGCCGACCCGGCCGCGACGCAGCCCGCGATCTCGGCGAAGGGCGTCCAGGTCCCCGCCGGGGCGAACGTCACCGTGGTCGCCCACCTCGACGCCGCCGGAACTCCCGCGCTGACGCCGTTCGTCAACGCACCCACGGACCTCGCGGCCGGGGAGTCAGAACTGACCGTCCGCCACGTCGCGGCGGCCCCCGCGGTCGACGTCCGGGCCGGCGGGACACCGGTGCTCACCGGCCTCACCAACCCGAACGAGGCCAGCGTCACCGTGCCCGCGGGAACGGTGAGCGCGGACGTCGTCCTGGCGGGAACCGACCAGGTCGCGATCGGCCCGGCGGACCTGACCCTGCCCGAAGGGACCCAGACCATCGTCTACGCCTGGGGTTCCGCCGCGGACGCCAACCTGGCTCTCGCGACCCAGCAGGTGACCGGCGGGGCCGGCACGCCGTCCGGGGTCCCCTCCGGTTCCGGTGGTCTCGCCGAGAACGGGTGGTCCGGCTGGGTGGTCGGCGCCGGTGCGCTGGCGCTGGTCGGTGCGGGTGCGGCGACCGTCGTCTCGCGGCGTGCGCACGCCACGCGCTGACGCACGGCTCGCCCGGGGCGCCGCGCTCGTCGCGGTCGTCCTGGCCGTCGCGGGGGTCTTCCTCGTCGCGGGGTGGTGGTCCTCACGTCCGACCGCGGGGTTCGGTGCACCGTTGCCGGCCGTCCCCGCGGCGAGCCCCGTCCCGGTCCCGACGCCGGTCACGAGCCCGGTGACGACCGGGCAGGCCGCGGTGGGCCGCCGGGACGCCGCCCCCTCGGCTCCGGCCCCGACGCCCGTCCCGGTGCGCCTGGAGATCCCCGACCTCGGGGTGGACGCCCCCGTGGTCCCCGTCGGGGTCGACGCCGACGGGGCGCTGGCCGTCCCCGAGGACCCGCAGCAGGTCGGCTGGTACCGCTGGGGGTCCGTCCCCGGTGGGGCCGGGGCGACCGTGCTGGCCGGGCACGTCGACACCCACGCGGACGGGCCGGGGGCCCTCATCGACCTGGCGTCGCTGGAGGCCGGGACGACGGTCCGCGTCACCAGCTCCGACGGCGGGGTCGCGGAGTTCCGGGTCGCCTCACGCCACTCCTACCTCAAGGCGGACCTGCCCGCGGAGGAGGTGTTCACCCGGACCGGCGACCCCCGCCTGGAGCTGATCACCTGCGGGGGCGACTTCGACCGCGCCACCCGGTCCTACGCCGAGAACGTCGTCGTGACCGCCCTCTGAACCGGACCGGTGGGCTGGCGCAGCCCGTCGGGGCCCCTACGGTGGTGCCCGTGAGCCCCCGGCCGAGCCCGTCGCCGGCGGCGGACTGGACCGACCCCGCGTCGTGGGACGACGCCGCGGTCGGCCGGGCCGTCGCTGCGGGAGACGAACGCGGGCTGCGCGAGGCGTTCGAACGGTGGGCCCCGCTCGTCAACGGGCTCGCCCGGCGACGTCTCGACGAGGCCGACGCGCAGGACGTCGTGCAGAACGTGTTCGTGTCGGCGTGGCGGTCCCGGGAACGCTTCGACCCCTCCGCGGCCTCGTTCCCGGCCTGGCTCGTGGGCATCGCCCGGCACCGCATCGCCGACGCCCTGACCACCCGCTACCGCCCCGAGGTCGTGACCGACCCGGAACTGCTGCGCGGGGGCGACAGCACCGTCGTGCTGGACGCCGCACCGCAGGACGTGGCGACCGACCGCCTCGTCCTGCTCGCGGAGGTCGACGGCCTCGGGGAACCACAACGCACCGTCGTCCGCCTCGCCTTCTTCGAGGACCTCACCCAGGTCCAGATCGCCGAACGCACGGGCCTGCCCGTGGGTACCGTGAAGAGCCACCTCCGGCGGTCCCTGCGCCGGTTGCGATCGCGCCTGGAGGACGACAGTGCCGATCGATGAGACGTCCCCGACGGCGGCGGAACACCTTCCCGAGGACGTCGTCGTGCTGCTCGCCCTGGGTGAGGAGGTCGCACCGGAGGTGCACGCCCACCTCGAGGCCTGTGTCACCTGTCGCACCGAGGTCGCCGAGATCAGCCGCGTGGTCGACTCGGCCCGGTCGCAGGAGTCGGTGACCCCCGTCCCGGTCCCGGCCGGGACCTGGGAGAACGTCGCCCACGAGCTCGGCATCGACCCCGCCGGCTCCGGTACCCCCGCGGCGAGCGCACCGGTCGTCGTCCCGCTGCGCCGGGCGGGTGCTCCGCGTCCGCTCCGCCGGACACGGTGGGTACCGGTGGCCGCGGCCGCCCTCATCGGCCTGGGCGTCGGTGCGCTGGGGACGAGGGCGCTCTCCGGCCCGGCGGAACCCACGACCGCGGCGCCCCCGCAGGCCGTCGTGTCCACCGCCGCGCTGGAACCGCTGGCCGGGTCCGGCAGCGGCAGCGGCAGCGCCGACGTCACCGAGGCCGGCGGGAGCCGACGCCTGGAACTGCGGATCTCCGGGGTGGCGGCGGTGCCCGACGGTTTCCTCGAGGCGTGGCTGCTCGACGCCGACGGGGGCCTGGTGCCGTTGGGCTTCCTCAGCCCGGACCCGGGCGCCGGGGCGGGCATGGCCATGTCGGTGACGCTGCCCGCCGACCTGGACCTCGGCCGCTTCGACGTCGTCGACGTCTCCCGGGAACCCCTCGACGGGAACCCCGGTCACTCCTCCGACAGCGTCCTGCGGGGGACGTTGACCGTCAGGGCGTGAGCAGCAGGTCCTCGATCTCGGCGAGGTCCACGACCACCGCGCTGTGCTCGGCCAGCACCCGCAGGGCCGCGTCGTGGGTGGCCCGGTCGTGGGAGGCGGTGGCGTCGGCCACCACGAGGGTCCGGAAACCCCGGGTGAAGGCGGACCCGGCCGTCTCCAGGACGCAGCAGTCGCTGGTGAGTCCGGTCACCGCGACCCACCCGGTCCCCCGCCCGTGCAACGTCTCCGCCAACCCCGTCCCGGCGAAACCGTCGTAGGTCCGCTTGTCGAGGACGAGTTCCCCGTCGAGGGGTTCCACGCCGTACCACTCGATGCCGTCGGTGCCCTCGACGCAGGGTTCCCCCTCGGTCGGCCACGGGTCGTCCGGGGCCTGACCGCGGAACCAGTTCGACGCCGGCCACGGGTCGTCCGGCGGGACCCGCAGCCGCAGCCAGACGACGGCGGTCCCCCCGGCCCGGGCCAGGCCGATCGCGGCCCGGACCCCCTGCACCGCGGCGGCGACGTCGGCGCGGGCGGTCTCGGACAGGTGGGCCAGGAACTCCGGATCGGCGAAGGAGCGCTGCACGTCGACGACCAGCAGCGCCCCGGGGAGGTCGCACAGGAGTTCCAGCCGCGGGTCGCTCACGCTCCTGCCCGCAACGCGGGCAGCACCTGCTCGCCGAACGCGGCCAGGTCCGGCAGGTAGTCGGGGAAGATGAGCATCATGCCGTCGAGGCCGGTCTCCTCCACCACCTCCTGGATCTGGCGCACGACGGAGTCCGGACCACCCACGACGACGGCGGTCTGGAACGCCTCGTGCGCCTCGTCCCCGGCCGTCATGGACATCGCGCGTTCCAGCGGCAGGCCCCAGGACAGCTTCATGTTCGTGATGGCCTCGGCGTCGTACCCGCGCCCGTACTCGCGGAACCGCGCCTGCGCGGCCGCGTCGGTCTCGGCCAGCACGACGGTGAGCATGGCGTAGGTCTTGATCGAGCGACCCCGCAGCGCGGCCATCGCCTTGACGTCGCGACTGGCCGCGCGCAGCCCCGGCAGGTCCTCGGCGGTGAGGAAGGACCCGTCGCAGTGGGCCGCCTGGAACCGCATCCCGGCCGCCGAACGACCGGCCGCGATGAGCGTCGGCCGTTGCGCGGGGTGGGGGCGGGACTGGCAGTCGTCGAGGGTGAAGAACTCCCCGCGGGCGGTGACGGAGTCCTCCGTCCACAACCGTTCGACGAGGTCGATCCACTCCTCGGTGTAGCGGTAGCGGTCGTCGTGGCTGAAGTCCGCGCGCCACTGCCCCATCTGGGAGAACTCGTGTTCGTAGGCGCCGACGACGACGTTCATGCCGCAGCGCCCGCCGGAGACCTGGTCGAGGGTGGCGAACATCTTCGCCACCAGCGCGGGGTGGAACAGGTTCGTGTGGACGGTCGCCCAGACCTTCACCCGGTGCGTGGCCTCGGCCAGCGCCGACATCATCGTCATCGACTCCAGGGTCTGGCCCCAGTGGTCGGTCCGGCCGCCGTAACCGCGCCACTTCGCCATCGACATCACGAAGTCGAGGCCGATGCGTTCCGCCGCCAGCGCGGCCTCGCGGTTGTGCTCGTACGTCGCCTGCGGGTGCGGCGCCGTGTCGGACATGATCCAGCCCCCGTTGCCGATGGGCAGGAAGATGCCGAACTCCGTGTCCGCCGTGGCGTTCACGGTGCGGGCCAGACGAGTTGACCGTCGGCGTAGAGCGAGGTCACGAGGTCGGGCACGACGAGGGTCGTCAGGTCCGGCACGGCGGGGATCTGTCCCATCCGGACGAGGAAGTCCCCCTCGGTCCGGACGGCGGTGTCGTCGATCTGACCGAGCACCTGGCCCTGCGGCAGCGAGTCGTCGACGAGCTTGGACTCCGTCTGCCACACCTGGACGTTGTGGTCGGTGTCGTAACCGGCCTGGGAGAGTTCCGCGGCGTCCGCGACGCACTCGCTGGCGTCGTCCTCGCAGTGGGCGTAGGCCTTGAGCTGGGCCCGCAGGAAGTCCTCGACGGCACTGCGGTGGTCCTTCAGGAACGCCGGGTTGACGATGGTCGTCGCGATGGAGCCGGGAACCCCGTAGTCCTCCGGGTTCCACAGCTTCACCTTCTCCCCCTTGGCCTCCAGGGTCAGCGGTTCGTTGGACTTGTACCCGGTCAGCGACTGGACCTGCCCGCGGACCAGCACCGTCGGGTCGTAGCCGACCTCGACCTGGGTGATCTTCGAGACGTCGACGCCCGCAGCGCGCAGCATGGCCTCGATGGTGACCGGCAACGCGCCCTTCTGCCCCAGCGTCGTGCCCTCGAGCTGCTTCAGGTCGGTGATGTCGGGCTTCGTCATGAGCGTCGCCACCGGGACGTGGCCGAACATCGCCACGGCCTGCACGCCGACGCCGTTGGCGACGTTCACCAGGACGTCGCCGTTGCCGGCGATGGAGGAGATCTGCGCCGTGCCGGCCGCGACGAGCTGGGCGTTCTGCGCGGTCTCACCGGTGCCCGGCTGGATCTCGACGTCGAGGCAGAGGGCGTCGAAGTACCCCAGCGCCTTCGCCGCGATCGGATCGAGGATGCCGGCCGAGGCCTGGTACTGGAAACCCGTGATGTAGGTGATCTTCCCCGCGGCCTCGTTCTCCTTGCACCGTTCCGCCGAGACCGCGGACCCCTTCGTCGCCGAGGGGGTGGAGACACCGTCGACGGCGCCGTCGTCGGAACTACCGCAGCCGGCGAGCAGCAGAGCGGCGATCGCGCCGACGGCGAGCGGGGTGCGGGGACGGCTCACAGGGGGTCTCCTCGGGGTTCTCAGCGGGACTGCGACTCGTGCCAGGCCAGGGCACGACGTTCGACGGTGGTGACGAGCAGCAACAACAGCGAACCCATCGCGGCGAGACAGGCGATGGCGGCGAACACCCGGTCCAGCTGCGAGTTCGAACTCGCGACGCTGATGAGCGTGCCCAACCCGGACTTCGCCCCCGCGGCGGAGAACTCCGCGACGATGGCCCCCACCAGCGAGAGCGGGAACACCACCCGCAGGGCGGAGAACAGGTACGGCAACGCGCTGGGGAAGCGCAACCGGACCAGGACGTCGAGGCGGGTGGCGTTCACCGTCCGGAAGACCTGGAGCACGTGCCGGTCGACCGAGCGCAACCCCGTGACGGTGTTCATCAGGACGGGGAAGAACGTGATGAGACCGGTCACGATGTACTTCGGCGTCATGCCGAACCCGAACGCGACGACGAGCGCCGGGGCGATCGCGACGACGGGGGTGACGCTGAGGATCACCGCCAACGGCATCGACGCCCGCCAGAGGATCCGCGACTCGGCGACCAGCACGGCGAGGACGACGGCCCCGACGGTGCCGAGCACCAGGCCGACCAGGGCCTCCTGCAACGTCGTCCCCGCGTTGCTCAGGTAGAGGTTCGGGTCCTCGCGGAACTGCTGCCCCACGCTCGACAACGTCGGCAGGACGTAGGGGTTCTCCTGCGCGACCCAGCTCCAGAGCAGCGCGACGACGACCAGCGCCAGCACCGTCGGGAGCCAGAACCGGGGGTTCAGGATCCTCACGCGACGTCCTGGGAGGGGTCGAGGGGGTTCCAGGCGGTCTCGAGGACCTGGCGGATCCGGTGCTCGTGCTCGTGCATGCCGGCGGAGTCGAGCAACCCGTGGTGTCGGGGCCGGTCCAGCCCGATCTCGACGACGCCCGCGATGCGCCCCGGCCGGGCGGCCATCACGACGACGGTGTCGGAGAGCAGGACGGCCTCCGCGATGGAGTGGGTGACGAAGACGACCGTCGTCCGCAGTTCCTGCCACACGTCGAGCAGTTGCAGCTGGGCGGCCTCGCGGGTGAACTCGTCGAGGGCCGAGAACGGTTCGTCCATCAGCAGCACGTCGGGCTGGAGGGCGAAGGCGCGGGCGATGGCCGTCCGCTGCTGCATGCCCCCCGAGAGCGCACGGGGTTTGCGGTGCAGGACGTCACCGAGGCCGAGGCGGGTGAGCAGGGCCACGGGGTCGGAGGCCAGTCCGGGCGCGCCGGGAGTGCTGGGCGTGCTGCGGCGACGGCGCGCCGTGCCCGCCCGGTTCACCTTGTCCAGGACCTGGACGTTGCCGAGGACGTCGAGCCACGGCAGCAGCGCGGGGACCTGCGGGACGAAGCCGATCATCTTGTCCGCCCCGGCCTCGGCGGCGCTGCGCCCGCAGATCCGGACCGACCCGCCGTCGGGCTGCTCGAGGCCGGCGATCATCCGCAGCAGCGTCGACTTCCCGCAGCCGGAGGGGCCGATGACGCTGACGAAGCGTCCCCGCGGCACCTGCAGGGCGACGTGGTCGAGGGCGTGGACGACACCCTCGCGGGTCGGGTACGTCTTGCAGGCGTCCTGGACCTCCACGAAGGGCGGCAGCTCTGCCGTGGCGGAGGCCTCGGACGGCTGCTCGCAGAACATGGGGTGACCCTACTCAAGAGCCGGGCCGCGCCCGACGGCGAACCCCCCGGATGGTTGAAGCTTGGAGGAGGTCTAGGCTCCTTCACGAACGAAACATCCCCGAAGGACGATCGTCGAAGGAGTCGGCATGCCCGCCGAGACCACCATCCGCACCGTCATGAGCCCCGGTCGCTACGTCCAGGGCCCGGGAGCCATCGCCAAGGTCGGCGAGTACCTCGCCGCCGTCGGCGAGAACCCGGTCCTCGTCGCCGACGACGTCGTCTGGGGCTTCGTCGGCCACGACGTCGAGGCGTCGCTGCGGGGCTCCGGGCTGCCCGTGCACCGCGACGTGTTCTCCGGCCTGGCCACGGTCGGGACCATCGACCGCCTCGTCCAGGTCGTGGCGGACACCGGGGCGGACGTCCTCGTCGGCCTGGGCGGCGGCTCCACCATCGACGCCGTGAAGTCCGCCGGCCACCTCGCCGGGATCCGCTGGGCCAGCGTGCCCACCGTCGCCTCGACCGACGCCCCCACCTCGGCGCTGGCCGTCGTCTACACCGACGAGGGCGCCTTCCTGGAGTACCGCTTCTTCCCGCGCAACCCCGACCTCGTCCTCATCGACTCCCAGGTCGTCGCCAACGCCCCCGTGAAGCTGCTCGCCGCCGGCGTGGGCGACGCGCTCGCGACGTGGCTCGAGGCCCGCGCGACCGCGAAGTCCGGGTCGGCGACGATGGCCGGCGGACTGCCCACCCAGGCCGGCACGGCGCTCGCCCGGTTGTCGTGGGACATCCTGTGGGAGAACGCCCTCCCCGCCCTCGACGCCGTGCGCGACCACCTCGTCACCCCGGCGGTGGAGAAGGTCATCGAGGCCAACACGCTGCTCTCGGGCCTCGGCTTCGAGTCCGGTGGGCTCGCCGCGGCGCACGCCATCCACAACGGCCTGACCGCCGCCCCGCAGGCGCACGGCCTCGCGCACGGGCAGAAGGTCAACATCGGGTCGCTGGCCCAGCTCGTCCTCGAGGGTGCGCCCACGTCCGAGATCCGCGACTTCGTCGAGTTCACGACCCGCGTCGGCCTGCCGAACACGCTCACCGAGATCGGACTCGGCGTCGACGACGTCGACACCCTCACCGCGGTCGCGCAGGCCGCGACGGTCCCGAGCGAGACCATCCACTCGATGCCGTTCGCGGTGCGTCCCGCCGACGTCGTCTCGGCCCTGCGTTCGATCGAGGGTTTCGCGACGCGGGTCCGCGCGCAGGCCGGCCTGCCCGCGCCGGTGAAGTACGTCGCCGGGCACTGAGAACCCCCGCAGCGCAACGGGACCGTTCACCGCAGCGGTCCCCGTCGCGCGTTCGCGGGTAGGTTCACGCCCCGTGGACGCCCTGCGCTCGATCTCCCTGTTCGTGCTCGCCGCCCTGCTCGAGATCGGCGGTGCGTGGCTGGTCTGGCAGGGGGTGCGCGAGCACCGCGGGATCGCCTGGATCGGCGCGGGGGTCATCGCCCTCGGTCTCTACGGGTTCGCTGCGACGTTGCAGCCGGACGCGCAGTTCGGACGCGTCCTCGCCGCCTACGGCGGGGTGTTCGTGGCCGGCTCGCTGCTCTGGGGCGCGCTCGTCGACGGCTACCGCCCGGACCGCTTCGACGTCGCCGGGGCCCTGGTCTGCCTCGTCGGCGTGGGCCTGATCATGTACGCCCCCCGCCCGTCGTAGCGCCTCCCGGACGCCGACACCCGTCGCGCACGTCGAACGGTAGGGTCGGGTGGTGGACGCTCGAGCTCGGCGCAGTTTCGAGCGCCTCTCGGCCGCGGTGCTCGAACTGGCTGCGGTCAAGAACCCGGAGACCCTGTCCGTCGCGGAGATCGCCCGCACCGCGGGGGTGCACCGGTCCACGTTCTACGAGCACAGCGACTCCCCTTCCGGCCTGCTCCGCGCGGTGCTGCGCGGCGAGCTGGACGAGGCCCGCGAACGCTTCCTGGGCGGGGCGCACGAGCGCGCGTGGGACGTCGCCGTCCGCGACACCACGCTCGCGGTGCTGCACCACCTCGAGAGCCACCGCGACGTCTACCTGCGCAGCCTCGCGAGCGCCGCGGACGCGTCGCTGCGCTCACTGCTCAGCGAGCACTTCCGTGCCTCCATCCGCCTCCTCGTCGAGCGCGGGGCGGTCCGCTCCCCCGTCGCCGACCCGGAACTCGTGGCCCGTTTCGTGGCCGACGGCACGGTCGGTGCGGTCTCGGTGTGGCTCGCGGGCGAAGCCCCCCGCGACCCGGAGGCGTTCCTCGACGACTTCGCCCTGCTCGTGCCGCCGTGGTGGCCGCTGAGCCCCGACCACCCCGACTGAGGCGCTCGGCCCCTACCGGCGGGACGCTTCCGGTTCCGCGACGGGCACGACCGGTTCGTCGCGGGCGCCGCCGACGACCCGACCCACGAGCGCCGCGGCGATCACGACGACGAGGGTGCCCACGGTGAACACCTCGAAGCTGCCCCGGCTGACGCCCCACTCGTCGAGGAAGTCGTAGTCGAGCCCCAGCCAGCCCTCCAGCACGCCCGGGACGATCGCCGCGACGGAGCCGAGCAGCACGAAGGCGTACATGATCGTCAGCAGGACGGTGTAGCCCCTGAGGCCGCCGGGGACCTGGTAGGGACGCGGGACGTCGTGCTTGTGCCGCAACCACATCATCGCAGGCAGGATGACGACGTAGCTGATGAGCAGCGTCGAGACCGCCTGGGTGAGCACCACCCCGAACACCGCGGCGGCCGTCCCGTGGACCAGGAGCGTGGCCGCGGCGAGGAAGACCGTCCCGACGCAGCCGGAGAGCAGGTTCATCCGGACCGGGGTGCCGAGGCGTCGGGAGAACTCGCCCAGCCTGGTGGTGAAGAAGGCGCCGTCGCCCGCGGCCACGGCCTGCATCCGGTCGGTGGCGATCATCCACGCGCTGCCCTGGGTCAGCAGCGCGTAGACGAAGGCCAGTCCCGTCACGGTGAGCAGGAACCCCGAGGCGGGCCCGAAGACCGCGTAGCTCTCCTCGATGGCCTGCATGACCCCGGAGTCGGCCGTGCGGTCGGCGGGGGTGACCAGGATGATCGCCAGCACCGGGGCGAGGTAGGCGATGAGCGTGATGCCCGCACCGCGCGCGATGGCGACGGGGGTGTCCTTCTGCGCGTCGTGCATCTCCTCGGAGGCGGCGCTCGGCGCCTCGAAGCCGACGAAGGCGAAGAGGGCCACGGGCACGATGAGCAGGAACCCGGCGGCCGTGGGGCGCGCGCTCGACCAGTCGATCCCGGCCGAGCCCACCTGCGCGACGTGGACGAGGGCCGTGACGGTCAGGCTCAGCAGGACGAAGAGCTTCGCGTAGGCGCCGGCGTTGATGAGGAGCTTGCCGCGCTTGAGGCTGACGATGGCCAGCAGGATCGCGACCCAGACGAAGGCGAGCTTCACGACGAAGTCACCGAGCGCGGTGGTCGGAGTGACGTACTCCGCCCACACCGACCCGGCGATGAAGGCCAGCGATCCCCCGAGCCAGATCGGGTTGGTGATCCAGTAGAGCATCACCGCGATCGAGGCCCAGGTCCGGCCGAAGGCCCGGCGCACCCACTGGTACGGGCCGCCCTCCTCCGGGTAGCTCGAGGAGGTCTCGGCGAAGACGAAGGCCGACGGGACGAGGAAGGCGATGCCGATGAACGCCGACCACACCAGACCCTCGGGTCCGCCGGCGGCCAGGACGGCGATGCTGTCCGCGCTGATGACGGCGGCGACGATGAAGAGGACGATGTCGCCGCGTCGCAACGTCTTCACCAGGCGGCTCTTCTGGACGCCGTGCACCGAGTCCAGCGGGTCCGACAGGTCCGGGCCGCCGCTTCGTTCGTGGGTCACTGTGCTCCGATGCTCGAGGGTGGAGCGCAGTGTGGCCCAAGCGTGTTTCCGGCAGGTTTCGGACCCACCCGTTCGCCCCGTGGCCGGCCGCTGCCCGGAGGGAGACCCCGGGAACGACGAAGCGGGCGCTCGCCCGAAGACGGGCACCCGCTCTGACCTGCGTTTCCGCTGGTCGGGCTGACAGGGTTCGAACCTGCGACCCCTCGACCCCCCGGGTGTCTGCGCGGGGTTCGTGCCCGCATCGAGACAGTGACACGACCTGCAGGGCACGGGGCTCGTCGTGGGCGGGATGGCCTGCCCCTGAGCCGCTCCGCCACCGGCCCAGGGCTCCGCGGAGAAAGCCGACGCGCACGCGGTCCCGCGTCCTTCCCGACCGCGGACGGTCGGCGCCTGTCAGGGCAGGTGGAGCGTTGACGACTGCTCCGAGGGTCCGTACTTGTCGGCGAGGAACGCACGTTGTCGCCTCAGCTCGGCGGCCACCCCGGCCAGGAGATCGTTGCGCAGGTCCCTGCTCTCCTGCTCCAACAGGCCGGCAGCGGCCAGCGCATCCTCCAGCGGTGAGGTACCGGCGCAGGCCGCAGGCTGGACCGCGAGATCAGGAGGGATCTGCGCGAAGGTGTCGACCAGGTCGACCAGTGCGACCCTGACCGTCTCCAAGCGGTGTTCAGCCAGTGCCCGACCCGGCCAGGTCCCACCGGCCGCGGGAACGGTCAATCCCGCGGCGAGCTCATCGGTGCGCAGCAGAACTTCGCGCAACTCCGGCGGGAACGAAGCGATGACGACGGGATCGAGCCGCCGAGGGTCGGCGTCGACGGGTGTCGAGGCGCTGAGAGCCGGAGCGAGCGTTCTCCCCTCGTCGGTGACGGGCTGACCGGCAGGGCGCTCGTTCCCCCAGACGGCCGTGACGGCCGGATGCTGGCGCACCAGCTCCCAGAGCGCCAGGAGACGCACTCTGACCACGGCGTTGCGAGCCAACACGATGCTGAGAACCAGAAGGGACGCAATCAGCCCGAACGCTCCCCAGGCGGCCGGGATCCCCTCGCCGTGGTGACCTGTCGTGAAGTCGTGCTCGTGTCCCATGACCGCAGGTCCTCTCTGGATTCTCTCTCCACTGGGGTCGACACCGCCGGCTGCGGGTGTTCGCAGGGTCTGCGGCATCCGCCTCCACGAGGCGTTGGGCGTCGCCGGTGAGCGATCAGCGCTGTCCGCTGGTGTGAGCTGAGTGGCTCTCCGGAACAGCGTCCGCTGAGCTCGACCCGGAACGCCGGCGAGGACCCACCGCCTCGGGAGGAGGAGAGGCGGTGGGTCCTCGCGGTTCTGGGCTGGGCCCAGCTGCTACCTCACACCGACACGGCCTTGGCCGTGGTGGTGTAGCTGGTGTTGTTCGAGGAGCTGCTCGACGTTCCGCTGCCAGTCGTTCCGCTGCCGGTCGTTCCGGTGCTGTCGGTGTCGTCGTGGCCGCCGCGGCCGGCGAAGGTGGACTCCACGGCCTGCTTCACCGTGGTGGGCAGGGCGGCGATCCGTTCGTCGACCTCGGCCTGGGTCAGGTCGCCCTCGGTGACCTCCTCGGCGAGGTGGGTCTTGGCCGCGGCCACCAAGGCGTCGACGAGGGTCTGCTCGGTGACGTCGTGATCGCTCGCGACGGTCACCAGGGTGGCGCCGTCGGCCTGCAGAGCGGTGCGCAGGTCGTCGGTGCTGAGACCGATCGTGGTGGCAGCGGTGTCCAGGTCCACGACGCGGCCACCGCCGTGCCCAGCACGACCACCGCCGCGCAGGGCGTCGGAGGAGTCCAACGTGGTGGCGACCTCGTCGGCCTGGGACTGCGTCAGGGTTCCACCGGTGACCAGTCCGGCGAGGGCGTCCTTGATCGCCTGCAGGCGGCTGTCGGTGCCGGAGCTCGCGCTGGTGCCGGAGCTGTCGGTGGTGGCGGCGGCCAGGGCCGATGGGGCACCCAGTAGCACCAACCCGAGTCCACCGGCGGCCACTGCGCCGATGGTGCCTGCCGCCACGGACCTCTTGCTGATCTTCATGGTGTTCCTCACGTCGGGGTGGCCGGGTCGGTCCCGGCCTGTCTCGATCCATGTATCGAGGTCGAGCCTGTGGTGCTCCTGTGGTCGGCCAGGGCATTCGCCAGCAGCTCGCTTCCACTGCCGGCTCCCCGCCTCGGTGTCCGTCAGCCCTGCCCCGTGGCGTTCGTCCGGCCATGGCCTCCTGTCCGTTCCCGTCTCGCCGAGGAGTTCCTGCGGTGGGAGCCGAGGAGCTGGATCGACTTCGGCGGCGCAGCAGAGTGCGGGAGTGACCGAGCGGGAGTGACCGAACGCAAGGCAAGTGGTCGAGCGAGGTCCACCTGAGACCTGCACGCGGGACGTCGACGAAGCACCTCGTCCCGCTGTCGGGCAGGAAGAGGGCGTCAAGCCTCCGACCGACGTCGAGACGCTGATCGTCGTCAAGCGCACTGCGTTCCTGTCGGGCCGGCCCTACCCACCGGGTACCGCGCCCTCGGGGCTCCCTCGACATCGCGGTGAGGACGGGCTGGTGACCCGGAACCTCGGCGCGCTGGTCACCCGGCCCTCCGTCGCGCGCAGAGGGAGGCGGGCGGGACCACCTCCGACCGCACCAGGGTGGAGGAGCTGCTCGAAACCCTCCAGGCGAGCGCCGCGAACCGTTCGTCGCCCTCCTCCTGGCGACAGGGGCAGCCCGCTCCGCCGGGCTGGAAGACGTCAGCCTGCGTACCTCGGGAACTCGACCGACGGAGGTGGCAGATCCCCTCGACCAGGCCGCCGGCTGGTGAGCCTCACGGCCCGCGTCTCGTTGCGGTCAGAACGACGAAGCGGGTGCCCGTCCGAAGACGAACACCCGCTCTGACCTGCGTTTCCGCTGGTCGGGCTGACAGGATTTGAACCTGCGACCCCTTGACCCCCAGTCAAGTGCGCTACCAAGCTGCGCCACAGCCCGATCGCTCCGAGGAGCGACCACCCGGCCCCGTTCTTTGCGGGCCGGGTAGAACCCTACCTCATCGTTTGCGCTTCTCCCGCACGCGGACGCTGACCTCGATCGGCGTGCCCTCGAAGCCGAACTCCTCGCGCAGACGACGCTCGATGAACCGGCGGTACCCGGCCTCGAGGAAGCCGCTGGCGAAGATGACGAAGCGCGGCGGCTTGGTCGAGGCCTGGGTCCCGAAGAGGATGCGCGGCTGCTTGCCGCCCCGCACCGGGTGCGGGTGGGCGGCGACGATCGAGCCGAGGAACGCGTTGAGGCGCCCGGTCGGGATGCGCATCTCCCACGAGTCCAGCGCGATGTCGATCGCCGGGACGAGGCGCTCCATGTGCCGGCCGGTGAAGGCCGACACGTTCACGCGGGGCGCCCACGGGATCTGGACGAGCTCCTTCTCGATCTCGCGTTCGAGGTAGTGCCGGCGCTCCTCGTCGGTCAGGTCCCACTTGTTGTAGGCGACGACGAGGGCACGCCCGGACTCCACCACGGTGGAGATGACGCGGATGTCCTGCTCGGCCAGCGGCTCGCTGGCGTCGACGAGGACGACCGCGACCTCGGCCTTCTCCAGCGCGGTCTGGGTGCGCAGCGAGGCGTAGAAGTCGGCGCCCTTGGTCAGGTGCACGCGACGACGGATGCCGGCGGTGTCGACGAAGCGCCAGGTCCGGCCACCGAGCTCGATGAGCTCGTCGACGGGGTCGCGGGTGGTGCCGGCCGTGGGGTGCACGACCACCCGGTCGGACCCGGCGAGCTTGTTGAGCATCGAGGACTTGCCGACGTTGGGACGCCCGAGCAGCGCGACGCGCCGCGGGCCACCCTCCAGCTGGTAGCCGCCGCCGACCGCGGAGACCGCCGGCAGCGTCTTCACCGCGGCGTCGAGGGCGTCGCCCGTGCCCCGCCCGTGCAGCGCCGAGACGGGGTGCGGCTCACCGAGGCCGAGGCCCCAGAGCTCCGTCGCGTCGGCCTCCTGGCGGGGGCCGTCGACCTTGTTGGCGATGAGGGTCACGGGACGACCGGACTTGCGCAGCAGGCGGACGACCTGCTCGTCGCTGGCCGTCGCGCCGACGGTCCCGTCGACGACGAACATCACCGCGTCGGCGAGTTCGATGGCGAGTTCCGCCTGGTCGGCGACGGCGAGGTTGAGGCCCTCGGCCTTGGCCTCCCAGCCGCCGGTGTCGACGAGGGTGAAGTCGCGCCCGGCCCAGTTCGCCGGGTAGGCGACGCGGTCGCGGGTGACGCCGGGCACGTCCTCGACGACCGCCTCGCGGCGGCCGATGATGCGGTTCACCAGCGTCGACTTCCCGACGTTGGGCCGGCCGACGACGGCCAGCACCGGCAGCGGGCCGGTGGGGGCGTCGTCACCGTCGTCGGAGCCGTCGGACTCCAGCAGGGCGACGTCCTCGGGCGAGAGGTCGTAGTCGTCGAGGCCGACGCGCAGGGCGCGTTCGACGTTCTCGTCGGGAACCTGGGTCTCGTCGGGAGTTTCGGGGTTCTCGGGGGTGGTGCTCACCGGGTGCCTCCTGGCACGTCGTCGGACGCCATCTCGCCGAGCCCCAGCTCGTCGACACCGTCCTGGTCTTCGGGTAGTTGGATGCCGGTGCGCTGCAAGGAGTCCAGCACGTGGCTGGACAGCTTGACCCGGACCTGCTCGACGGCGTCGGCCAGGGCGACACGCCCTGGTACGCCGGGGTCCTTCACCACGGTGAAGGGTTCGCCGAAGCAGAAGCTGAGCTTGCGGCGCAGCGGGGGCACCGAGCGGGGTTTCTCGCCGGCCCGGTGCGCACCGAGGCAGGCGACGGGCACGACGGGGGCGCCGGACTGCAACGCGATCCACGCGATGCCGCTGCGCACGCTCGCGGCGTCACCGCGACCGCGGGTGCCCTCGGGGAACACCCCGGCGGCGCCGCCCGCGGCGAGGACGGCGAGCACGGACTGCAGCGCGTCGCGGTCGCCGCGGGTCCGGTCGATCGGGATCTGCCCGGCCTGCAGGAGCGACCAGCCGACGAAGCGGTTGAGCGCGGAGCCCTCGAACATCTCCTTCTTCACGAGGAAGTGCGCGGCCCGCGGCGTGACGCCGTACAGCAACGGGCCATCCATGATCGAGGCGTGGTTGGCGGCGAAGAGCACCGGGCCGGTCGTCGGGACGTTCTCCGCACCGATGACCGTGGAGTTCCAGAGGCCCTTGGCGAAGAGGGTGCCCACGGCCCGGGTCCAGGGCCTCGGCGCGTCGGGGTGGGAACCGCCCACGGGAGCCTTGTTCACGGCCGCTCCCCGGAGGGCGTGGTGGCCCGCGCGACGACCTCGAGCACGGCGGCGACGGTGCCCTCGAAGTCGAGGTGGGTGGAGTCGAGCGTCACGACGCCGTCGGCGGCGGAGGTGAAGGCCGTCGTGCGGGAGTCCACGCGGTCCCGTTCGACGACGGCGTGGCGGGTCGCCGCGACAGCGGCCTCGTCGGCCGCACCGAGGTCCTGCTGCGCACGGCGGGCCAGGCGCACGCTCTCGTCCGCGGTCAGCAGGATCCGCACGTCCGCGTCCGGGGCGACGACCGTGGTGATGTCGCGACCCTCGGCCACGACCCCCGCGTTGCGTCCGGCGAGCGGGGCGACGCAGGCGGACTCGATGAGCGCGCGCTGACGCAGGACCAGGTCGTGGCGGACGTCGGGCACCGAGGCGACCGCGCTGACGTTGCCGGTGACCTCGGCGGAGCGCACGGCCTCGGTGAGGTCGGTCTCGGCCCCGTCCGCGCCGACGACGGCGACCGTGGGCGCCGCGGGGTCCGTGCCCATCGAGAGGGCGACGCTGCGCACGTGCGTGGCGACGGCGGCCGCGTCGCCCAGGTCGATCCCGTCCCGCATCGCCGCCCAGGTCACCGCGCGGTACATCGCGCCGGTGTCCAGGAACGCCACGCCGAGCGCACGGGCCGCGGCCCGGCTCACGCTGGACTTGCCGCTGCCGGAGGGGCCGTCGACGGCCACGACGAGGGAACTGCTCACCACGGACACCTCGTCGGGGACGGTTGCGGACGCGACGGGGCCACTGGCAGCGGACGAGGAGGACACCGGTCGAGGTTAGTCGACGCGGGCACCCCGCCGTGAATCGTCGCCGGCCGGCCCGGCGTCGTGGCCGGGCTCAGCGGGGAACCGTCCACCCGCGCGCCCGCAGGGCCTCGGTGAGCGGGTCGGCGGACGCGGGGAGGACGTCGATGGAGGCCAGCGCCACGGCCTGCCCCTCGGAGTGCTCCAGCCGCAGGTCCTCGAGGTTCACGCCCGCCTCGCCGACCTCCGTCAACAACCGTCCCAACGCCCCCGGACGGTCGGGGACGACCACGACGACGGTGGTGTAGGCCGTCGGCGCGCTGCCGTGCTTGCCCGGGATCCGGTCGCGCCCCGCCCCCCCGTCGGCGATCACCCGGGCCAGGCGACCGCGGGCGCCGGGAGCCGTCGGGTCGAGGGCGAGCGCCCGCAACGCGCCGACGACGTCGTCGAGGTCGCGGCGCAGGTCCTCGAGCACGTCGGCCACGGGGGCGGCGTTGCCGGCCAGGATCTGCGCCCACAGCGTCGGGTCGCTGCCGGCGATCCGGGTGACGTCGCGCAACCCCTGACCGGCGAGCCCGACGGCGGTCTCGGAGGCGTCGCGCAGGCGGGCGGCGACGAGGCTCGCGGCGACCTGCGGGGCGTGCGAGACCACGGCCACGGCCGCGTCGTGCTCGGCCGCGGCCATCGTCACGGGCACCCCGCCGCAGTCCATCGCGAGGTCGTGGACGGCTCGCACCGCGACGGGGTCGGTGACCCCGGTCGCGGCGATCACCCAGGGCCGGCCGGCGAACAGGTCCGTCCGCGCGGACACCGCACCGGAGCGTTCCCGCCCCGCCATCGGGTGGCTGCCGACGTAGCGACGCAGGTCCGCACCCGCTGCGCTGAGACTGGCCAGGGGTCCACCCTTGACGCTGGCGACGTCGGTGACGACGGCTCGCGGGAACGCCGCGAGCTCGGCCGCGACGACCTCCGCGACGACGTCGGGCGGTGCGGCCACGAGGACCAGGGCCGGGTCGTCGCCCGCTGCGGGGAAGCGACCGGCACCCAGGTCACGGGCCAGCGCGACCGCCGTCGGCGAGGGGTCGACGAGGATCACGTCCACCCCGCGCAGGGTCAGCGCGAGGGCGGCCGAGGTGCCCAGCAGGCCGGTGCCGACCACGCGCACCGTCCCCCGCGTGCGGGCCGGTGCGGCCGCGTCGAGCGTCACGTCGGGACCACCGGGCCGGTCACTGCGCGATGTCGCGCCGCAGGGCCTGCGCACCGTTGAGGTAGACGTGCTTGATCTCGCTGCGGGCCCGCGTGGTCTCGACGTGGGCCATCAGGCGGATCACCCGGGGCATGGACCCGGCGATCTCGAGCTCGCGCGCGCACATCAGCGGCACGTCACCCATCCCGAGCTCCCGCGCCGCGACGGCGGGGAACTCCGAGACCAGGTCGGCGGTGGAGGTGAAGATGACGCTGATGAAGTCGTCGAGGGTCAGGTCGTTGGCCTGGACGACCTCCTGGACGAGGTCCCTCGTCCGCGACAGCACCTCCCCGCGCTCGTCGACGTCCACCTGCACCGCACCACGAACCGCCCGAACCGACACGCGCGGCAGGGTATCCGTCCCGGACTGCGCAGCGCTCACAGCCCCGCGACCGCCATGAGCTGCTGGACCTCACCGCGGGTCAGGCGGCGGTTCTTGCCCGGCTTGAGGTCACCCAGGACGATCGGGCCCATCTGCACGCGCACCAGCTTCAGGACGGGGTAGCCCTCGGCCTCCAGCAGACGACGCACGATGTGCTTGCGACCCTCGTGCAGGATCACCTCGACCAGCGCGTAGCCCGGCTTGGAGTCGACCAGCTTGAACGAGTCGACCTGCACCGGGCCGTCGTCGAGCTCGATCCCGGCGCGCAGGTTGCGCCCGAGGTCGCGCTTGACGGGACCGCGGACCTCGGCGAGGTAGGTCTTCTGCACCCCGAACGAGGGGTGCTGCAACCGGTGGGTCAGCGCGCCGTCGTTGGTCAGCAGGATCAGGCCCTCGGTCTCGAGGTCGAGGCGGCCGACGTGGAACAGCCGTTCCTCGCGCGGACCGACCATGTCGGCCAGGTTCAGCCGGCCGTCCTCGTCGTACATGGTGGAGACGACGCCCTTGGGCTTGTTCACCATGATGTAGACGAGCTCGTCGTCGATGGAGAAGCGCATGCCGTCCACGTGCACGACCTGGCGCGTCGGGTCGATGCGGACCCCGAGCTCGGTGACGACCTCACCGTCGACAGTGACGCGGCCTGCGGTGATCATCTCCTCGCAGGCCCGGCGGGACCCGGCCCCGGCCTGGGCGAGGACCTTCTGCAGACGCACGCCTTCGGGGTCGTGGACGTCCGTGCCGGGGTGGGCCTTGACCGGTCCCGGACCGCGACGCGGCGGCTGCGGCGCCGGCTTGACGTTGTCCGTCATCCGCTTCGCGGAACCGCGGCGGGCGCCGGGTGCGGCCTTCCCGCCGGTCCCCTTCGGCCCGCCCTGCTGGGGCCGGCCGCCGCTCTTGCCGGAGGGACGACCTCCGGTGCTGGGGCGGTCCGACCTCTGGGGGCGGCCCTGCCCTCGGCCACCGCTGCTGCGGGGCGCCTTCGGGCTCATGGTGTGTCCTCCTGCTGCTGGGGTTCGGCCGGTTCCGGTTCCGGCCCGGCCGCGGGAGCCTCGGGCTCCGACCCGCCATTGTCGCGCACATCGGGAGTGCTCGAAACCGGCTCGAGGATCGGCTCCGGGATCGGCTCGGCCAGGAGCTCCCGCGGCTCGAGGTCGTCCATCGACACCTCCTCCGGCAGGAAGGGCGCCAGCGGCGGCAGGTCCTCGAGGCTGTCGAGCCCCATCCGCTGCAGGAACTCCTCCGTCGTGCGGTACAGCGTCGCCTGCGAAGACACCTCCACCCCCGCCTCGCAGACCAGACCACGGGTCAGCAACGTCCGCATCACCCCGTCGACGCTCACGCCGCGCACCGCGGAGACCCGCGCGCGGCTGACGGGCTGGCGGTAGGCGACGATCGCCAGCGTCTCCAGCGCCGCCTGGGTCAACTTCGCGGTCTGCCCGTCCAGCAGGAACGCCTCGACGACGTCGGCGTGCTCGGCCCGGGAGTACATCCGCCACCCACCGCCGACCTCGCGCAGCTCGAACCCGCGCCCCTGCTCGGCGTACTCCCCCGCCAGTTCACGCAGCAGCAGGTCGACCTCGTCGGCGTTCTCCCCCGTCGCGCGGGCCAGCGCGCGCGACTGCACCGGTTCGTCGGCCACCATCAGGACGGCCTCGAGCGCACCGCGGATCCGGCGACCCCCGTCGTCCTGCGCCGCCTCGTCGAACACTTCTCCGGTCACGAACCGTTCCCTCCCGGGGCGCCGGGAGCACCCTCGAACTCGTCCAACCCCGCGGGCACCGCGGCCGCCGCCTCACCCTGGTTCGCCTCGGCCTGGGCGTCCCAGCGCACCGTCAGCACACCCAGCGCCTCCGGCTGGTCCAGGCGCACCCGGCGCTCGCGGAACAGTTCCAGGACGGCGAGGAACCGCGCGACGATGACCAGCGTGCCGAGTTCCCCTTCACCGGCGTCCTCGACGAGTTCCGCGAACGTGGCGGTCCCCTTGCGGCGCAGGCGGTCGACCATCAGGGTCGCCTGCTCGCGGATGCTCACGGCGGACTGGTGCAGGTGGTCCAGGCCGACCATGGCGATCGGCTTGGGGGTGAGGGCGCGGGCCGCGACCGCGGCGAACTGCTCCGGGCTGACGGTGAGCACGAGTTCCGGCAGGAGCCTCTCGAAGTGCGGTTCCATCGCGACGGCGCGCGGCACCCGGCGGGAGGCGTCGGCGAAGCGTTCCGCGAGCAGCGCGGCGACCTGCTTGTAGGCGCGGTACTGCAGCAGGCGGGCGAAGAGGAGGTCGCGGGCCTCGAGCAGGGCGAGGTCGTCGGCGTCCTCGACGTCGGCCGCGGGGAGCAGGCGGGCCGCCTTGAGGTCGAGCAGGGTCGCGGCGATGAGCAGGAACTCGCTGGCCTCGTCGAGGTCGAACCCCTCGTCCTGCTTCGAGGCCTCGCGCAGGTGGGCGATGAAGTCGTCGGTGACGCGGGCGATCGCCACCTCGGTGACGTCGAGCTGGTGCTTGGTGATCAGACCGAGCAGCAGGTCGAAGGGGCCGTCGAAGTTGTCGAGGTGGACGGCGAAACCCCCGCGGCCGGTCTCGACCGACGGAGCCTGCTCGGTCACGGGGCCATCGACGACGGGGCCACCGGGGACCTGCTCGGAGGTCCCGGGACTCGTCGGGGAGGGGCTGGCCGGCACGCGGTCAGGCTACCGACTGCGGGACGGCCACGGTGCGCAGCTCGCCGTCGCCGGTGTGCAGCAGGACCCGGCCCGGCTGGGCCGGGGCTCCGAGCGCACTGCGCGGGACCCGCACCCCCACGACGTCACCGGCCATGATGTCGCTGGGGGCGATGAGGACCCCGCACCGGTTGCGGCGCAACGGGACCTGCCAGTTGGAGAAGCCCGCGCCGACCTCGGCGGTCTCCCCGGCCACGATGACGCCCGTCCCGTCGCGGCCCGCGCGGGCCACCAGGGCGGTGAGCCAGGAGTCGGCGGCGCAGTTCTTCAGCAGCTCGGCGTCGTCGACGAGCAGGACGGCGGGTCCGGCCGCGGGGCCGAGCACCGGTTCGAGGTCCCCGACGGTCAGGTCGTCGCCGGTGAGCACGGCCCGGACCCCCGGCCGGCCCGCCAGGTCGCGCAACGGGGAGGGACGGGGCGCAGCGACGACGACCTCCGCGCCCTGGTCCAGCAGCGAGCGCGCCATCGTGAGCAGGACGGTGCTGCGCCCGGACCGGGCGGGACCGGCCACGATCGCGGTGCCCGCCCCCGCGAGCAGGTCGGGTCCGAGTCCGGCGAGGTCGTCCCCGCCGACGCCGACGAGGGCGATGAGCCGCCCGGGGCCGGTCTCGGTGAGCTCCAGGGCGCGCGGGTAGTCGAGGTGGGCGGGGAGGGTGTCGAGGCGGAACGGCCGCCTCCCCCGCGGGAGGGCACCGTCGCGGTCCCGGAGCCGGCCGCCCAGCTCGGCCAGCGCGGCGACCTGGGTCGGCCCGGACGGGTCGGCGCCGAGGACGGCGACCTGGGCCTCCAGGCCGGAGGCGGCGCCCGCACCGGCGCGCAGCAGCCGCCCGGGCGCCATGTCCTCGGGGACCTGGCGGGCCGAGAGCCCGGCCATCGTCGCGTCCGCGCGGTCGGTGAGGCGCAGCAGCAGCTTGTCCTCGACGAGGGTCCCGGTGCGTCCGGTCAGCAGCTGCCGGTCGCCCGCGACGATCAGGTGGACCCCGACGCCCGCTCCTTCGCGCAGCAGCGTCGTGACGAGCTCGAGCGGCGCCTGGCCGTCGAGTTCGGCGAGCCCGCCGAGGAAACCCTCCCAGCGGTCCAGCAGCAGGACCAGGTGCGGCCAGGGGTCCGGCGAGACGGCGCGTTGTTCACCGACGTCGGCGACGCCGAGCGCCCCGAGCCCCGCCTGGCGACGCAGCACCTCGTCCCGCAACCGGGTCAGCAGCCGGACCGCGCGGTCGGTCTCGCTGCGCTGGACGATCGCCCCGGTGTGCGGGAGACCGGCCAGGGCCAGCAGCGCGCCGCCCCCGCAGTCGAGGCCGTACAGGTGCAGGTCCGCGGTGGGCACCTGCTCGGCCAGCCGGGCCGCGAGGGTCCGCAGGACCTGCGAGCGTCCGCTGCGGGGTGCGCCGACCACGTAGAGGTGGCCGTCGGTGGCGAGGTCGAACTCCAACGGGTCCCGCCGTTGGCGTTCGGGGACGTCGACCACGCCGAAGCTCGCGGCCAGGGGTCGGTCCGGGACGGGGAGTTCCCCGGCGGTGAGGAGTTCCGGCAGCGCCGGGAGCCACGGGCTGTGCGGGGTCGGGACCTGCAGTTCGCTCGCCGCGCCGCGGACGGCGTCGACGAGGTGGCGCAGGTCGGTCTCGGCGGCGTCGTCCTTCGCGGCGGGACCCTTCGGCCGGCGCGGGACGGGGCGGCCGAGGTCCTCGGGGCGCAATGGTGCCGACCACGGCGCGGGAACCGCCGTGTCGCGCGAGACCCCCGGCCGCCGTCCGCCGACGCGTCCGGACTGGAACGGGACGAGCGAACCGTGCCCGAGCTTCACGTAGGCCCGACCCGGTGTTCCCTTGGCGATCCGGGCGGCGTCCGGGGCGTCGAGGACGTCGGAACTCTCCCCCACGTCGGTGACCCGCAACGCGATGCGCAGGTTGGTGTTCGCCCGGATCTCGGCGCTCACGACACCGGTCGGGCGCTGGGTCGCCAGCAACAGGTGGATCCCCAGCGACCGGCCGCGCTGGGCGATGTTCACCAGGCCGGTGACGAAGTCGGGGAGTTCCCGGGCGAGGGAGGCGAACTCGTCGATGACGATGAGCAGACGCGGGATCCTCGGCAGTTCCCGGTCCGGGTGCGCTTCTCGCAGGTCGTCGTGGTCCTCGAGGTCCTTCGCCCCGACCTCGGCGAGCAGGTGCTCGCGACGGTGGAGTTCCGCCCCCAGCGACGTCAGGGCCCGCCCCACGAGGTGGGTGTCGAGGTCGGTGACCATCCCCACGGTGTGCGGCAGGTCGACGCAGTCCTTGAACGCCGCGCCGCCCTTGTAGTCGACGAGGACGAAGGTCATGGCGTCCGGCCGGTTGGCGACGGCGAGGGAGGCGACGATGGTCTGCAGCAGTTCGGACTTGCCGGAACCCGTGGTGCCGGCGATGAGCCCGTGCGGGCCGTCGGCGCGCAGGTCGATGCCGAACGGCCCGTCCAGGGATTCCCCGACGACGGCCGTGGTGCTCGCCGGTTGCCGGAGCCAGCGCGCCGCGATCCCCTGCGGCGTCGGAGGTTCCAGGTCCAGGACGTCCAGCAACCGGGACCGGTCGGGCAACCCGGCGCCGGAGTCGTCGTCGCCGGCGTCGCGGACGGGAGCCATCGCCCGGGCGATCCGCCCCGCCCACCCGGGTGCGGGGACGTCGGCGAGGATCCCGCCGACCGGGGCGTGGCGTTGCCGTTCGACGCGCAGGGTCCCGTCGGCGCGTTCCTCGACGACGGCGGAGCACTCCTCGGGCAGTGAACGGCGGTCGCCCTCGCAGCAGATGACGCGGATCCCCAGCGCGGGCCCCTCGGTGAGCAGGGTGACGACCCCCGGCAACGACCGCAGCCGGCGGGCCCCGTCCAGGACGACGACGAGGTCCGGCGCGTCCAGCCGGGTCCCTGAGGCCAGTCCGGCGAGGGTCCGGCGACGGTCCTCGAGCACCGTCGCCAGTTCCGCGACGCGCCGGGCCCAGGTCTCGGTGCTCGTGCCGACGAACACCGACGCCGCGCCGCCCGCCTCGGAACGCGCGTGCGGGACCCACCGGAGCCAGTCCCACTCGGCGAGGCCCGCGGGAGTCGTCAGGACGTGCAACGACACGTCGCGGGGACTCTGCAGCACGGCCAGCTGCACCAGCCACCGGCTGGCGAGGGCGCGGGCGTCCGCTCCGGCGACACCGGTGACCGGGTTCTCCCGCAACGAGACGGTCACCGGGACCCGGTGCGCGGTGGCGGCGACCTGCCGGCGGTGCTCGAGTTCCTCGGGATCCTCGACGACCACGGTGGAGGGCAGGTCGGCGAGGCCCAGCCGGACGTCGAGGTGGTCCGCGTCGCGGCGACGGCGTTCCCACAGCCGGGCCCGCGGGCCGATCGCGGTGAGCAGGAGCTCCGCCGGGTCGGGGGACGTCGCGCGACGGGCACGGCGTTCGGCGACGAGGGCCTCGGCGGCGTCGCGTTCGATCGCCAGCTTCTCCCTGCGGTAGCGGGCGAGCACCTCGCGGTGGGTGGTGCGTCCGGCGCGCCGGTCCACGACCGCGTTCGCCACCACCGCCACCGGACTCAGGAGACCGATCACGAGGTAGTAGTAGTTGTGGCTCATGGTGACCATGGCCGCGCTCATGAACAACGGCACGAGGGCGGCGACCACCGGGAAGGGACGACGGGTCGGGTCTCCGGGCGGGTTCGGCAACCGGAACCTCGTCGTGAGGTCCGGGGGCAGCAACCGCGGTGGTCGGTTGTAGTCGAGACCTACCACGTCGTCGGCGGAGGTCACCGTGGGTTCCAGCACGGCGTCCGGGACCGCGGGGACCCCGATCCCGAGCACCGCGCCACCGAGGTCGAGCACGTCGCCGGCGACCCAGAACCGCGGGTCGGTGAGTTCCGCGGCCTCCAGCCGGGGGTCACCCTCGACCGCCGAGACCATGACGGCGCCCGTGGGAGCGACCGCGACGCGGACGATCGCCCGACCGTCGACGACGAGCGGACCCGTGGGGCCGACGAGGTGTTCCCCCACCCCCAACCGGTGCACCGCCCCCGCCCCCCGGCCCCCGACGACGCGGAGTTCGACGAGCCCGCCGGGTTCCCCCGGGACGCACCCGCCGGCGTCGTGCAGGCTGAGGACGGCGCCCTCGCGGACGCCGCTGTCCTCGAGCAGGATCTCGGGCAGCAGTTCCCGGCCGTCGTGGAAGAGCCGGGCCCCGCGGGTCCCCAGGGCGGAGGTCAGGTCACCCAGCGGCGTGCGCGGATCCGCCTCGACGACGGCGTCACGACGGGTCCCCTCGCGGGGGTCGACGACCGTGACGGCCAGACGCATGGGGCTGCTCCTCGAGAACTCGGCGGTCCTCCAGCGTGACCGGGTGCGCCCGGCCGTGCGAGAGCCCTCCCCCGTGCGGCGCAACGGCTCCGCGGGTCGTCACCCGCCGGCAGCGGGGGGTGCACCCGGGTGGGTGACCTCGTGGTCCGCGTCGACCAGCGCGTCGACCAGCGCGTCGACCAGCGCGCCGACCAGCGCGCCGACGAGCGCGCGGGACGGACCGTGCAGGCGCTGCTGACGAGATGTCGTCAGCAGGACCCTTCCCGGTGTCACACCGTCGAAGCGGTCGACCCGAGCGTCGAGGCCCTCGACGTCGACCCACGGGTCGGGGACGGGAACCCCTCACCGGTTCCGGTCGGCGGTCCTGATCGCCCGGCCGGGCACCCGCCCAGGGTGCCCGGCGTGCGGTGGGTCAGCGGCCGAGGCTGGAGGCCAGCTGGGTGTCGGCGTCGGACAGCGTCTGCGCCGCGCTGTTCAGGTAGGACGACATGCCGGTCAGGCCTTCGAGGACCTGGGTGATGCCGGTGTTGAACTCGTCGTAGGAGTCCTTGAACGCGACCGAGGAGCGGTCGGTGACGTAGCCGCTGGAGACGAGGCTGTCGACCAGCGACTTCAGCCGCATGAGGCGGTCGGCGATCTCCGCCTTGCCGCTCTCGAGGTTGCTCGCCGCGGAACGCATGTCGTCGTAGGTGACGTTCATGTTCGCCATGGTGTTTCCGTCCTTCGGAACTCGGAGAACCTCGACCGGTCGGACGAGGAGTTTCAAGTGGACCACCCCGGCGCGTCGACCGGTTCGGTTTCCACACCCCCGTTCGGGGGATCCTTCAACCCCGCAGAGCAGCCGCCCAGGCGGTGTACTCCGACGGGGGGAGCCTGCGCGCCCGGCCGGCCAGACCCAGGACCCCGAGGTCCAGGGTTCCCTCGGCGGTCACGGCGAAACGCCAGCTCGCGGTGGGGACGTCGCCGACGCACACCACGGCCACCGGGGTCCGACCACCGCCCACCAGAGCCTGCAGCCGGTCCACCTGGGTCTCCGTCGGCGGCCCGGACAACGCGACGACGCTGGGCCGCGGCCTGTCCCCCGCCCGGTCCGACCGCCCCGCCAGGAGGTCCGCACCGGTCTCCCGGAAACCGTGCCGCTCGAGCCGGTCGAGGACCTCGTCCAGCAGCGGGTGCGGGTGGAGGTTCTCCGGCGCCAGGACCGACAGGTCGTCCCCGAAACCCACGAGGTGGACGTCGACCCCGTCCGACCAGGAGTTCACGGCGAGTTCCACGGCCATGGACGCGACGACGTCGCGGGCGGTGTCGTGGTGCCCACCGATCGCCACGATCCCCGGCGCGCTCTCCAGGTCGAGCAGGATCTCGTGCGTCCCCGACACGGCCACGT
The DNA here is from genome assembly GCF_042674865.1 of Kineococcus sp. GCM10028916. NCBI lineage: Bacteria > Bacillati > Actinomycetota > Actinomycetes > Kineosporiales > Kineosporiaceae > Kineococcus > Kineococcus sp. GCM10028916. Next base: position 31,378 of record NZ_JBHTFM010000001.1, on the reverse strand, counting down.
CGACCAGGGTCGGGAACGGCGCGGGAACGTCCGGAGCCGTGACGCCGAGGGCGGTGGCGCCGGGCAGGTCGGCCAGCAGCACCCGCCAGGCACCGCCCTCGAGGACGGTCCACGGCCGCGGCGGAACCGCTGCCGGACCCTCACCGCGCACCCCGAGGTGCAGCACGAGTTCGTCGGCGGAGAGGTGGGCGGCCACGACGTCGGGCAACGCCAGACCCGCCTGCGCGCGGTCCTGCGCCAGCCGGCGCAGCGCGTGGTCGAGGAACCGGGCCCGACCGGGGTCGGAGGTCGCGGTGAGGGCATCGGCGGCCGTAGCCGCTGCCGGGGTTCCCGGCCGTCGCAGCGCGACGACGACGCCGGCGAGCAGCAACCCGCCGGAGAGCGCGGCCCGGGAGACCAGGTCGTCCTGGGCGTCCTGCGCCGCGGTCGAGTTCGCGTGCTCGACCGGAGCCCCGACCCCGGCGGCCGGAACCCCGGGTGCGGGTGCGCTCAGCGGAACCGCGGTCGCACCGACCGCGTCGGCCGGCAGCAGCAACGTCCAGCCGGGCCGGATCAGGTCCGCGTCGACGAGGCGGGAACCGTCGGCCTGCACCCGGTCAGCGTTGAGGGCGAAGATCTCGTGGTAGCGCATCGGGTCGCCGAGCGTTCGTTCCGCGATGTCCCAGAGGCAGTCGTGGTACCGCCCCTCGGGTGGCTGGACGACGTACAGCACGGGTTCCGCGCTGGAACGGGCGCTCCACCCGAGGTCGGGGGTGGCGGCGGGCGCGGTCTGCGAGGCCCCGGCCGTCACCACGCTCCTCGCGGCGCCCGTCTCGACACCGACGACCTGGACCGCGGCGGTCGAGCCCACCGGGACGGTCTCGAGGACCGTGGCGGTCCCGGGCACCCACACCGCGCCCGAGGCCAGCAGGAGGACTGCGGCCACCAGACGGTGCGCGAGCAGCTGGTTGGCCCCGCCCACCGGCACCTTCCCGGAGCGTCCACCGGCGATCCAGGCCCGGGTCTCGGTGAGGACGCAGACGACGAAGTGGACCCAGACCAGCCACAGGACCACGGCCAGGACGTCGAGCACGGCCCCGGCGCTGAGTTCCGCGTCGAGCCACGCGCGGGTCGGTGCGGTCGTGGGCAACGGGTTGCCGACGAGTTCCACCAGGGCGAACGGGACGCCGACCAGGACGGCGAGCAGGACGAGCGCGGCGCCGAGGCCGCGCAGGACCTCGCCGACGCGTGCGGCCCGCGACATCGGCGCACGGGGCAGCCGGTGCGGAGCGGGGGTCGGGTTCCGGGCCGTCCGGGTGGGGGTGGCAGTGCTCACGGGTCTCGCCTCGGTTCGGTGGGGCGTTCGGATCGGGTGGTCATGCGGGGGTCACGGCGCGAGCGGGACGACGAGGGTCTGGACCTCGGTGACGCGCAGGTCGAGCTGGAGCGGGATCTGCACGTCCCGTTCGACCGTCCAGCTCAGGCCGTCGTCGTCGCTCACCCAGATCCGCCAGTTCTCGGTGGCGCGGACGTCGAACGTGTCGCCGTCGCCCCGGCCCCCGGAGGTCTGCGAGTAGCTGAACGAGCAGATGCCGGGTCCGGTGCGTTCAGTCGCACCGGGCAGGAGTTCCCGGCCCCCGCCGGCGCACTCGACGTCCTTCTGACCCGGTTCACCGGAGGCGACCGTCAGGGAGCGGAACTCGGCCCGCATGCGCAGCAAGCCGTAGTCCAGGGGGACGTCGCGGTCGCCCGCGGCCGAGAACGAGATGGTCTGTCCCAGACGCGGTGTGCGGGAGGGCGAGGTGACGAGCATCCCCGGGTGCAGTCGGCCGGTCTTCTCCTTGGTGATGAGGTACCTGCGCTGTCCCTCCGTCAGTTCCCACCAGAACGGCGGGCGGTCGGGGGAACTGCGCAGGAACGGGAGGACGCCACTGGAGTACCCGACGACCCGTGCGGGCGCGAGCGTCACCGGATCGACGGGCGTCGTCATGCACACCTTCAGGAAGTCCTCGGGCACCTCGACCGGCGTGGTCTCGGTCACCGCGGGTTCCGGCGGACCGGTCGTGGTGGGAGGGGTTCCCGGTGTCGGCTCAACGACGGGCGGCGTGACGGGGGCCGTGGTCGGTACCGACGACGGGACGTCGACCGGGGAGGGCGTGTCGGTGGGCCCCGGCGTGAGCACCGGTGTCGCGGTGCTGAGCCCGAACGGTGTGGCCGAGTCCATGGTCGGGCCCGTCTCGTCCGGCGGCAGCAACCAGCAGGTCGGCACCGGGGCACCGCCGAGCAGCGCCCGGTAGTTCCTGGCCGTCCCGCCCGCGGAACAGACGGCGCCGTAGTTGCCGGCCGACGAGGCGTAGGTCCGGCAACTACCGTGCACGTTGTCGGTGTCGGAGCCGGTGTGGTTGGCCGCCATCGCCCGGGCACCGCCGGCCTCGGCCGCCTGCGCGGGGGTCGCGAGACCGACGACGGCGGCGAGAACAGCGGCGAGAACAGCGGGGAGGACCGCCGCGGTGCGCCGCATCAGAACCGCTCCTCGACGACGTCGCCCGCACCGCAGTCGGCCCCGGTGGTGGCCAGGTCGTCGACCAGCCACGCGTCGCCGACGCGCAGGACGACGGCGTGCGCGCCGCCGTAGTGGGCCGCGTTCACCGGCTCCCCGCTGGTGCGGTCGACCTGCCACCCGCGGTCCTGCAGGCAGAGGTCGAGTTCGACGCGGTCGTCCCCCGCTCGCGTGCTCGCGAGCACGCCGACCGGGTAGGGGCCCGGCATCCGGTCCCCGAGGTTGGCCGCGAGCAACGGCAACGCCCAGGACCGGCCGTTCGGGGTGAGGGTGGTGGTGAACGCGGGAACGGCTGCCGCGTCGGCGACACCGGCGTTGATCGCGCGGGCCTGTTCACGCAGGTACCCCCGCAACGCCGTCACCGCGGCATCGCCGTCGAAGCGGCCGTCGAACTCGCCGGTCACCGCGGTCGAGGGGACCGGCGCCGGTGGAGCCGTCGGGGTCGGCGCGTCCGCGCTCGCCGCGACCGCCGCCGCGGGCGGAGCGACGTCGCTCGCTCCGTCCGAGCACGCCGTCAGGCACGAGATCGCGCCCGCGGCGGCGATCAGCAGGATCCGGTTTCCGTGGACGTCACGTCCTCCTCGCTCGTCCCCTCGAAGGGGCGGGCCCGCCCGTCACCGGAGGCCCGAAGTTCCTCGACACCGACGATCCCCAGCAGGGAGGCCGGTTGCACGATCTCGACGTGGGTCCGCACCACGATCCGGCGGTGCAGGGGATCACCGACGTCCGTGGTCCCCCGGAAGCAGTGCCCGGGGTCGACGATCGGCGCCCCCGAGGCGGCGGCCGCCTCGCAGTACGCGTCGACCCGCGCGGCGACCTGGGCCTCGGGGAGGAGTTCCAGGTCCTCCGCGTCCAGGTCGATCGCGGCCGCGCCGGCGCGGGCCGCTTCCTCGGCGTAGGCGACGGCCCGGGCCCGGGCGCTCAGCTGCCGCGACGCGTCCACCACCAGACCGGCCAGCAGCAGCAGGACCAGCGCCAGGACCGGCACCGCCGGGGCGATCGAGCCCTCGTCCCCCCGGAGCCGGTTCACGACAGCTCCCGGTTCGGGTCGAGGGGGCTGGCGAAGGAACTCGTGACCGACAACGACCCCGGCAGACCCGGCAGACCGAGGTCGGCCACCGAGTAGCTGCACCGGGCGGTGATGGTCACCGCACGCCCCGCGGCGAACTCCGGGATGGGCTGCACGACGAGGCTGTCCGCGCAGTTCCCCGGACCCACGGCGTCGTGCAGCACCGTGTAGGCGCGTTGTTGCGCCGCAGCGGGACTGCGGGCGGTCGTGGCCGCTCGGGCCGCGTCGCGGACCCCGGAGTCCAGCGTGGCCGAGACCTGGGTGACCCGGGCGTAGGCCAGCAGCAGGGCGATGAGCAGGAACAGCGCGGGAGCCACCAGGGTGAACTCCAGCGCGACGCTCCCCTCGTCCCCCGAGGAGCGGTTCACCGGACGTTCCCGAAGCGTTCGACGGTTCCGGAGACCCGCTGCGTCGTGGTGAGGTCGAGACCGGGGACGAGGCTGATGACGTGGCCGGTGACCACGACGCTCACCTCGCTGCGGTTCGCGTTCCACTGCGTGCTCGCCTGCGGGTCGAGCAGCGACTCCCGACCGATGGTCCCGGCGAACTGCTCGACGTGGGCGCGCACGACCGGGTCGGCCGCGGCCGCCTGCTGCTCGTCGGGGACGACGCGCAACTGCGCGACTCCTTCGCGGGCCGAGGCCAGCGCGACCGAACGGCCGTAGGCCCACAACCCCGCCTGGATGCCGAAGAACACCAGCAGCAGGAACACCGGGGCGATGAACGCCATCTCCAGCGCCGCGGAACCCCGGTCGTCGCGGACTAGCAGACGCCGCCGACGGTGGTCTGCGAACACTTCGTCAGTTCCTCGCTCTTGGTCTGCACGATCTTGTACACCGCGCCGCCGATGAGCGTCGCCGCCACGACGACGATCGCCGCGATGACCGCCCACTCCAGCGCGGACGCTCCCGCGTCGCGCCCCTGGGCCGCGGCCCGACGGGCGCGGGCCGAGAGCACCCGGGCGAGGCGGGACAGCAGGAGGAGGTTGTCGGACATGGTGGTTCCCTTCGACAGGTTTCTCGATCACGACTGGGCCATCAGGTTGTGGACTGCGGGGAAGGCCAGGAACACCATGAACGCGGTGCACAGGACCAGTTGGGCGACGAGCATCGACTGGGACTTCTCCCCCGCCTCGCCCTCGACGTCGGCCATGTCCCGGCGGCGCATCGTGGCCGCACGGGCCGCGAGCGAGGCGCGGATCTTCGCACCGTCGTCGGCCGCCAGCGCCAGGGCACCGGCGAGGTCGGAGAGTTCGGCCACGGCGAGTTCGTCGCCGAGGTCACCGAGGGCCTGCCAGGGCGTGCTGCCCGACAACCGCGCCCCGGCCAGGGCCTGGCGGATGCGGACGAGGGCCCAGTAGTCGCTGACGGAGGCCGAACTCAGCAACGCCTCGGGCAGGCCCCGACCACCGGCGAGGTTCATCGCGACCAGGTCGGAGAACACCCCGACGACGCGGCGGAAGTCCCGCCGACGGCGCTGGGCGTCACCCCGCAGGGCGAGGTCGGGCACCACGAAACCGAGACCACCCATCACCAGCGCGAGCGACAACGGGACGCCTCCGGGGAGCGGGACCCCGAAGGCACGCAACGACAACCAGCAGATCGGGGCGAGGAGCAGCAGCACGAGCCCGGCGACGACTTTCGTGGCGAGGAACTCCCCCGTCCGCCGGCCCAGCACGGCGAGGTCGGCGCGCGTGCGCCGCAGCCGCCAGCCACGTTCGGCCGCGAGCACCTCGAGACGGTCCGCGAGGGTCGCCATCATCCGGCCGAACGCGGCCTGCAGGCCGAACAACCCCCGGTCGGGGGCGACCGAGGCGGCGGCCTCCGCCGCGGACAGGACGGTGCGCCGGGTCGAGCGACGGGCCCCGTCGAGGCGGGCGACCTGGACGGACACCGAAGGCCGCGCCGGCACCAGGGCGGCGTGCAGGACGACGATGCCCGAGGCCGCCACGGCCCCCGTGAGCAGGGCGAGTTCCAGTCCGTCCATCACGTCGTCCTCCCGGTCTCGGGGTGGGTCAGGAACCGTTCGTGGGACTCGACCTTCGCGAGTCGACGCAGCCAGGTCAGTCCGGCGAGGAACAGCGCGGCGACGACCATCAGCGCGATCTGCCCGGCGACCGTGGAGTACGGGGCGACGTAGTCGCGGTTGAACACCGCGAGGACCCCCATCACCCCGAGGACGATGAGCAGCACGATCTGGACGCTGCGGCGGATGCTGCGCCGGGAGGCCTCGATGCGGCGACGCACGTCGAGTTCCTCGCGGGTCGAGGTGGCCAGAGCCGTGAGCACGTCACGCAACCCCGGGCCGCGCAACCGCGCGTTGAGCACCAGCGCCGCGACGACGACGTCCGCGCTCGGGTCGTCGACGTCGCCGGCGAAGCGCAGCAGCGCGTCCGGCAGCGGCTCGCGGATGCGCAACCGGTCCACCAGGAGGTTCAACGACGGCCGCAGCACGGGCGCGGAGGTGGCCGTCGTCGCGGGAATCGCCTGCTCCAGACCGATCGCGCCGGCGATCGTGTCGCGCAGCGACTCCGTCCAGTTCGCGAGACCCTCCAGGCGGGCGATGCCGCGGTTCTCCTCGGCGTTGCCGCCGAGCAGCCGCTGCCAGCACGCGACGAGCAGACCGATGCCGATCCCCGCCACGACCCACCGGGTCAGGACGAGGGTCAGGACGCCGGCACCGATCCCGAGCAGCGCCTGCCGGCCCAGTCCCGCGACCGCACCGCGGCGCAGCCCGGGTCGGGAGCTCGGTCCGGGGATCCGACCGTGGACCCCGAGCACGAGGACGAGGATCCCCAGCCCGACGAGCGCCGCGGTGAACGCGACGAGGAACTCCGGTGGCGTCTGCACCGCGCCGTTCACGAACCCCACCGCTCGAGGACGGGGGCGACGTAGCCGGCGGCCTCGAGGTCGTCGGCGCACTGCAACGGCGCGTGCGCGCGGGCGACCCCGTCGCGACCGGCCAGGAACACCTCGGAACTGAGGACGCGGCCGTCGACGCCGGTGACCTCGCGGACGCTGGCGACGGCGCGGCGCAGGCTCCCGCCGGAGTGGTAGGTGTTCTGCTTGTCGAGGAACACCACGAAGTTCACCGCGCCCGCGATGAGCATGTGGCTGGCCTCCACCGGCAGGTGCTCCTCCGCCTGCAGGGCGTAGGTGGAGATGCGGTTGAACACCTCCGCCGAGGAGTTCGCGTGGATGGTGGACAGCGAACCGTCGTTGCCCTGGCTCATGGCGTTGAGCATCGTCACGATCTCGTCGCCGAGGACCTCACCGACGATGACCCGGCTGGGATTCATGCGCAGCGAACGACGTACGAGTTCGGCCATGGTGACCCCACCGACCCCTTCGGAGTTCGGCAGCCGTTCCTCGAACGCGACGGCGTTCGGGTGCTCGCGCACCTGCTGGTCCAGACCGAGTTCCAGGGCCCGTTCGACCGTGATGAGCCGCTCGTGCGGCGGGATCTCGGCCGCGAGCGCCCGCAGCAGGGTCGTCTTCCCGGAGTTGGTGGACCCCGCGAGCATGATGTTCTTGCGGGCCCGCACCGCGGCCCGCAGGAACTGCGCGAGGTCCTCGGTCATGGAACCGGACGCGACGAGGTCGGCGAGGGTGGCGCTGGAGAGCCTGGCCCGGCGGATGCTGAGCGCGGGACGCTGGCAGACGCCCATGACCGCCGAGAGCCGCGACCCGTCGGGCAGCCGGAGGTCGAGCTGGGGGTTGGCGGAGTCGAAGGGCCGACTGGTGAGTCCGACGTTGGAGGCGAGCACCTGGACGAGTTCGACGAGGTCCTCGTCCGACTCGGCGACGGCACCGTGGAGTTCCTCCCGGCCGTCCGCGTAGCTGACGAACACCCGGTCGCAGCCGTTGATGTCGATGTTCTCGACGTCGGGGTCCTCGAGCAGCGGCTGGAGTCGTCCGACGCCGAAGAGGGCGGCGCCGATGGCGGAGGCCACGGATTCCTCGCCCTCGGCGGACAACGGCGGCCGGCCGGCCTCCACCTCGGCGCGGGCGTGGTCCTCCAGGACCTGCACGACGAGGGACCGGGCGAACTGCCGTTCGTCGGCGGCCGACATGGGGGTGCGGCCCGCGGTGTCGTCGCGACGTCGCTGAGCGGAGAGGCGGTCGGCGACGACGCCGCGCAGACGCCGGACCAGGTCGTGGTCGACGGCCTCGTGCGAGCGGTGCCCGGTCGTGGACCGTCCGGTGGCCCGGCTGGAGCCGCGGTCGGAATCGGGACCGGAATCGCGGTCGGTGAGGAGGCTCACGCGGCACCTCGCTGGAGTTCGCCGTGGGCGGCGGCGGCCAGGGCGGCCACCACCGGTGCCCCCGCCCGCACGAGCGCGGTGCGTTCGGGGCGCGCCGAGCGGGCGCCGTCGAAGACGCGGGCTCCGGCGGGATCGAGCGGGAGGCGGCCGAAGTCCTCGACCCAGTCGCCGACCGAGGTCAGGACCGCCGCCGCGTCCGCGGCGTCGCGGTGGTGCGGGTCCCCCACGACGACGACACCGGTCCGCGGGAGCAGACCGTCGGGTCGGCGCAGCGCACCACCGAGGACGCGCAGTCGTTCCCGGCCGTGCAGCACGGCGGCGGTGTCGGCGCGGACGAGGAGGACCACGGTGTCGGCGGCCCGCAGCAGGTCGAGGTGCACGGCGTCGGCGCCGACGCGGCCGGCGTCGACGATCACGTCGGTGGGCACCTCGCCGTCGCGCAGGTCCGCGACGGCGTTCGCGAGCGCCGACCAGCCGCGCCCGGCGGCGAGGGACTGCTCGGGGCCGGTCATCCCGCAGACGACGCGGGTGCCCCCGGCGACGACCTGGGCCTGCTCGAGGACCTGCGCCCCGCTGAGACCGCGGCGGGCACTGGTCAGCAGCGGCAGCAGGCCGCGGTCGGGGTCGAGGACACCGCCGTCGACGGCGGGTACGCGGGCGGCGACGTCACCGCCGGCCGGGTCGGCGTCGAGGAGGACGCAGGGGTGCGGCCAGAGCGCCGCGCTGAGCAGGGCGGTGGTGGTCACCCCGGGGGAACCCTTGGCGGAGAGGAAGGAGACGAGGGCCACCGGTCACTCCCGCACGAGGTCGACGGGCGGGACGGTGGCGTCGGCGAGGCGCACCAGGGCGACCTGTCCCGCGGCGGCCGCGGCCACGACCTGGGCGGCGTCGGCGGTCGGGACGAGCAGGGACACCGTCCCCGGGTCGCCGGCGACGTCACCGACGCCCGCGGCGGCGGCGGAGCCTCCGGCGACGACCCGGGCCGATTCGAGCAGGACGGTGCCGGCGGGCTGCCCCGTGACGGTGTTGGAGCCGTCGGAGGCCACGAGGAAGGCGCGGACGACGTCGCCGGCGGCGAGCGCGTCGCCGGGACGCTGTTCGGGCCCGGGGACGATCCCGACGACCGCCGCGTCGGTGGGGACGGTGTCCCCGGCCAGGAACATCGTCCGGTTCACCAGGGTGTCCGCGGGGATGCGCGAGGTCGCGTAGGTGCCGACGAAGTTCGCGAGGGCGGAAGCGGGGACGACGGCGGCGCCGTCGGCGGCCACCCGGGCGGTGCCGAGGTCCTGCGCGGTCACCATCGCGCCGGGAGCGATGTCGTGCCGGGCCACGAGGACGTCGACGCGGTCTCCGCTGCGGTGCACCACGAGGGCGCTGCCGAGCGAGCCGGCGACGACCAGCACGAGACCGGAGGCGATCAGCGCCGGACGGCGTTCCCGGACGGGGCCGGGCAACCGCGCCGCGGAGGTGGCGCGCGGCGCGGGGCGGGCGCTGCGCTGGGTGGGCGGGGCGGCGGTCGGGGGCATGCCCAGAAAGGTGGCACGCGGTCCCGCTGCACCCGTGACGGATCGCGACCGGTTGCGCCGTGTGGGGTTTCAGCGTCACCCGCTCTGCGCAAGCAGTGACGACGCTGTGTGGTCGGATCGGGTGAGTTCGGGGTTCCCGGCCCCGGACCCACCCGATCCGTGGTGTCAGCGGTCGGCGAGTTCCCCGTGGTGCTCCCGCAGGTCGAGGACGGCAGGCGCGTCCCCGGAACGCAGTTCCGCCGAGACGAGGGCGGCGACCGGGGCCACCCGCGGGTCACGCAGGATCGACATGTGCTCGCCGGCGACCTCGACGATGCGGGCGTCGCCACTGAGGTGGGGACCCCACTGCCGGCGGGCTGCGGCGTCGACGTCGTCGCCCGCGACGAGGACGAGGGTGCGACCGGGGTAGACCTCGGTGGTGTACCTGCGCTGCAGGAAGTTCCCCTGCCGGAAGAACCGGATGTAGTGCCCGAGGCCGGAGTGCGCCTTGATCCCGGTGAGGGCGAGGGAGACCCCTTCCTTCAGCTTGGCGAGCGTCGAGGAGTGGTGCACGACGGGCATCAGCGCGGGGTCCGGCGGGAAGGAGTCGAGGACGATCAGGGTCTCGACCTCCTGGCCCGCACGGCGCAGCTGGTGCGCCATCTCGAGGGCGATGAGACCGCCGAGGGAGTGCCCCGCGATCCGGTAGGGGCCTTCGGGCTGCTCCCCGCGGACCGTCGCGACGTGCCGGCGGGCGATGCGCCCGACCGACCAGTCGGGCAGGGCCCGGTTCTCCAACCCGTTGGCCTGCAACCCGAGGACGGGGATGCCGGGCACGATCTGGTGGGCCAGGGTCCGCATCGCCAGCGCGGCGCTGCCCGCTCCGGCGACGAGGAACAGCGGTCGTTCCCCGCCCTCGGGACGCAGCGGGACGAGGGTGGGCCGGTCGCTGCGGACCTTCGAGCGCGCGGCGGCCGCGAACGACGCGACGGTCGGTGCGGCAGCGAGGGTCGCGGTGCCGATCTGGGCGAGCGACTGGTCCCCCAGAGCTTCGAGGCGACTCACGAGGGCCTCGGCCGCGAGGGAGTCGCCCCCGAGTTCGAAGAAGTCGTCGTGGATGGAGAGGTCCTCCAGTTCCAGGACGGCGCAGAACTGCTCGAAGACGACCTCCTCCCAGCCCGTGCGCGGAACCTCGAAGGGCGCCGAACTCGGTGCGGGGTCCGGGAGTCGGGACCGGTCGAGCTTCCCGCGTTCGGTGCGCGGCAACGCGTCCAGGAACACGACGTGCTCGGGGACCATGTGCGAGGGCAGGTTCTCGCGCACCACGGCCCGGACGGCCGAGGCCTGCGGACGCGGACCCTCGGGGACGACGTAGGCGACCAGGGACATCCGCCCGGTGCGGGCGGAGGGCCGGCCGACGACGAGGGCCTCGCGGACGTCGGGCTGGGCGAAGAGCAGGGCGTCGACCTCCCCGGGTTCGACGAGCAGGCCGCGCACCTTCACGCTGTGGTCGCTGCGACCGAGCAGACGCAGGCAACCGTCGCTGCCGAGGGACCCGACGTCGCTGGTGCGGAACGTGCGGGAGCCGTCCGGGTTGTCCCTGAACGCCTCCGCGGTCTTCTCGGGGGCCTTCCAGTAGTGACCACCCAGCCAGCGGCTGGTGAGGACGACGCGCCCGGTGCCCTCGTCGGAGAGGGAGCCGTCCTCGAGTTCCACCTGGAGACGGGCGCCGGGAACGGCCCAGCCGACGGGGGTCGCGCCGACGGGTGATTCGTCGTCGCCGCTGATGGCGTACTCGGTCATCAGCCACGTCTCGGTCGATCCGTAGCGGTTGCGCACCACGCAGTCCGGGCCGACGGCGCGGCGGATCGCGGCGAGTTCGGCACCGTGGACGGTCTCACCGGCCATCGTCACGCTCTTCAGCCCGGGGAGTCGTCCCCGCGCCCCGAGCGAGGTGATGACCCCGCGCAGGATGGCCGGCGAGGCGAGCAGGACGTCGGCGCCCACGTCGGCGAGGAAACCCGGGAGTTCCGCGATCGAGCGGCGACGCGGGTCGAAGAGTTCCTGGCGGGCGCCGACGAGCAACGCCCCGAGGGTCGGGGTGACCCCGGCGCTGAACGCCATCGGCAGCAGGTGCGCGACGACGCTGCCGGCCGGGTAGGCACCGGTGCCCTCGGAGCTCACCCAGGTGTCGTGCAGGATCGAGCGGTGCTCGCAGGCCACGCCCTTCGGTGCGCCGGTGGAACCGGAGGTGTAGACGATGACCGCGACGTCGTCGGGGTCGGCCGGCGAGCCGAGCAGCGCGGCGGCCGCGTCGACGTGGTCGGGCCAGGCGGACGCGTCGGCCGAGTCCGGGTCGAGGACGCTCGTGGCGACCTCGGCCGCGGTGGCGGTCCGTGCGGTGTCGGAGACGACGAGGCTCGCGCCGGCCGCCTCGACGTAGTGCCGCAACCGCGGTGCCGGGGTCGTCGGGTCGAGCACGACGACGGGGTGACCGGCGGCGATCACCCCGACCATCGCGGCGACGGCGCCCACGTCGTGCCCGCGGAGCACCGCGACCGGGGTGGCCCGGGGGTCGAGACCCGCGTGGTGGGCCAGCACCGCCGAACGCACGAGTGCGGCCCGCCGCAGCAGGTCCGCCCCGGTGAGCCGGTCGACGCCGTCGGCGACCAGGACCTCGCCGGCGCACGCGAGCGCGACGTCGACGATGCGCGGGATCAACTGTCCCTGCGCGTGTTCCTCGGAGAACCTCGTGAACCCTTCGTCCACGGCGTTCGTCCCTGTCGTGACCCCCACGGGTGAGCCCCCTCCCCCGACCGGCCTAGGAAACCGGTCTCGTGTGGCCGAACCCTAGCCCGTCCGGGGTCGCCCGAACGGAGCAGCAGCCTGGTTCCGACCACAAGCCCACCGCACGGACGCCGGAGTTCTACGGACGGTCCTCACCGCTGACCCAGAGCCACCGGAAACCCCGGGATCCCTTACGCCACGGGAGGTTCGGCGGCGGGGACTCAGGCCGCGTCACCCCGGGCGACGAGTTCACGGGCCAGCTGGCGGTACGACTCGGCTCCCGGGTGGTTGCTGGCGTAGGACGTGATGGGTTCGGCCGCCACCGTCGCGTCGGGGAACTTCACCGTCCGCCCGATCACGGTGTGGAACACGTCGTCACCGAAGGCCTCGACGACACGGCTCACGACCTCACGGCTGTGCAGGGTCCGGCCGTCGTACATGGTGGCGAGGATCCCGTCGACCTCCAGGGCCGGGTTCAACCGCTCCTGCACCTTCTCGATCGTCTCGACGAGCAGCGCGACCCCGCGCAACGCGAAGAACTCGCACTCCAGCGGGATCAGGACCCCGTGGGAGGCGGTCAGCGCGTTGACGGTGAGCAGGCCCAGCGAGGGCTGGCAGTCGATGAGGACGACGTCGTAGTCGTCGAGGGCCGGCCGCAGCGCGCGGGCCAGGACGCTCTCGCGGGCGACCTCCCCGACCAGCTGCACCTCGGCGGCGGAGAGGTCGATGTTCGCGGGCAGCAGGTCGAGACCCTCGACGTCGGTCTCGCGGATGACCTCGCGCACGTCGGTCCCGCGCTCCATGAGGAGCTGGTAGACGGTCTTGTCGAGCTCGTGGGAGTTGATGCCCAGTCCCGCCGACAACGCGCCCTGCGGGTCGAAGTCGACCAGCAGCACGCGGCGGCCGTACTCGGCCAGCGCCGCCCCGAGGTTGATGGTGGTCGTCGTCTTGCCGACCCCACCCTTCTGGTTGCACATCGAGATGACGCGCGCCGGACCGTGCTGCGCCAACGGGGCCGGCACCGGGAAGACCGGCATCGGGCGCCCCGTGGGGCCGTTCTGCGGCCCCAGCTCGATCTCGCCCTGCACCGCGCGGGTCTCCCGGACCTCGCCCGCCGGAACGGACTGCGGCTCCGTCTCGAGGGGCGACTGCGGTTCGGGCCGGGGCTCGGACTGCGCGACCGGCTGCGGGGTCGGCTGCGGCAGGGCGGTGGGTCGCTGCGGGAAGGGACGCGGGACCGGCCGCGGGAGGGGCTGCACCACCGGCGGGGCCACCGGCTCCTGCACCGGAGCCGGCACTCGAGCGTCGTCGCTCGTCGGCGTGCCGGTGGCGTGCTGGGGGTACTCGCTGGTCACGGCGGGGCACTTCCTCGGGCAGTCGTGGGCGTGTGACGGGTGTGTCTCTGCGGGTGACCCTAGTCCGCCGGGCGTGGTGGAGCGGTGGACGGGTCGTGAGCACGTGGGTGGCTCTCCGCGTGCACCTCGCGCAGCGAATCGGCCGTGACGAGGGTGTAGACCTGCGTCGTCGCCACCGAGGCGTGACCGAGCAGCTCTTGCACCACCCGGACGTCGGCCCCTCCCCGCAGCAGGTGCGTCGCGAAGGAGTGACGCAGCGTGTGCGGCGAGACGGCCCGGGTGATCCCCGCCCGACGCGCCGCCGACTGGAGCACCGCCCACGCGCTCTGTCGCGAGAGCCGACCGCCACGGGTGTTGAGGAACAACGCGGGTGTCCCCCGACCCGCGGCCACCAGCTGCGGACGCGATCGGACGAGGTACTGCTCGAGCGCGGTGCGGGCGTAGGACCCGATGGGGACCACCCGTTCCTTCGCCCCCTTGCCCCGCAACCGGACCACGCCCGTCTCACCCAGCACCTCGGGCATCGCGTCGTCGACGTCGAGCCCCACGGCCTCGCTGATGCGCGCCCCGCAGCCGTAGAGGACCTCGAGCAGCGCGGCGTCGCGCCAGGGCACGGCCGACTGCACGCCGTCACCGCCGGACCGCGCGACGTCGAGCAGCCGGGTGACCTCCTCCACCGTCAGCGCCGCGGGGAGCCGACGCGGTGGCGCCGGTGGTCGCACCAGCACCGAGGGGTCGTCGGCGCTGCGGCCCTCGGCGTGCAGGAACCGGTGCCACCCGCGGACGGCGGAGGCCGCCCGGGCGGTGGAACTGGCCGTGAGCACCGCCGCGCCGTCCTCGCCGGTGCGCAGGGCCACGACGAACGCGCTCACGGCGGCCTCGTCGACCTGACGGGGATCGGTGATCCCCCGGCCGGCCAGGAAGCGCACGTAGCGGGCCAGGTCACGGCGGTAGGCGCCCAGCGTGTTGGCGGACAGGCCGCGTTCCACCTGCAGGTGACCGAGGTAGTCCCGGACCGCCGCCTGCAGGGCGCTCGCCTCGCGGGGTTCCCCGGAGTCACCGGGGGCAGCGGCGAGGACCTGGGCGGACACGTTCCGACCCTACGGGGCGCGCACCCCGCCGTGACCGGGGACACACGCCGGGAGCGGGCGGAATGATCCGGTCAAGTCGTTCACCCGTTCGGCCGACTACACCTGCGTGCGAGCATCGAGAACTTCACCCACCGGCGTCGAACGGCGCTTCGGCGACGACGAGCTGATCGTGACGAAGACCGATGCGCGCGGGGTCATCACCTACGCCAACGACGTCTTCCTCCGCGTGTCCGCCCTGACCGAGGACGAGGTCGTGGGCCAGCCCCACAACATCATCCGGCACCCCGGGATGCCTCGCGGGATCTTCGACCTGCTCTGGGAGACCCTGCGCAGCGGCAGCGAGATCTTCGCCTACGTCGTGAACCTGGCCGCCGACGGTGCCCACTACTGGGTGCTGGCGCACGTGACCCCCAGCGTCGACGCCCACGGGAAGCTGCTCGGCTACCACTCCAACCGCCGGGTCCCGGTCCCCGCGGCCCTCACCGCGGTGCGCCGCCTCTACGACGAACTGCTGGCCGTCGAGGCCCGGTTCAGCCGACCCGCCGAGGCCGTCGCCGCCTCCCGTGCCCTCCTCACCGAACGTCTCGACACCGCGGGGATGACCTACGACGAGTTCGTGTGGTCCCTCAGCCCCGAAGGAGTGGCCGCGTGAACCTGCTGCGACGCAAGCCTTCGGCACCCACCGGCCGCACGCACGACGACGTCCTGCGCACCGTCGCGGCCGTCGCCGGACGGGCCGCCGCGGGCGACCTGGAGGCCCGCGTGCCCCACCTCGGGGACGACGCCGTGCTGGTCGAGCTGCGCACCGCCTTCAACCACCAGCTCGACATGACCGACGCCTTCGTCCGCGACGCGTCCGCGACGCTGACGGCGGCCAGCGAGGGCCGGTTCCACCGCCGCTTCCTCCTCGGCGGCACCCGCGGCGCGTTCCGCAACGGCGCCCAGGTCATCGACGCCGCGCGCCGGGCCAGCGCGACCGCCGGCGCCGAGCTGGACCAGGCGACCGCCAGTCGCCTCGCTCTCGCCGACGAACTGGAGTCCACCGTCCTCGGTGCCTCCGAGCAGGTGAGCGCCGGGGCCACCAGCGCCGGGGCCGGGGCCGCCGAGCTCGCCCGCACGGCCCGCGACGCCGTCGAGCAGGTCCAACGGGCCGTCGCGACGGTCGGATCGCTGCGCGAGGCCTCCTCGCGCATCGAGGAGGCCGTGAAGCTCATCGAGAAGGTCGCCGCGCAGACCCGTCTGCTGTCGCTGAACGCGACCATCGAGGCCGAGCGCGCCGGGCCGGCCGGGGCAGGGTTCGCCGTCGTGGCCGAGGAGGTCAAGCGCCTCGCCGACCAGGCCGCCCAGTCCAACTCGGTCATCGCCGCGCAGGTGGCGGCGAGCCAGCAGGCCACCGAGGAGGCCGTGGCCGTCATCGAGGGTGTCGCCGCCCGGATCGAGAGCATGGACGCCGAGGTCGGCGCGATCACCGACGCCGTCTCCGGTGGGGGCGGAACCACCGGACTGTCGGAGATCGCCGGCCTCCTGCAGCAGCAGGTCGGCGGTTTCGTCGCGACCGTCCGGGGTTCCTGAGGCCTACCCCTGCGGACGCAGCAGCCCGGTCGGCCAGGGAGCGTCGGCCGGGCGCAGCGCGTCCAGACCGCTCGCCCTGGCCACCTGCAGGGCGAGCACCCCGATGACGCTGCCCGGGTTCGCGAAACGGCCCGCCAGCACCGCGTCCACGGCCTGAGTCAACGGGACGCGGACGGGGACGAGGTCCTTCTCCTCGTCCTCGCGCACGTGCCGGTCCGCCGACGCCACCGCGGACAACCCGCGGGCGAGGTAGACGCGGTTCGCCTCGCTGGAACCTCCCGGCGAGTTGAACCAGTCCACGAGGACGGCCCAGTCGGAGGCGACGAGGTCGGCCTCCTCGGCGAGTTCGCGCTGTGCCGCCAGCAGAGGCGCCTCGCCGGCGACGTCGAGCAGCCCGGCCGGCAGTTCCCACAGCTCCCGGCGGACCGGGTGGCGGTACTGCTTGATGAACAGGACGTTCTCGTCGTCGTCGAGGGCCAGGATGGTCACCGCGCCCGGGTGGCGCTGGACGTCACGCACGACCGGGGAACCGTCGGTGAGCTCGACCGTCTCGCTCACCACGTCCCAGACGTGCCCGGCGAAGACGACCTCGCTGCCCGCGAGGCGACGCTGCGCCGGTGCGTCCGACAGCTCCGCCCCGTCGACGACGGGAACCTGCAGTTCCTCCGGGAAGCTCATGCCGTCACGTCCGAGAGCTGCTCGGTCACGGGTTCCGCGGGCTGCGGATCCACGTCGATGAGCTGCCCCTCGCGCTGACGACGCAGGGCCGCCGCGACGAGACCGGAGAACAGCGGGTGCGCCCGGGTCGGGCGCGACTTGAACTCCGGGTGGGCCTGGGTCCCGACGTAGTACGGGTGGACGTCGGCGGGCAGTTCCACGAACTCGACGAGTTCGCGGTCGGGAGAGGTGCCCGAGAAGACGAGGCCCTTCTTCGACAGCTGGTCGCGGTAGGAGTTGTTCACCTCGTAGCGGTGACGGTGGCGCTCCGAGATCCGCTCGCTGCCGTAGGTGGTCGCCACGACGGAACCCTGCTGGAGGACCGCCTCGTAGGACCCGAGGCGCATGGTGCCGCCCATGTCGCCCTCACCGGAGACGATCTCGCGCTGCTCGGCCATCGTCGCGATGACCGGGTGCTTCGCGTCGGGCTCGAACTCCGTGGAACTCGCGTTCCGCAGGCCGGCGACGTTGCGCGCGTACTCGATCACCATGCACTGCAGACCGAGGCAGAGACCGAGCGTCGGGACACCGTTCTCGCGGGCCCAGCGCAGCGCACCGAGCTTGCCCTCGATGCCGCGCACACCGAAACCGCCCGGGACGCAGATCGCGTCGACCCCGTGCAACTGCTTCTGCGCACCCTCCTGGGTGGCGCAGTCGTCGGCCGCCACCCACCGGATGTCGACCTTCGCGTCCTCGGCGAAACCCCCTGCGCGCAACGCCTCGGTGACCGAGAGGTAGGCGTCGGGGAGGTCGATGTACTTGCCCACGAGGGCGATCTCGACGTGGCGACGCGGGTTGTGCACGCGACGCAGCAGGTCGTCCCAGGTGGTCCAGTCCACGTCGCGGAAGCTCAGGTTGAGCTTGCGGACGAGGTAGGCGTCGAGACCCTCGCGGTGCAGGACCTTCGGGATGTCGTAGATCGAGGGCGCGTCGATCGCGGCCACCACGGCCTCGTCGTCGACGTCGCACATGGAGGCGATCTTCCGCTTGACGCCTTCGGGGATCTCCCGGTCGGCGCGGCAGACGATGGCGTCGGGCTGGATGCCGATGCTGCGCAGGGCTGCGACGGAGTGCTGGGTGGGTTTCGTCTTGAGCTCTCCGCTGGGACCGATGTAGGGCACCAGGGACACGTGGACGAAGAACACGTTGTCGCGGCCGAGGCGCTGCCGCACCTGGCGGGCGGCCTCGAGGAACGGCAGCGACTCGATGTCGCCGACGGTCCCGCCGACCTCGGTGATGATCACGTCGATGTCGTCGCGGGCCTGGGCCCGCATCCG
Organism: Kineococcus sp. GCM10028916; assembly: GCF_042674865.1. NCBI lineage: Bacteria > Bacillati > Actinomycetota > Actinomycetes > Kineosporiales > Kineosporiaceae > Kineococcus > Kineococcus sp. GCM10028916. Next base: position 13,202 of record NZ_JBHTFM010000001.1, on the reverse strand, counting down.
GTCGACGATCTCGTTGGTGATGTGCGGGATGACCTGGACGGTGTCGCCGAGGTACTCGCCACGACGCTCCTTGGCGATCACCGACGAGTACACCTGGCCGGTGGTCACGTTCGCGGAGGCGTCGAAACGCACGTCGAGGAAGCGTTCGTAGTGGCCGATGTCGAGGTCCGTCTCGGCGCCGTCGTCGGTCACGAAGACCTCGCCGTGCTGGAACGGGTTCATCGTGCCGGGGTCGACGTTGAGGTAGGGATCGAGTTTCTGCATCGCCACCCGCAGGCCACGGGCCCGGAGGAGTCGGCCGAGGCTGGAGGCCGTGAGCCCCTTCCCGAGGGAGCTGGCCACACCCCCGGTCACGAAGACGTGCTGGGTGGGGGACTCGGGAGTGCTGCGGTTCGCCACGGAGTTCGAGCGTACCGGACGCACGGCCTCCTCGCCGCCGCGCCGCGCGATCAGGACCGGAGACGGTCGTGGACCCCGCGGACCTGGGCGAGCGCCGCCGCCGCGTCCGGCAGTCGGGCCGCACGGGCCGCGGAGCGGCGTCCACGGTCCTCCCGCGCACCCCGATCACCCAGCAGGGCGTCCAGGGCGTCCGCGAACGCCCTGGGGTCTCCCACGGGCACCAGCACGGCGGCGTCCCCCGTGACCTCCCGGGTGCCACCGACGTCGGTCGCCACCACCGGCACGCCCGCCCGCAAGGCCTCCTGGACGAAGACCGGCTGGCCCTCCCAGAGGCTCGTGCTGAGGGCGACGTCGGCGGCGGCCAGCAGGTCGGCCACGTCGTCGCGCCGACCGATCAGCGTGACGGGGAGCCGCTCGTCGCGGACCCGGGCCGCGAGCTCGTCGTGCAGCGGCCCGTCCCCCACGACGACGATGCGCCCGAGGGTGAGCCGGCCGGCGACGTCCAGCAGCGTCGGCAGCCCCTTCTGCGGGGCGAGCCGCGCGACCGCCAGGGCCACCGGGCCCTCCCCCAGGACGGCGCGCCCCCGGGTCGCCTCCCCCGCCGGCAGTTCCGGTGCGGGCACGAGGGCCCGTTCGGCGGTCCGCGCCCCCAGGGCCCGGGCGATCTGCACCAGGTCCTGCGAGACCCCGAGGACGACGTCGGCCCGACGGCAGACGACGCGCAGGACGCCCAGGCCGAGCCGCGCGCGCGGCCCCGCACCGAGGACGGCGTTGTGCAGGGTCACCACGAACGGGGTCCGTCGCCCGACCGCGAGCGCCGCGACGAGCCCGGCCCGCACCCCGTGGGCGTGGACCAGCGCCCCGGGAGCCGCGTGCAGCGCCGCACGCAGCGCCGCGACCGCTCGCAGGTCCCGGACCGGGTCGAGGTTCGCGCCGATCTCCACGGCCGTGGTCGCCGCGTCGAAGCCGAAGCGCCGCAACGTCTCCGCGGGCGCCGCGACGCGGACGTCGACGCCGGCCGCGCGCAGTCCGGCGCAGAGCTGGACGACGTGGCGGCCGACTCCCCCGGCGCTGCTGCCGAGGACGAACACGACGGGACCGTTCGACACGAGGGTTCTCCTTGGCTCAGCGGCGCACGACGCGCCGCAGGGTGCCCGTGAGCGCACGGACGTCGGTGGGGGCGGTGAAGCGGGCCACGAGCGCCCAGACGAGGACGGCGAGCACGCCGACGCCGACGCCGAGGGCGACCTCGCCCGCGATCCCGTGCACGCCGACCCGGGCTCCGACCAGCCCGCCCGCGAGCCCGCCCGCGAACGCCGAGAGCAGCGAGGCGACGACGACGCGGACGAGCCCGGTGAGGGATCCGGGTCCGGTCGCGCGGTGGACGGCGCGCAGCAGCAGCACCCCGGCCACGGTGAGCCCGAGGGTGTGCGCGAGGGCGAGTGCGCTCACGACGCGCTCGTCGGGCAGCACCGCCGGCAGGACGACGACGCCGACGAGGACGACGACCCAGCCGGCCACCGTGCCGGTCGCCGCGGAGCGCCCCTCGCCGAGGGCGTAGAGCGCCCGGGTCAGCAGGGCGACGAGTCCGTAGCCCAGCAGTCCCGGAGCGAAGAGGACCAGTGCCGCCGCGAGGTCACCGGACTGCCCGGACCCCACACGACTCGCGACGAAGACGACGGCGACCGGCGCGGCGACGGCCGCGAGGGCAGCGGCCCCGATCGAGCTGACCAGCAGGACGACGCGCACCGCGGGCGCGAGGATCGTCGCGAAGTCCTCGCGAGCCCCTTCCGCCGCGCGCGAGAGCTGCGGGAAGACGGCGGTGGCGACGGGGACGGCGAGCACGGCGTAGGGCAGCAGGAACATCGCCCAGGCGTAGCTCCAGCGGTTCACCGCGCCGGTCGCGCCGTCGTTCGCGGCCACCGTGATCGCGATGGTCACCACCTGCTGGGCGAGCAGGACGGCGAGTCCGGACAGGGCGAGCGAGCGCAACCGGGACCCGTCGCCGGGGGTCGGGCGCAGGGTCGGGCGCCAGCGGACGGCGCTGCGCAGGGCCGGGGCGTGCGCGAGGGCCAGCACGAGGACCCCGAGGGTGGTCCCCCCGGCGAGCACCGCCACCGCCCGGTCGGGGACCGCGGCCAGGTCCCCGCGGACGACCGCGGCCGGGACCATCCAACCGACGACCAGGTAGGCGAGGCCGACGACGAGGCTGGAGACCAGGGGCGCGGCGGCCGGGGCGGTGAAGCGTTGCTGGGCCTGCAGGACCCCGGCGAAGACGACGGCGACGGCGTACAGCGGGACCTGCGGCAGGAAGACCCACAACATGACGGTGCCGGTGCGCAGCAACGAGTCCCCGCACCCCTCGACGGAACCGCCCCGCAGCAGCAGCCCCATGACGGGCCGCGCCAGCAGCGCCGTGAGCCCGGCGACGACGACGAGGACGAGGACGCTCCAGGTGAGCGCGGCCGACGCCGTCCGGGACGCGTCGGCCCGTTGCCGCTCGTCCCCCGAGGCGAGCCGGGAGGACAGCAGCGGCACCAGGACCCCCGCCAGCGCCCCTCCCGCCACGACCTCGAAGAGGACGTTGGGGACCTGGTTGGCGGTCTGGTAGGCGGTGCCGAGACAGGTGTCACCGACGGTCTGGCTGAAGGCGAGGATCCGGCCGAACCCCGCGAGGCGGGCGAAGACCGTCAGCAGGGCGACCGACGCCGCGGCGGCGGCGACGGAGCGGACCTTCGGCGTCACGGACGGCCGAGGCGGTCGAGCTCCCGCAGCACCGGCACGGACTCGATGACCCGGCTGAAGCTGATCCGTTCAGAGGCCAGGGTCAGCCCCACCACGGTGGCCAGGGCCAGGCAGCGACCAGGCCGGTCCCAGCGGGCGAGCGCGGCGACGCCGAGGACCCCGCCGAGGGCGTTCGCGCCGGTGTCACCGAGCATGCTGCGCCCGGCGAGGTCGTCGGGCAGGACGGCCGAGCAGGTGCCCAGGACGGCGGCCGCGCAGGGGCGGGCCGCCGCCGCGCCGGCACTGCCGGGGGCTCCCACGGCCAGCGACACGGCCACGACCGTCGCGACCTTCGCCGCGCGCCCCGGGCGCAGGTCGAAGAGGTTCAGCAGGTTGGCGCTGCCCGCCACCAGGGCACCACCGACGAGGGTGTCGAAGGCCTGCCCGACCGTGCGGGGACGATCGGTCACCACCGCGGCGGCGAGCCCGGTCGCGCCGATGCCCAGCACCTTCCAGGCCCCGGTGGTGACACGACGCCGGCGCAGCGCCTCGAGGTGACCGCGGAGACCGCGCGCACCGGCGTCACGGTCCCCGATCCGTTCGGTGAGGTCGTCCAACGCCCCGAAGGCCCCCGCACCGAGGGCCGCGACGACTCCCGCGCCCCGGTACGGCGGACGGGCGGCCAACGACCCGGCGGCGACGGCGAGGGCCGCGGTGGGCCCCTCGAGCAGGGTGACGGTCGCTCCGCGGTGGTTTCGGCGGTCCCACCGCCGTGCCCCCGCCGGCGGGTGGTCCTGCAGCAGCGCGCCGAGGCGTCGACCCGCCCCGCGGGCTGCGGCGAGCGCCAGCGCGGAGCGCGGTGTCGAGGCGCCGTTCACTGCGGTGCCGCCGGCAGCTGCGGGGAGACGGCGTCGGCGGAGCCCGCGGTCCCGTACTGGCCCGCGCCCCCGGACAGCTGCTGGCGCAGCCCGAGGACGACGTTGACCCGCCCGATCGGGGAGTCGAGGTCGTCGACCCCGCTGACGGTGGCCGCCACGTCCTTGTCGGAACGCAGCGCCGCGACCGGTCCACCGTCGGCGGCGGCCTCGGGCGGACCCGCGAGCAGCGCGCCCGCGCTGGCGGCGTCCAGCTCGCGGGCGAGCGCGACCCAGGCCGCGTCGTCCGTGGTGACCTGGGCGTCGGTGGCGTCGGAGTCGGGCGCTCCGCCGACGAGCAGGGCGAGCGTCGCCCGTTGACCGCTCGCGTCGGTTCCGCCGTCGACCTCGACGAGGCCCGCGTCGGTCAGCGTCTTCAGCACCGCTGCGCCGCCTTCGTCGGGCTGGCCGGTCTGCGCGAGCTCGGTGGTGACGAGGGCTCGGGCCAGCTCCGCGGCGAGCACGTCCTCGGTGCCGGCGTCGGTGGCGGGGGCCGTGGTCAGTTGACCGGTCAGCTCGTCGGCGACGTCGTCGCGGTCGCTCTGCTTCGCGGGGTCGATCCAGCTGTTCTGGATCGTGACCTGCGTGGACACGGTCGCACCTGCCTGCTCGAGGACGTCGACGGTGGCGTCGACCTGGCTGGAGTCGGCACCGGGGAGTTCCACGACGGCGACGCTGCGACCACCGAGCTGACGGGCGACCAGCGCCGGGGTGACGGCCTCGGCCCAGCTGTCCTGCGCCTTGGTGGCCGTGAGCGCGGCGTCGCGTTCGGAGCGCAACTGGTTCTTCTCCGCGGTCAGCTGCTTCACCTGGTCGGTGATCCCCGTCGAGATGCCCTCGTTCAGCGGACCGGCGCCCAGGACGATCCCGACGGCGAGCGCGAGGAAGATCGACACCAGCGAGACGACGTGGTAGCGGAAGTCGATCACTGGGCATCCTGTCGTCGAGAGGTGGTGCGGTGCAGTCGGTCCGGGCGCCCTCGGCGGGACGCGCCGGTCACGGCCCCTCCCCCGGCAGCAGACCGAGGAACCCCGCCCACAGGTCTTCGAAGCGGGCACCGGTGACCGCGAGGATCGCCTGGCCCGTCGGGGTGACCAGCAGCGCGGCGACGAGGGCCAGCACGCCGGAGAGGACGAGGACGACGACCTGGGAGTCGGAGACCCGGGACCGGTAGAGCCGGGACACCCCCTTGGCGTCGACGAGCTTGCCGCCGACGCGCAACCGGGTGAGGAAGGTGCTGGCCATGCCCGAGCGGCCCTTGTCCAGGAACTCCACGAGGGTCACGTGGGTGCCGACGGCGGCGATGAGCGTCGCGCCCTTGTCGTCGGCGAGCAGCATCGCGACGTCCTCGCTGGTCCCGGTGGCGGGGAAGACGACCGCGTCGATGCCCAGCGACCGGACCCGTTCAAGACCGGGCGCACGCCCGTCGCGGTAGGCGTGCACGACGACCTCGGCGCCGCAGCGCAGCGCCGCGTCCGAGACGGAGTCCATGTCACCGACGATCAGGCCGGGTTTGTACCCGGCCTCGAGGATCGCGTCGGCGCCCCCGTCCACCCCGATGAGGACCGGCTTGTACTCGCGGATGTAGGGCCGCAGCGTGACCAGGTCCTCCTTGTAGTGGTACCCGCGGACCACGATGAGGACGTGCCGACCGTCGAGGTCGGTGCGGATGTCGGGCACCCCGACACCGTCGAGCAGGAGGTCGCGCTCGCGGCGCAGGTACTCCATCGTGTTCGCCGCGAAGGCCTCCAACTGCAACGACAGACCCGCACGGGCGACCTCCATGTCCGCGGCGACGACCTCGGGGGTCAACCGGCGTCCGCGGGCCACGACGTGCCCGTCGACGCGGACGACGTCGTCGTCGAGCTGGAGCTTCGCACCCTCGACGAGCGCGGTCATGGCGTCGTCCCCGACCTCGTCGATGACGGGGATGCCGGCCTCGACGAGGATCCCCGGTCCCAGGTTCGGGTAGCGGCCGGAGGTGCTGCGGGAGGCGTTCACGACGGCGGCCGGGTGGCAGGCGACGAGCGCCTCGGCGGAGACCCGGTCGAGATCGAGGTGGTCGATGACGGCGACGTCGCCGGGTTTGAGGCGTTTGGTGAGCCGTTTGGTCCGGCGGTCCACCCGCGCCGTCCCCTTCACCACGTCGAGGGTGCCGGTCGTTCCGTTCGACTCGGCTCCGGCCGCGTCACCGCGCGCTCGTCGCCGCCTGATCACCGTCGAACTCCTCCACCCCTACGTCGCACGCCCACGCGGCTTCCGCGCAGCAGTGCCCGATCGTCCCACGGGTGCAGGACCGCCCCGTGCCGCACGCGCCGGACGCGACCTGCTCGTGCGCCCGTCCCCGGTCTCCTGCACCGCTTCCGCACGCGAGGAGTTCAGGAGCTCCTCGGCGTGCGCGCGAGCGGTCCCCGACCCGCTGCCGGAGAGCATCCGGGCGAGTTCGGTGACGCGTCCCTCGTCGTCGAGACGCACCACCCCGGACTCGGTGACGCTGCCGTCGTCGGTCTTGACGACCGTGAGGTGGCTGTCGGCGAAGGCGGCGACCTGGGCGAGGTGGGTGACGACGACGACCTGGGTCGTGCGCGCCAGCCGCGCCAGCCGTCGGCCGATCTCGACCGCGGCGCGGCCACCCACACCCGCGTCGACCTCGTCGAAGACCATGGTCGGCACGGGATCGGTCCCGGCCAGGACGACCTCGAGGGCCAGCATCACCCGGGACAGCTCACCGCCGGAGGCACCGCGCGACAGCGGTCGTGGGGTCGCCCCGGAGTGCGCGGCGAGGAGCAGCTCGACGCTGTCGCACCCCCACGGACCGAGGTCGTGGCCGGTGTGGACGGCGACCTCGATGCGGGCGCTGGGCATGGCGAGCGCGGTGAGCTCGCTCGCCACCCGCTCCTCCAGCGTCGACGCAGCGGCCCTGCGGGCGGCGCTGAGTCGAGCGGCCAGGGCGCGCAGCTGCCCCTCGAGCTCGTCGCGTTCCTTGGCCAGCGTCTCCAGCCGGCCGTCGTCGTCGAGGTCGAGCAGCCTCTCCGCCGCGCCCCCCGCCCACCGGAGCACTCCCGCGACACCCTCGGACGAGTCGGCCGCGTAGCGACGCACCAGTGCCGTCAGCTGCGCACGGCGTTCCTGGACGACGGCGAGGCGCAACGGGTCGGCCTCGAGGGACTGCGCGTAGGCCGCGACCTCGGTCGCGAGGTCCGCCAGCAGGTAGGAGACCTCCCCGGCGCGGGCCGCGAACCCGGACAGCGTCGGGTCGTGGTCGCCGGCCTGGCTCAGGGCGCGACGGGCGCTGTCGACCCGGGCGTCGGCGCCGCCCTCCCCGCTCCCGTCTCCCCCGCTGGCCTCTCCGGTCAGCGCCTCGTGGGCCGTCGAGACGGCCTCCCGGAGGACCTCGACGTGGGCGAGGCGGTCGGACTCCTCGCGCAGGGCCACGTCCTCCTCGGGCTGGGGATCGACGCGTTCCACCTCCTCCAGACCCAGTCGCAGCAGCTCCGCCTCGCGGGCCCGCTCGGCGGAGTGGCCGGCGACGTGGTCGTGCTCGGCGGTGAGGGTCCGCCAGCGGGCGTGGACCTGCTGGTACTCAGCGAGGTCCTTCGCCACGACCGGTCCGGCGAAGGCGTCCAGGACGCGCAACTGCTGCGCCCCCGAGCGCAGCCGGAGCTGGTCGGTCTGACCGTGCACGGCGATGAGGTGCTCGGAGATCTCGGCCAGCACCCCGACGGGGGCGCTGCGACCACCGACGTGGGCCCGGCTGCGACCGGTCGCCGAGAGGGTCCGGACGAGCAGGAGCTCACCCTCGTCCACCTCGCCGCCCGCCTCGCGGGTGCGGGCCGCGACGGCACCGTCCTCGGGGACCTGGATCCGGCCCTCGACGACGGCGGCGTCGTCGCCCGCGCGAACGGCTCCGGCGTCGGCGCGCTCCCCCATGAGCAGCCCGAGGCCGGTCACGACCATCGTCTTGCCCGCGCCGGTCTCCCCGCTGATCACGGTGAGCCCGGGCCCCAGCGGGAGCCGCGCGTCGCGGATGACCCCCAGGGAGCGGATGTGCATCTCCTCGATCACGCCGTCACCCGTCCTCGCTCGAGCGCGGACCCCGCCAGCCCTGGACGGGCAGGCCGAACTTCGCCACGAGCCGGTCGGTGAAGCTGCCGGAGCTCAACCGCGCCAGCCGGATCGTCTGGGGCGAACGACGGACCTCGACGCGTGCACCGGCCGGGGCCGCGAACGTCCGTCGACCGTCGCACCACAGGACCCCGCCGTCACCCATCCCCGGCAGGACCTCGATCCCCACGACGGAGGTGGGGGCGATGACCAGCGGCCGGGCGAAGAGGGCGTGCGCGCTGATCGGGACGACGAGCAGCGCCTCGACCTCGGGCCAGACCACGGGGCCCCCGGCGGAGAACGCGTAGGCGGTCGAACCCGTCGGTGTCGCCGCGATGACCCCGTCGGCGCCGAACGTGCTCAGCGGTCGACCGTCGACGTCGACGACGAGCTCCAGCATCCGCTCGCGGTTGGCCTTCTCGACCGAGACCTCGTTCACCGCCCACGACGAGGCCACGACCTGACCGTCGAGGACGACCTGCACGTCGAGGGTCATGCGCTCCTCGACGCGGTAGTCGGCCGCGACGACACGCGTGACGGTCCCGACGATCTCCTCGCGTTCGGCCTCTGCGAGGAAGCCGACGTGGCCGAGGTTGACCCCGAGCAGTGTCGTGTCGGTGCCGCGGACGAGCTCGGCGGCCCGCAGGATCGTGCCGTCCCCACCCAGGACGATGACCATCTCGGCCCCGAGGACGGCACCCTCGAGGTCGCACTCCTCAACCAGCGCGCGGTCGTCGACGCTCAGCGCCGACGCCTCGTCCGGGGTCATCAGGGTGCGGATCCCCGCCTCGTGGAAGCGGTGCACCACCTTGGTCAGCGCGGACACCGCCTCGGACCGACCGGTGTGGGCGAGCACCAGGACGGAACGCTCCGCCTGCGGGACGACCGCCGGTCGCCCGGTCACGACAACCCCGCCTGGGGGCCCTCGGCGATCGCCCGGGCGAGGTCGTCCTCGTCCAGGGCGGGCGCACCCGCACTCAGGTGCAGGAAGTACTCGACGTTGCCGGAGGGGCCGGGGAGCGGGCTCGCGGCGACGCCGCGCACCCCCAGGCCGAGGGTGGCCGCGGCCGCCGCGACCGTCCGGACGGCGCCGGCACGCAGCTCAGCGCTGCGGACCACGCCCCCCGCGCCGAGCGCGTCGCGGCCGACTTCGAACTGCGGTTTGACCATGAGCACGTGTTCCGCCTCGGGAGTGACGCACCGCACCAGCGCGGGCAGGACGAGCGTCAGGGAGATGAAGGACAGGTCGGCGACGACCAGCGAAGGCGCCGGAGCGACGACCTCGGGTTCGAGGGTGCGGACGTTGGTGCGCTCCACGACCGTCACGCGGTCGTCGGTGCGCAGCGACCAGGCGATCTGGCCGTAACCGACGTCGACCGCGACGACGTGCCCGGCGCCCCGCCGGAGCAGGACGTCGGTGAAGCCGCCGGTGCTGGCGCCGGCATCGAGACAGCGACGCCCCGTGACGTCGACGGCGAACGCGTCGAGGGCGCCCACGAGCTTGTGGGCACCCCGGGAGACGTACTCGTCCTCGACCGTGACCTCCTCGACGAGGATCGCGGCGGCGACGTCGACCTGGGTGGCGGGTTTGGCCGCGGTCGCGCCGCCGACGCGCACGCGACCTGCAGTCACCAGTTCGGTCGCGTGCTCACGCGACCTGGCCAGACCACGACGCACCAGTTCTGCGTCGAGGCGGAGCCTGCGGACGGCCACCGTCATCCCTCCGTCGCAGCCAACCGCTCGCGCAGGGCGAGGTCGACGGCGGTGTAGACGTCCACGTGGTCGTGGACGCTGACGGCCTCGAGGCCGTCGAGCCGGGCGAGGGCGTGATCGAGCGCCTCGTCGTGGGCGGTCGAGCGCGGGGACGGACCGGGCTTCGGCGCCTGGCTGCGAACGTCCTCGGGGTTCATCACGGGCGCCACGCTACAAGCCCGGTCCGACGCGCTCGGGGACGTCGTCCACAGCCGCGCGTTCGACCGGCTGTTCGACCAGTCCGTCGAGCGCCTCGACCGCGGCAGCGAGGTCGACGTCGAGCCCCGCGTCCACGCCGGCCCAGACGGCTGCGGCGGCTGCCCGCAGCACGTCGAGCCCGTCCGGACCGACCTCGCCGGCGCGGACGACCAGCGACCCACGGTCCACCTCGACCTGCGCCTCACGACAGGTCGCGAGGGCCCCGTGGGGGCGCTGCACGACCTCCACCGCGGGGTGCACGTCGGCGAGGCCCTGCAGGTCGTGGCTGACGTGCCCGGGTCGCTCGTGCGGCTTCGCCGCGAGGAGTTCCCCGACCCCGGTCACGCCGGTGAGGACGAGCAGACCGGGGAGGCCGGCGGTGCGCGCTCCCTGCAGGTCGGTGTCCAGGCGGTCCCCGATGACGAGGGCGTTCTTCGCCCCCAACCGTTGCACGGCCGCGTCGAAGAGGGCGCGCTCCGGCTTGCCGCAGACGACGTCCGGGGCCCGCCCCGCTGCGCGGGCGACGAGGTCCACCAGCAGTCCGTTGCCCGGTGCGGGGCCTCCCGGGGTCGGCACCGTCGCGTCGAGGTTCGTCGCGACCCACGGCAGACCCGAGCGGACCGCGTGGGTCGCTTCGGCGAGCTGGGCCCAGCTCAGGTCCGGGGAGAACCCCTGGACGACGGCGACGGCCTCGGTGCGCTCCTCGGTGGGGCGCAGTCCCACGTCCTCCAACGCCACGCGCAGTCCGGTGCCCCCGACGAGCAGCACCGCCGAACCGGGAGGCAGTTCGGCGGCGAGGTGGTCGGCGGCGGCCTGAGCGGAGTTGACGACGTCCTCGTCGGCGGCGGGGACGCCGAGGTCGCGCAGGTGGCCCGCGACGGTCGCCGGGGTCCGGGAGGCGTTGTTGGTGATGAACCCGAGACGGAGTCCCGCCGCGACGGCGACCTCGAGGGCGGAGACGGCGTGCGGGACGGCATCCGGCCCGACGTAGACGACACCGTCGAGGTCGAGCAGCAGGACGTCGTGGTCGTCGAGGAGGGAACCGGTACTGGCGGACAGGGTGGTGCTCACGGACTCCCCGGGATCTGGCGCGCCGCGATCGTGGCGCGGACCTGTCGAAGGCGGTCGGCGTACTCCGGACGGTCCGGACGCATGGCGTGCGCCATGGCCAGGTGTTCGGCTGCGAGGCCGAACCGTCCGAGGCGGCTGAGGCAGAGACCCAGCCCGAAGTGAGCGTAGTCGTCGGCCGGCCGGGCGACGGCGAGGTCCCGGAAGGACTGCGCCGCTCCTGCCACGTCACCGGAGTCGTACTGGGCCCTGGCCAGGGCCTCCAGGACTCCGGTCGAGCTCGGTTCCTCGCCGTGGGCCCGGGCCAGCAACGTCGCCGCCGCAGCGGCTTCACCGGCTGCGAGCAAGGCGAGACCGCGGTGGAGCCACTCGTAGGTCCCCCCACTGGGACGCCCGCTCGAGCGGTCTCCGTCCCCCTCCGGAGAGCTCTGGGACACGGTGGACCTCCTCGCGATCAGGGGTGGAGCGGTCGACGACTGCTCCGACCGTAGGATGCGACGGGTGGAGGACGCACGCACGGGAACGCGTGCCCGACCAGGATCACCGTCGCGACCAGCCGAGTCACCAGGTCCTCTGCTCTGGCCGTTCCCCGGCCTGCGCTACGACCCGGTCGTCGCTGGCCCACTCGCCTCACTGCTGGCCCCACCGCACACCGAACTGGACCGCAGCACGCGGACAGCTCTGTTGGCGTCCTCGCGCTACGTCGTGACCCACCTGGAACGCCCCGAGTACGACGCCGGCCCCGGCCGCGCCGTGCAACGGTGGTTGGACGAGGGAGCGCTGGTCCAGGACGAACCCAGCTTCTACGTCGTGCGCCAGGAGCAGGACGGACGTGTGCAGCACTTCCTGACGGGGCAGCTCGACGTGTCCGCGCACGACGACCGCGTGCATCCGCACGAGGGCGTCTTCGAGCAGGCCGTCACCGCGAGGCTGGAACGGCTGGAGACGACGGGTGTGGATTCCGAGCCCGTCCTCGTGGTCGACAGGCATCCCTGGCCGCTGTCCTGGACCGACCCGGCCTCGCTCGGTCGGCGGGTCGAGGTCGCGGAGAACGACCGGTGCCACGTGGAGGTCTGGCAGCTCAACGACCCCGATGTGCTTGCGGAACTCACCGCGGCCTCGGCAACGCACCGGTTCCTCATCGCCGATGGGCACCACCGCTACGCGGCAGTCCTCCGAGCCGCGCAACGCGACGGGACCCCGCACTCGTTGCTGGTCGCGGTCGCCGACGACGCGATCGAACCGGTCGACCTCCGCGCGCTGCACCGGGTCCTGCCGCGGGCAGCCGCTCAGGAGGTTCTTCGACGAGCCCCCCGACGACGCGACGTCGTGGCGAAGGACGCCACGGGAGTCGCCCTCATCACGGACGCCTTGGGGTTCGAGCAGGCTCTGGTGGTCTGCGACGGAGACGCCGTCGTGGTCGAGTGCCCGCCCGCCACCGGGACGACGGTCGGTAGTGGCGCGTGGGTCGACACGGTCGTGCGGGGGTTCGGCACGGGCAACTCCGACGTGCGTTACCGACCCGACGCCGGCGCGATCTGGTCGACCCTCGGCGACCGCGCCGCGGTCTTCCTGCCCAAACCCCGGGTGCCGGCGCTCCAGGAGCTCGTCCGCGGAGGCAGCAGCCTCGGGAGGAAGACGACGTCCTTCCGCCCCAAGCCGCTCGCGGGGACCGTCCTGCGCTTGCGCTGAGAACAGCGCAGGATCGATTGTTTCACCCTGAAACGGGTTCAGAAACACGTGTGGGGAGCAACCCCGACAAGGGCTACTCCCCACACGCTTACCCACCACAAAGAGTGAGTGGCCGGCGGTGACCTACTCTCCCACCCAGTCTCCCGAGCAGTACCATCGGCGCTGGTGGGCTTAGCTTCCGGGTTCGGAATGAGACCGGGCGTTTCCCCACCGCTATGACCACCGGACCACAAAGGCCAGGATCAAACCACACCCCACCCACCCCAACCCCACCGAAGGTGGGACAAAAGCAGATGGTGCATGTTCGAGTTCTCTCCCGAGAACCACACAATGGACGCGAACACCACAACA